>NZ_JBGLOU010000013.1:0-349133 GCF_041402765.1 Nonomuraea sp. AD125B | reverse complement strand
GCCCGCGTCCGGCTCATCGCAAGCGACACACCGGCCCAGAACCCGCTCCCGCAGACACTTACCGCTTAACCTGCAGAAACAGGATCACGCGAAGCTTGATTCATACACCACGTCCGTGGACGTGACCCCGAGCCGGACCGACGACTGCCAGCGCTAGACGACCACTGCTGGACGATCAGCGCCATTCGACCGGCCACTCCTCCCGGGCCGAAACGAAGGTCCCGTGCTGCGGCACCGTGAACACCCAGCCACACTCCCGCAGCCTTGCCACAGCCTTGCGCGCCGTGACCTTGGCAACCCCATGCCGCCGCATCAACGACTCCTCGCTCGGAATCGCCCGGTGGGGCCGCAGCTCACCCCTCCGAATCCGCAGCACGATCTCGTCCGCGATCCGCACGTAGATGGCCCTCGAACGCTTCCGCAACGGCACCCCGGGCGGCCCCACGAACGTGCCCTCTCCCCGAACGGTGTGGACCAGCCGGCGCCTGCGAAGCTCCCGCGCCACGTTGCGAGCCGTGGTGCGCGCGATCTCGAACTCCACCTCCATGGCGGCCTCACTCGGCACGGCGTCGCCATGCGTCAGCTCACCGCTGGCGATCCATTCCTCGATGATCTCGGCGACCTGGATGTAGAGCGGGACAGGCCCGTCACGGTCGAGCACGTTCCCAGCGTAGACGTCTCGATACGAGCAGTTGAGTGAGATCAAGCCTGGGGCCACGACTCTTTCGGTGAGACATAACTGCCACGCTGCGCAACGGTGTAAATCCAGCCCTGCTCTCGCAGGAGCGCCATGGCCCGTCGCACAGTCTCACGAGCGACGCCGTACTGGCTCACCAAGGCAGCCTCGCCCGGGATAGGACGCCGTGGGCTGAACTCACCTGACTTGATCTGTTCCGCGATGTCCGAGGCTATCTGCTGGTACAGCGGTACTTTTCGCTTCTTGCGAGGAGCTTCGTCGGGTGTGCCGACGAACGCCCCTTCGCCCTGAACGGTATAGACAAGACCCTCTTCGCGCAGAACGTGAATCGCCCGCCTGGCCGTGGTCCTCGCCACGCCGAACTCCTGCTGGATGTCGGCCTCGCTGGGCACCGGATGTCCGGAGGAGAGCCCGGCAACGCGCCGCCGGATGATGTCGGCGATCTGGAGGTAGATGTGGGTGTCGCCGTCGTAGTCGAGCACACAGGAAACATAGGCGAAGAGGTACAAGACCTGGCATATCATGCTGTCCGTTTAGACAGATGCTCCTTACTGCTTCCATGAGAAGATACAACTAGACGTACTATTTGGTCATGACCGAGCTCGCCCTCGCGCCGCGAGTCACCTGTCTCGCCGCTCATGTCCCTCGCCCCCTCCCCGGCCACGCCGCTCTGCATTGGGCACCCCCTCGTCCACTCATGGAACGCGTACGCGTGCGCGACTACACGTGTACCTGCCAGCTCGTCTCCTACGAGCTCTGCCAAGCCGGCGGCCTCTTCTTCATCCGCAGAACGCGCAGAGGCGGCGGAAGCACCCTGATCGATGAGAGCCCCCGATTCAGACCTGTCGCCGTAAAGACGATATGGATGCGGCTTCTGCACGGCGGAATGACCTAACTTATCCCCGCATCAGACCCAAAAACCCGCCCCCGACACCAGATCATTGTGTATCAACTGACACCTTTGGCACCGAAAACCTTTTGCCCCGAGAACCTTTGTGTCGAAATCTACGCGTCGACCTTTGCCTCGACCTCTTGCGCCACCTCGGCATCTTGCGCCGGCATCATCTACGCCCGAATCGAGATGACCCCACCGTTCGGAACCACGCAAGTGCGCACCCTGCACCCTGTGAACCGCTATGCCCGTGAAGAACCCGGGCCTCCCGAACGGCCCAAGGTCCCTGCCTGACTGAACTTCTGGGTCATCTCGAACGGAATCCCCGCTTCCCGGCTCGCCTGCCGCCGCCGAGCCGGGTCTGACACGACATCCGTATCAGGGATATCAAGGTGCTCAGGATGTCGTGTTCCACGGCCGCGGGTACGACCGCGCCCGTTGAGCGGACAGGTGAACTCCGCTCACCTGTCCCGTACACGGCAGGTGTTCCCTCTGCACCGCACCTGCCGTCGGCCATGCCCACGACCACGAGACCCGGCACAGCCGCAGTGCTGGAGATCGCCTGGAAAAGTACCTCAACGTTCGGTGGAGCTTCGTCGACGCTACTCGCGATCACGTCCTCCCCTCAAAGGGACGTCACCAAGAGCAAGCCGCCACGAGATTCCACCCAGTGCAGGTCCGACAGCACCGGCCCCGCTGACTGGCGAGGACCGACGCCGCCGAGGTGAATATCGCCCTATCGGAGGCTGGGATCGTACTGGGTTCTTTGCTGCCGGCACTGACGAAAGAGGCCTGCCGGCGCTGACCGGTAGGTGTTGGCAGAGGGCCCGTATTCCAAGCCGAAGCCGCGGACCCGGAATACGGGCACCTCTGCCGGGCGCACGTGAAGACGCCATCCTTCACGCGCTGCGCGCCTTCGCGCCGCAACCCCAGGCGGAACGCCCCGGTCAGAAAACCATCGACGCGACCGAGAACGCTTCGCCTGAGATCGGCGCGGAAGCATGGATATGACCCTCGCCCCAGGAGGCGGAGGACCACACCCACGACGAGCACTGGCCGGCTGACGTCCATAACGGCCTACCCGCGGCATTAGATTCTCATGGGCCGAGCTTGGACAACGGCTGATCGACGCTATACACAAGATGATTCCCTTTGGCGTTCGGTGGGCGAGTGGACGGCATTTACGTGGGGATTCGCCGCCAAGCGGTGTCCGTGATGATCAGGTGGTCAAGCAGTCGCAATCCGACTGTTTCGGCAGCCTCGACGAGACGGGCGGTCGCTTCCAGATCGGCGTTGCTCGGATCCAGGGAGCCGCTTGGATGGTTGTGCGCGAGGCCGAACATCGCGCCGCCCGTGGTGAGCACCTCAATGATCATCTCGCGAACCGGCATCGCCGTGTGATCGGCGCCGCCTTCGGTGACGACGGACCGTTTCAGCACCCGTCCGCCCGTGTCACACACGACCATGACCAGGCGTTCCTGTGTGTGTCCGCGGAGGAGAGGGGCGCAATGGCCGGCCAGTTCGGTGGTGCTGGTGATGCGTTCGCGCTCAGGTTCGGCCTCGGCCCGCCGGGCGAGGTGGAAGGCGGCCGCGACTCTTGCCGCCTTGGCGGGGCCGATGCCCGGTACGGTGAGCAGCCGATGCGGGTCGGAACGGCCCAGCCTGTCGAGGTCTCCACAGTGATCGATGACTTGTGAGGCCAGATCCAGGGCGCTGGAGCCGCGGAACCCCGAGCCGAGGAGCACGGCCAGCAGCTCCCGGTCCGCCAGGGCATTCGCACCCCTGGACATAAGGCGTTCGCGGGGCCGGTCTTGCTTGGACAAGTCTTTGAGACGCATCGGCAACCTCCGCGACTGTTTTATCAACGACGGCCGACAATTCCCGGTCTGCTTCTGCTAGTCGTTAATCGCCTACCGGCAGAGATTTCGGGTAAAGCGGCTAAATGCCGGGCTGGCTTCGCAACGAGCACACAACGCTTACTTCCGAGACGTAGATGATTGCTGCTGCTGTGCCTTATCGGGATTTATCGCCAATTCTCGCGAGGTGGCCCGACTGCCCACAGTTTGGGTGATCTCGTCTATGGTGGGGAGCACGAAGTTGTGTTGCTCGGATCAGACGACCCGAGCGTTGTACAGCAGCACGCCCTCTCATCCCGGAGAGCGCTGGTCACGACGAACGTGCGCAGAAACGGTCGCGCATGGGCGGAGGCTCACGACAAGACGGCAGTCGACCGAAAGCCGATGCCTCAACCGGAAGTCTTACTGCTGTCTCAGCACTGCCGGGTTTCCCTGCGGGCAGGCACTCGCCACCCGACCGTCCGCCTCGATCAGGTCACGCAACTCGCGCAGCCGGACAGACGGACCTCTTCCTGCCCCCCCGTACCCGAGCTCTGGTTGCGGGCGGAGGGTGTGACCGCAGCCAGCTTCAACTCCGTGACCTGCCGCTCACGGAGGCACGGCGACGCGACCTCGCGCCGCGGAACCCCTGGCGAGCGCATGGGCGCCCCTCCCGCCGGCGCGGCAATCAACCGTCTACAGCGGAAGCTGAGACCCGCGGGCATGTCGCGCCGCCGACACTCGCCGACGAAGAGCGTCCTCGGCGCTGCGACATCACAAGCGACGAATAGGCGGGGTGGGGGTGATGACTGCCTTGCTCGCCTTGGGCTTCGACGTACTGATGCGGAGTATGGATGGTGGAAGGCTCCGGGCGAGGAAATGGTGGGGCTCGCCCGGAGCCTTTCCCGGGGGTCGGCTGAGCAGCTCCTACGCAGGCATGCTGTACGTCACCCGGAACCGGTCCCCGGGAATGACGATGTCGCTCGTCTCAACGGGACGATCGCCCGCCCAATGCGTACGCTCCACGTGCAGCACGTGCACCCCCGCCGACAGGTCAAGTGCGTCGCTCTCGGCTGGGCGGGGAACGCGGGTGCTGACGCTCTCGACGACCTCGGTGACCTTGATGCCGTGTGCGTACAGCCTCGCGAACAGACTGCGCCGCTCCTCCTCGGTATGCGGCGCGAAGTCCATCGGTTCGTACGAGGTGGCGATCTGGAGCGGTCTGCCGTCGCCGCGGAAGACGTAGTGCGTCTTGGTCAGCGTCGTGGTCTCCCTGATGCGGAGGCGCCGAGCGATCTCGGGCCCCGCCTCGGCCGGTTCGCTGTGCCATTCCCAGGTCACGCGTCTGCCCTGAGACTGCAGATCGGCCGCTATCGGGGCCGGATGGTCGAGGTAACGCCAACGGTGGAGCGGGGTCAGAACGGGGCGTTCCCTGACGTAATGGCCAGAGCCGACGCGGCCGATGATGAGACCCTCGCTCGCGAGCACACGCAGCGCATGACGAGCGGCTGTCTCGCCCACCCCGTATTTGCGGGTCAACTGCGCCCGCGACGGAATGGGCGCACCGGGGGGAAGGGTGCCGTCGGTGATCTGTCGCCGAATGTCTTCGACGACACGCAGGTAGACCGGATCTGAGGTGGCCACTAGTCCATCCCTGGGGGGTTCGTGTGAGGCGATGCCCCATGTTGCCGTATTCGGCAGGTAACCGACCGTCATCGAAGGCTGCTGGAGCCCCAACTTTGCGATGGCGGAAAATTATCGGAGAAAGTCTGTAACGCAGCCGTAAGGGCTCCCGATTCTCCGGTAGAGGTCGTCGATGTGTGTACCCCCGAGCACATATCGGCGGCCTCTTCCATTGCTCGTCTTGTCTGGCTGATCGGCGCAACCTGCTGTGACCTCGTGGAACGCGACGACTACCTGCTCAACGACCGGCCCGGCAACCGTCTGCGCCGAACGGCCCGCGGTAATGTTCTGGTCCCGACATGTCCTCCTCGTTCGTATGAAGAGGGGAAGCGTTCGACTCGATCTCCTGGTCGAGAGAGCATTGCCTGAGAAGCCTGATTCGTCCTTGTTTGCTCCAACTGCACCCATATGACTCTCCGTGAAGCCCGGGCCGGTGACGTTCAGCCTGCGCAACGTCCTTCCTGGTGCCTGTGCGATGCCGAGGAGGGACTGTCCGCATCGGACATCCATCTGTATAGACGGTGCAAGCCGGACGAGACGTAAGCCAGGATCGGGGACATGTTTCAGGCTGGCATCCGAGGCGCCCTTCGGGATTTTGGGGCGAGGTCGGAGGGGTGGAGCTGAGCCGGGGCATTGAGGAGGCCCGCGAGGCTGGTCTATGGCCTCTCCACGGGACGCACAGGCGGCTGATGCCGACGGGCGGCCTGCACGGCCCGTTCACAGGTCGGAGATGCGAGGCCAGGACATGAGACCGGCTCTCTTCGTGGAGGGGCGATCGAAGGGGGGTGGAACAGGCTTGTCCTGGAACTCGCGCAACACCAACGCCGTCGCCCGGCCCGCGCGGTACCCCAGCCCCGGCGCGGTGCAGCCCGGCCGACCCCGGCTCAGCCCAGCCCAGCACGGTACAGTCCGGCACGGCGCGGTGCAGCCCGGCCGACCCCGGCTCATTTCGGCCCAGCCGGCTCCACCCGGTACATCCCGGCCTAGCTCGGTAGAGTCAGGCACGGCACCGCACGGCACGGTGCAGGCCCGGCCCAAACGGGGCGCAGCCCCGGCCCGGTCAGTGCGGCCCGGTCCGCCAGCCCGACAGCAGCGCAGCGCGATCGGCCCGTCCCGGCGCGCTGCAGCCCGGCCCAAATAGGGCGCGGCCCAGCCCAGCTCAACCCTGCCCGGCCAAAGCGGCCCAGCCCAGCTCGACCACGGCCCTCCGACTACGGCCCTCCGACTACGGCCCTCCGACTACGGCCGCCCGACTACGGCCCAGCCCGACCACGGCCCAGCCCGACCGCGCGCAGCCCGACCGCGCGCAGCTCGGCCAAGGCTGGTCCGGCCCACCAGGGCCCGGCGCGACGACGGCGCAGAGCGGTCCGGCGCGGCCCGATGCAGTGCAACGCGGCCCCGGGAAGGTGCGACCCGCCGCCGGCGCACCTTTATGAGGGGGCGGCCGACGTCCGGCGCTACGGCAACCCTTGGACGGACCGGTCGGGATAGTGGATCGACCTGTTGGGGTAGCCCGGTTCGTACGGAGTCAGGAGCGGATTGCCCGAGCCGGGTGGTTTGTGAGCCGAGCCTCGGGGGAGCGTCCGCTGAAATGCCCGCGAAAGCGGGCAAAAAGCGGTTCCAGGCAGGCAAAGCGGGGTGGCGGCGTCCAATGGATTTCCGAATCCAGGTAGCGTTCGCACTATGGCATCGCCAACTGGAACCACCGATGCGCCCTTCGGCCGCATGCTGACCGCCATGGTCACGCCGTTCACCGCGGACGGCGAAGTCGATTACGGTGCTGTGCGTCGGCTCGCCACCTACCTGGTGGACGAGCAGCGCAACGACGGTTTGATCGTCAACGGGACGACCGGGGAATCCCCCACCACCTCGGACGAGGAGAAGCAGCGCATCGTCAGCGCCGTCCTCGACGCGGTCGGCGACCGCGCGGCCGTGGTGGCGGGAGCGGGCACGAACGACACCCGCCACAGCGTCGAGCTTGCCAAACAGGCAGCCCGCGCCGGTGCGCACGGGTTGCTCGTGGTGACGCCTTACTACAACAAGCCTCCGCAGGAAGGGCTCTACCGGCACTTCACCGCCGTCGCCGACGCGACCGACCTTCCCGTGATGCTCTATGACATCCCGGGCCGCAGCGGTGTGCCGATCAAGACGGAGACGCTCATCCGGCTCGCGCAACACGAGCGCATCGTGGCCGTGAAGGACGCCAAGGGCGACCTGTTCGCCGCCAGCCAGGTGATGACGGCGACCGATCTCGCCTTCTACTCCGGCGACGATCTGCTCAACCTCGCCTGGCTCTCGCTCGGCGCTGCCGGGTTCGTCAGCGTGGTGGGACACGTGGTGGGTGCCGAGCTGGCACGGATGATCCGCCTGCACAAGAGCGGTGACATCACCGGAGCGCTGGCCGTTCACACCCAGGTCGCGCCCGTGGTGGACGGCATCATGCTGCGCGCGGGTGGCGCGATCATGGCAAAGGCGGCACTGAGCATGGTCGGCGTGCCGGTGGGCCCGGTACGGCTGCCGCTCGTGGACGCCACAGAACAGCAAATCGCCGAGCTGCGTGCTTGCCTGGTGGCCGGCGGGGTGAAGTTGACAGACGTATAGGAACGGGGAGGAACTGGCAGTTTTGTACAGACCATTTGATAGTGGGGGCCATGCATGAGCCATCCGCATCCTGAGCTTGGCCCCCCGCCGGCGCTGCCTGAAGGCGGCCTGCGCATCGTCGCGCTCGGCGGGCTGGGAGAGATCGGCCGCAACATGGCCGTGTTCGAATACGACGGCCGCCTGCTGATCGTCGACTGCGGGGTCTTGTTCCCCGAACCCGACCAGCCGGGCGTCGACCTCATCCTGCCCGACTTCGAGTACATCAGGGACCGCCTCGACGACATCGAGGCCATGGTGCTGACACACGCCCACGAGGACCACATCGGGGCGGTGCCGTACCTGTTGCGCGAACGACGCAACATCCCTCTGATCGGTTCCAAGCTCACTCTGGCCCTGATCGAGGCCAAACTCAGCGAGCACCGGATCCAGCCGAACAAGCTGGAGGTCGTCGAAGGCGAACGGCACGTCTTCGGGCCATTCGACTGCGAGTTCCTCGCGGTCAACCATTCGATCCCGGACGCACTGGCCGTGGCGATCAGGACACCGGCCGGCATCGTCCTGCACACCGGCGACTTCCGCATGGACCAGCTGCCGAGCGATGGCCGGCTCACCGACCTCGGCGGCTTCGCCAGGCTCGGCAGTGAGGGCGTCGACCTGCTGATGTCCGACTCCACCAACGCCGAGGTGCCCGGATTCGTCACCAGTGAGCGAGAGATCGCGCCGGTCATCGACGAGGTGATCCGCACCTCCGAGCAACGAGTCATCGTCGCCAGCTTCGCCTCTCACGTGCACCGCATCCAGCAGGTCATGGACGCCGCCGCCAAGCACGGCCGCAAGGTCGCCCTGGTCGGCCGATCCATGGTGCGCAACATGGGCGTGGCCCGCGACCTCGGCTACCTCAAGGTGCCACCGGAGCTGATCGTCGACTCCCGGGACATCGAGGAGTGGCCGCCGCAGGACGTGGTGCTCATCTGCACCGGTTCGCAGGGCGAGCCCATGGCGGCGTTGTCGCGGATGGCCAATCGCGATCACCCGATCCGCATCGCCCAGGGTGACACCGTGCTGCTGGCCTCCTCGCTCGTGCCCGGGAACGAGACAGCGGTCAACAAGGTGATCAACGGGCTGACCAGGTGGGGCGCCCGGGTCATTCACAAGGGCAACGCGAAGGTGCACGTCTCCGGCCATGCGGCCGCCGGCGAGCTCCTGTACGTGCTGAACCTGACCCGCCCCTCGAACTTCATGCCCGTGCACGGGGAGTGGCGCCACCTGCGCGCTCACGCCAAGCTGGCCGCCCTCACCGGCGTTCCCGACGACCACATCGTCATCGCCGAGGACGGGGTCGTGGTCGACCTGGTCGACGGCAGGGCGAGGATCGCCGGCGCGGTGCATGCCGGCTACGTGTACGTGGACGGCACCTCCGTGGGAGAGATCACCGACACCTCGCTCAAGGACCGCAGGATTCTCGGCGACGAGGGATTCATCTCCGTGGTCGTGGTCGTCGATTCGGCCACCGGCAAACTCACCGCCGGCCCCGAGATCCACGCTCGCGGCTCGGGTATCGATCCTGCGCAGTTCGACGAGTTCATCCCGCAGATCGAGCGGGCGCTCGAGGAGAAGGCCGCCGATGGCGTGGTGGACATGCAGGAGATCCGCCGCGTGGTCCGGCGTACGGTGGGACGCTGGGTGAGCGACACCTACCGGCGCCGGCCGATGATCATTCCTGTGGTGGTCGAAGTCTGACCACCCTGTCGGTACGGCAGACGTCACTCTCGTCTGCCGTACCGAGGTCATCCGCTTTCGCCGCACTGACGTCACCCTCGTCCGCCGCACTGACGCCACTCGATTCTGCCGCAGCGACGACCTACGCCTCTGTCGTACGGACGTCACTCGCCCTTGCCGTACCGAGGGCAGGCCTTCGCCACCATCCAGTGCTGATGGAGGTGTGCCGTCGAGACCGGCGGACGACACAGCGGCTCTGCCACCGTTGGTCACGGCTGTGCAGGCATCGTAGGCGACCGTACCTGAGGCCCCATCACCTGCGGTGAGCAGCGCAGTTCTGCTGCCTGGGGCCGACGGCGCGGTACTGCTTTCCGCGGGCAATGCCCTCGCGCTGCTGTTCGTGAGCAGCGACAGGTTTTCATCCCGGTACGAGAGCGCCGGCCGAACCTCAGCGTGCTGAACCCTCCTCCGTCGCTCATGCTGTCCTGATCGCCGAGGCCTTCGCCGAACCCTACGGGGACGCCCCGGCGGCTGCGGCTGTCGGAGAACCAGCGAAACGACGCCTTGGCCAGGGGCCTGGATAGTTCCGAGAGGTGGCTTCCGCCAGGCGCAAGCCGTCCACAGCAATCCCAGGAAACGCCGAAGGCCGCGCCAAACGCCCTGAACGCAGCGGTGCGCGGTTCCGGGTAGGGAGGACGGCCCCGAGCTCGCCGCCGGCTCTGGACGGCGGCGCGCGCCCGCTTCCCGAGGCATGTCGCTGGGAAGCGGGTACGGCCGTGAGGATGGTGGGTGCATGCAAAACCTCCCTTCGACGTCACCTCAGACGTCCGCTTCGATATGCCGCAAAGAGGCGCCCCGGCCCAGGTCAGACGTCCCTCCGGCGAATCGCCCAAGTGGCGGCGAGGAGGGGCAGGACCGCATAGGCGAGCAGGACTGTGGTGGCGGTCGCGGGTGACAGGAGAGAGCCGAACACCGAGGAGGCATTGCCGTCGCCGGTGATCTGCCGGGGGAGGGCGCCGATCATGACCGAACCGAGCCGTTCACTCCATGGCTCGGGAATGTTGCCGATGATCATCGGAATCACGTAGACGAGGCCGACGATGACCGCGATCGATCCGGCGGTGGAGCGGAGCAGAGCGCCCAGACCGAGCCCGAGCAGTGCGAACACCGGAACCGTGAGGCTGAGAACGGCCAGGACGGGCATCCTGTCCACGAACGGGCTGGCGTACGCACCGGAGAAGCGGTCGCCGAGCACCGCCCGGGACACGGCGTAAGTGCCGAAGACAGCGATCGGACCGATGATCAGGCCCACTGTGCCGACGGTGGCCGCTTTGGCACCGAGAACCGGCCAACGCCGAGGGACGACCGCGAGGCTCGTTCTGATGAGCCCCGTCGCGTACTCGGAGGTCACGGCCAACGCGCCCAGGATGCCCAGGCACAGTTGAGGCACGATCACCAGGACTTCTTCAAGATCTGCGATGCGCGCGTCCGGGCGCTTGTCCAGCGGCGCGCTGTCGTACATCCCTGCGGCCATCACGGCGAGCGCGAGGCCCAGGAGGATGGTCCCCAGGCTCATGCCGAGGATCACGTAGGTGGATCGGACTGAGCGGACTTTCAACCATTCGGCGGCAAGGACACTCATGACGCCGCTCCCTGGCAGGCGGTGAGACGGGTGCGGTGCTCGAAGCCGTTTGCGGCTGTACAGGGGGCCGAGCGGCGGTCTTTCGCGGGGATCATGCGTTTCTTCTCCTGAAGCAGGTGATGGCCGATGGGAAGGGCGGCGTCGGGATAGGCGATGAGGACGGCGAGGGCGGCCCATGGCGGGAGGAAGCCGCCGCCGAAGCGGATCGAGAGGCGTTCGCCGGCCAGTTGCGGGATGAGGCTGGGCAGCAGGAATGTGGCGACGCGGGTGTTCCAGGGCGAGGGAAGGAAGCCACGATGCCAGGAGGACGAGGAACACCGCCGCGACGGAGGCGACGACGTCTGCCTTCGACCTCAGGGCAGTGCCGATGGCCAGCTCGGTGAGGGCCAGGGCGGTGACCGACATCCCAGATGCCAGCAGCATCGGAAGATCGTCGGAGTGGAGGCCGAGTTGAACACGAGGTAGCGGACGGTCCGCGATCGTCGGCTCAGCGCATGGATCCTCAGGAGTGCCGCACTCGCCGACATGAAGCTCCCCAGGACGACGAGAGCGTTGTTGGTCAGGAATAACCTAGTGGCGTGCGGGACTGTGCCGGGGCTTGTGCAGTCATGTCAGCACGTACTCGCTGGGCACGGCCAGCATGCCCAGGACCGCCAGGTTGATCTGGATGAGTGGCAGGAGGCCCTCTTCCGGGTTCGGGGGCGTGCAGAACCCAGGGTGGTCGGCCAGGTTGCTGAGGTGCAACGTCCAAGCCGGGCCCAGAACCACCATGAGGACCGCCGTGCCTAGGACCTGACAGAGGGAAGGGCAGTGGGCGCGGCTTGAGCCGCTCGGCGGAGAGGGCGGCCCTCATCTGGCTGCTCCGTACTGGATGCTGTCGGCCGTCAGGGCCATGTAGGCGTCCTCCAGGGACGGATAGCGACTGGTCAGGTCGGCGACCGTGGCCTCGGTGATGAGCCGGCCTCGGCCGATGATGACGATGCGTTCGGCGGTGAGGGCCATCTCGCTCATCAGATGGCTGGACAGCAGGATCGTCCGGCCCTCGGCGGCCAGGGAACGCATGAGGTCGCGGATCCAGCGCACACCGTCAGGGTCGAGGCCGTTGACCGGCTCGTCGAACATCAGCACACCGGGATCTCCCAGCAGCGCGGCGGCGATGCCCAGCCGTTGCTTCATCCCGAGAGAGAAACCGGCCACGCGTTTTCGCGCCACACCAGCCAGGCCCACCTCCTCCAATACGTGAGCTACACGCCTCGGGCCGATGTCGTTGGTGCGGGCCAGGGCGAGCAGGTGGTTGTAGGCACTGCGGCCACCCTGCACCGCGCCGGCGTCCAGCAGAGCGCCGACCTCGTGCATAGGCTTGCGCAACGAGGTGTAGCGGTGGCCGTTGATCAGCGCCTGCCCGGAAGCGGGGGCGTCCAGGCCCAATATCAGGCGCATCGTCGTCGACTTGCCTGCGCCGTTGGGGCCCAGGAAACCGGTCACATGGCCGGGCTCGACGTTGAAGGTCAGGTTGTCGACGGCGAGAGTGCCGCCATAACGCTTGGTGAGGTGCTGAAGCTCGATCACGGCGTGAAGCTTGCCGGACGGCGGGCGGCAAGCGCGTCGGACCACGGTCCGAACTTCAAGGTCAGACCCCGGGTTGATGTGCGCACGCCGCCGCAGCGGCTACGGTTCCTCGCGTGGACGAGAACCTCGACAGGGTGAGCAGCAAGGACCGCGGCCCCTTCTTCGCCAGAGGCCTGGGGCGCGGGCAGTTGGTAATGCTCGACCTGGTGGCGGGGATCGTCATCGCCTTCGTGTTCCTCACGTCCGCGGCCGCTGCGGCGCACCTTCCGCCGTGGGCGAAGGTCGCACTGCCGCTCGGGCTCGGGTTGCCCTTGGCGTTGCGGAGGGTGTGGCCGATGCCTGTCTTCCTGTTCACACTGGCGCTCGCGGTCGTAGCTCAGATCACGGGCGCCGTCACGTTCTCCTACTTCGCGCCCGCGTACGCGCTCTACGTGGTCGCGCTGAACGAGCGAGTCGGCAGCCTGGTGCCGGTCTCGGCCATCGGGTCGCTGAGTCTGTTCACCGTCGCGGGGTTGGTGGTGGCGGGTACGCCGCAGACCGTCCCCTCATGGGTCGTGAACCTCGACGAGCCGTTGATGGGCATCGCAGCGCTAGGCGGCGCCTGGACGATCGGCAGAGCCGTGTACGAGCGCCGACTGTACGCGGCGCGCAATGCCGAGCGATTGGCTGCGCAGGCGGTGACACAGGAACGGCTGCGGATTGCCCGAGAACTTCACGATGTCGTCACGCACAACGTGGGCTTGATCGCGGTCAAGGCCGGAGTGGCGAATCACGTGATCGCGACCAGGCCGGAGGAAGCGCGGGACGCCTTACGCGTGATCGAGACCGCGAGCCGCGGCGCCTTGATCGAGATGCGGCACTTGCTCGGGATGTTGCGATCGACTTCTGATGCGGCGGATCGAACCCCGTCCCCAGGGCTTGCTGGGCTGGACGGTCTTGTCCGACAAGCTCGGTCCGCAGGAATTGAGGTGCAGTTCGAGGCGCGCTTCCACGCTGCCACGGGGAAGAGGAGCGTGATCGGAAGCCCGAGCGAAGACCAGGACGATTCGGATGGACAGCACGTCGGTGGCGATGAGCTTGTCGGTCGAGATGCTTCAGGTCGAGGTGCTGCCGGTCGAGATGACGATGACCGGGGCGTCGAGCGGCTCAACGGCATCGATGGCGTCGACCGTGGCGGTGCGCGGCGTAATGGCGCGGGCCGTCGTAATGGCGCGGGCCGTAACGGCATGAGCGGTGCCACGGCTGGTGGCTCTGTGACTGATGACAGTACGGCTCGTGGCGCTGGTGGAGACGGCGCTTCAGGTGACGGTGGAGGGGCCGAGGGTGTACGGGCCAACGGTGCACCAGCTGGCCCCGCGGCTTCTGGGCCCAGGGCTTCCGGACCCACGGGTTCCGGACCCACGGGTTCCGGACCCACGGCTTTCGGTACCACGGCTTCTGACACCGCCGCCCTAGGCGCTGGTGCTGATGGCGTAGCTGTTAGTGGTGTCGTGTCTGGCGGCGAGGGCGTTGGTGACCACGGAGTTGGTGGCGGGGGCATTGGTGGCACTACCACGGCCGCCGGGTCTTCGGTAGCGCGATTGCCTGAGGGGGTCGAGCTGGCTGTGTACCGGATCGTGCAGGAGGCGCTTACCAACGTGATCAAGCATGCCGCGCCGGCACGGTGCCGGGTCTCCGTTCTGGGTGATGGAAGGGACGTGAGGATCGAAGTCGTCGATGACGGACCGGGCAGGAGAACTCTGCCCTCTGCAGGGGCCGGTCATGGGCTGATCGGCATGCGAGAGCGGGTGATGATGTACGGCGGCGCCTTTGAGGCCGGAGGTCTGCCTGGACGAGGATTTCGGGTATTCGCACGCTTGCCGTACGGGGAGGAGGTCACGTGATTCGAGTGGTCATTGCCGACGACCAGGCCTTGCTCCGGGGCAGCTTCAAGGTGCTGGTCGACTCCGAGCCGGACCTCGCTGTGGTCGGAGAGGCGGCCACCGGGGCGGAGGCGGTCGCGGTAGCCCTGAGGCAGAAGCCAGACGTGGTGCTGATGGATGTACGAATGCCGGAGATGGACGGTATTGAGGCCACGCGGCAGGTCAGAGAGGTGTCTCGGGTTCTGGTTGTGACCATGTTCGACTTGGATGCGTATGTTTACGATGCTCTGCGCGCAGGGGCGAGCGGGTTCTTGCTCAAGGACACACCTCCCGCCGAGCTGCTGGCTGCCATTCGAATTGTGGCCGGCGGAGAAGCGCTGCTGGCTCCCACGGTCACGCGGCGGTTGATTGAGCAGTTCGCTCGTAGTCCGGTGTTTCCCCAGGTGAAAGGGCTGGATGGGGTCACGGAGCGGGAGCGCGAGGTGCTCCTGCTGATCGCGCGTGGATTGTCGAACGGGGAGATCGCTCTGCATTTGCAAGTGAGCTTGGCGACGGTGAAGACGCACATCACCCGGCTGCTGGCCAAGTTGGAGGCTCGGGATCGGGCGCAATTGGTGATTGCTGCCTACGAGAGTGGGTTGGTCTCTGCCGCGCTATGAGCGGCCGAGGGGTGACGTTGTTAGGGCATGTCGATAGCAAGGCAGTATGTCGTAGTAGTCCGGATGCGGTTTGCGGGACCGGTATATCGGTAGTGCTTGGCTGTCGCTGGTATGACTGGGCGGTTGGGGCAGTTCGTCGGACTGGCGGCTTTGCGACTTTAGAGCCCCTATTGATGTATTGGGTGATGGCGCTTTGAGTATGTGCCCCCGATGGGGTCGAGGGCACTGATTTCGGTTAGGATTCGCCGTTTTCCAACAGGCGGTCGAGCCGGATGCCCAGGTCGATCATCTCGCAACGGAGTGAGTCGAGGGCTCGCACGAGGTCGGAGTGCGAAGTTTTGAGATAGTCGTTGAGCTGGCAGCGAACGCCGGCCACCTCGTCGCCCCACGCTGCGAAATCTTCGGCTACGTCGGCTCGGAGTTCGGCGATGTCCGTTCGGAGGGCGGTGATGATACTCACGGTTGCCGTGCGGTCAGTGTCGGCGATCATGCACGCCTCCAGAGCCTCAACACGCAGTTTCAGACCGAGGATCTCCGTCTGCACGTCCACGCATTCCTACCTTTGCGGTAGTCGGGAGAGACGTCGGCCTCTCATGGCCGGGTCTCGCTTGCTGTTATCCATGGTCGCAAGCAGTTGGGGGTGCTGTGGCACGAGCGGTCGGCGGCGGGAGTGGGTTTGTACTTCTGCGTGTTGAGCCGTTCATCCCGGAGCCCCAGCATGTCCGATTTGGCCGGAGTTTCGGGGGGAAGAAAACTGCCCCTGAGGACAGCTGAGTCGTGGCCGTTTTGCCTGTTATGCGTGGAGTGTGAGTGTAGGCGCGTGGTGGAAGCGTTCGCCGGGGTTGGCTGCGGATGTGGGAGATGAGGGCCGGGCCGGTGCGAGGGGTTCCGGTAGGGGCGGTTGTCGTCCTGGCGGAGATTGCAGCGCTTCTTGATGGAATCTGTGTCTAACGGTTTCAATGATCGATAGCGACGCTAGTTCCCGTGATGGCTCTTGATGCGTTTGTACACTGGTTCGGGCTGCTGTGGCTGGCCGGTATTCTTGACGCAGAATCGAGTGATGCCGAAAGGACTCGGGGAATTATCAGTGGGGCCTGATATTTTCCCGCTTGGCGTAGGGCCATAGTCGCAGATAATACGGTTAAGTTCGGCGGTTCTGATGACTGTGGTCACATGTCGATTGGATCTGGCCATATCCGGTCGCTTTGGGTGATGCTGCTTAGTCTGGTCCGTGTGGGGCAGGGGCGACTGCTATGGCGATGGCGATGACGATGAAGAAAGCACTGCTGCGGACTGGTGTGGCCAGCGCTGTAACAGCGGTCGTGGGATCAATCGGAACGAATCCTCGTACTCGTTGGTATCGGCGGCTGCGGAAGCCTGGCTGGCAGCCACCGGCGCAGGCGTTCCCACTGGTGTGGACGCCGCTCTATGCGCTCATCGCGTTCGGGGGCGCGCGGGCGCTGTCTCAGGGGGACGGGCAGCAGCAGAAGGCGGTCGAGCGGGCTCTGGCTGGAAATTTGGCACTCAACGCGACGTGGTCTGCGATCTTCTTTCGGGCGCGTTCGCCTCGGTGGGCGTTGGCCGAGATAGCGGCGCTCAACGTCTCTAACGTCGTGCTCGTCCGGCAGGCTATGAAGGTCGATCGCGTGGCAGGGATTGTCCTGTTGCCTTATGCGGTGTGGACTCTGTTCGCGACGGCTCTCAACGCTTCCATCGTTCGGCGTAATCGCTGAGTGCTGGTGATTGAGCTGGTGGTCTGACTCGTGCAGGTGCGGCGGGCGGGTTGTCGAAAGCGCCGAGACGGTTGTTGGGGGCCTCGTGTGCGCTGGCGGTGGGATGCCTGCGGGACCGGGCGATTCAGCCGATGTCGGCATCGGGGCTGAGTTCACCTGGGGGCGAGCTGACCTGGAGGTGAAGTCGGCTGGGTCTACACAGCCCCGCGGGAACTGGCCTCGCCAGTGGGAACCCGGCCTCGTCAGTGGGAACCCGGCCTCGTCAGTGGGCATCGGGCTCGCAGTGGGCATCGGGCTCTGAGGGGTTGCAAGGCTTGAGGGGGCAGGGCCTTGTACGGGGGTGCCGGGTTGGGCGGCGGATATGCGGCCCGGTGAATCGCTTTCTGATCTGATGGGCTGTCGCTGGCGCAGGGCTGTTCTTTGGTGCACATGGGGCGGACTGAAGTCGATGTTCCGGTCTGCCTTCGGAGGCGGCTGGTGGTGTGGTTGTGGTGTGTCTAGGGGATTGGCGTCTGGGTGCACGGGGGCTGGGGTTAGGTGAGTTGGCGTAGGGCCTCGGTTAGGGCTGCCAGGCGGGTGGGGGAGGCCAGGCCTGCGTGGTACAGGTGGAAGTCGGTGGCGCCGGCTTTGGCGTACGTTCTGATGTGGTCGGCCAGGATCGATGCGTCCGCTGGGCGTGGGGGGAGCGCGAGGACGTAGGCGCCTACGCGCTGGGTGGGCGTGGTCAGGGTGGTCAGGTGAGTCAGGCGGGGCGCGTCCTGGCTGGGATCGCCCCA
Source organism: Nonomuraea sp. AD125B (assembly GCF_041402765.1). Classification (NCBI taxonomy): domain Bacteria; kingdom Bacillati; phylum Actinomycetota; class Actinomycetes; order Streptosporangiales; family Streptosporangiaceae; genus Nonomuraea; species Nonomuraea sp. AD125B. Next base: position 331,465 of record NZ_JBGLOU010000013.1, on the reverse strand, counting down.
GCAACTGGCTACCAGGACGTCGGCGGCGGGGTCGCCTGACGGGAGAGCGGCGAAGGCGCCGGTTGCCCAGGGGTCCGGGTTGGCGTGCAGGGCGATGGGGATGTTCGGGGCGAGTTCGCGGATGGTCGTCAGGAGGCGGTGGCGCAGGGTTGCGGAGAGAGCGACGCGGGTGGTGCGTACTTCGTCGGCGAGGGGACCGAGGGCTTCTTCCACGGTGAGGAAGTCGGAGGTCGGGAGGGTGCGGTCGAGGACTGCGCGGACTCTCGCTTCGGTGGGCTCCGGGTAACGAGGGGCGCAGGATGTGCAGAAGCAGAGGGAGAGCAGGTCGGAGTCCACGGCGGTCCAGTCGGCGCCGGACGTCTTTTCGTGGACGCTCAGGTGGCTGAAGCCCATCGGGCCACAGGCTTCCAGGATGAAACCGTCAGGCGTGGCGAGCGTGAGGATCTCCCTGACGAGGTGGTCGCAGTAGTCGAGGACGTCGTCGTGGGCGGGGCACAGCGCGTACGGATACGGGTCGCCGAAGGCGTTCCGGACGATCAGATCGGGGTTCGCGGCGCCTAGTCGGGAGTTGTGGGTCAGGACCGTCCAGGCGTGAACCTGGAGGCCGACCGCTTTGAGGGCGTCCCTCGCCTGTAGGAAGGCGTCGGCCGGTGTCCAGGTCGGGGACGCCGGGCGTAGGCGGGACCAGGCGGACGGGCGTACCGGGAGGTAGAAGGCGGGGTACGGGGCGTCCAGGACGCGGTGTGACGGGTGGTACGGAGTGGCGGCCCGGGTCGAGTGGTAGCTGGCGGCCAGGGCGATCGCGTCCACGCCGAGCGCGGCGAGGCGGTCGGGTGCGGACGGGTCGCCGACCACGTCCCAGGGGTAGACATATGCGATGTTCATGGGACCCACTCGGCTCCTGACGGATGAGGCGGCTGCTGCTGTTGCGTGGTTACTACTTGGCTTTGGCTGGCTTGGTCTTGAGGGGAACGGCCCGGCCCAGGTAGGGCGTTGTGCGGTGCGGCGTTCTGGGTGGTTGTGCATGGCCCTGGTAGGCGGCTGCGTGGGGGTGGTGTGTCGGGAGGGTGTGCGGAGCGGCGTGCTGATCGGTTGTGGGGACGGTGTGTAGGGCGGTTGTGCATGCCTTGATGGGCGGCTGTGCGGGCGGTGTGCCGGGAGGTCGTGCTGGGCGATTGTGGGGGCAGTCGCTGGGCCGGTCTTGCTAGGCAGCGCGATGGGCGGCTGTGTTGAGGGGTGGGTGGTGGCCTGGTGGTCGGGGCGCTGCTGTTGAAGCGGTCGTGCGACTGCCTTGGCGGGGCGGTCGTTATCGGTTGATGGTGGTGACGACTGTGGTGGCTGTCCTGGTGGTGCTGCCGGTTTCGGGCGCAGGATCGCCGGTCGGCCGGGGCTGCTGTGGCGGGCAGCTTTGATGCGGCGGTTGTTTGGGCTGGGCTGGATGAGTGGAAACGGTGGTGGGGTGGGGGCGTTTCGGGGCGGCGGTTTGACAGTTAGAGGTGGGGGAGGAGAAGCGGGGCGGGAGTTGAGTGGGAGGGTGGGGGCTACCAGCGGGGGCGGGTGGTGGAGAAGGTTGGGTCGAAGCGTTGCATGTACGTCGTGTCGTCCCGTGCCACGATTCCGCACTTCTCGTACTGCTCGTGCATGCGGGCCAGTGCGTCCCGGTCGAGTTCCACGCCCAGGCCGGGGGCGGTGGGGACGGGGACGGCGCCGTCGGTGAAGCGGAGTGCGCCGGGGGCGATCACGTCCTGGCCGTCCTGCCAGGGGGTGTGGGTGTCGCAGGCGAACGTGAGGTTCGGCGTGGCGGCGGCGAGGTGGGTCATGGCGGCCAGGCTGATGCCGAGGTGGGAGTTGGAATGCATGGACAGCGACAGGCCGAACGTCGCGCACAGGCTGGCCACGTGGGAGGAGCGGACGAGGCCGCCCCAGTAGTGGTGGTCCAGCAGGAGTACGCCGATCGCGCCGGCGGCGATCGCGGGGGGCAGGTGGTCGGGGGTGACCACGCACATGTTCGTGGCGAGGGGCATGGGGACGGAGGCGGCGACCTCGGCCATGCCGGAGATGTCGGGAGTGGGGTCCTCCAGGTACTGGAGCAGGCCGTCGAGTTCGCGGCCGACGCGGATGGAGGTCGCGACGCTCCAGGCGGCGTTGGGGTCAAGGCGGAGGGGCACGCCGGGGAACGCCTCGTGCAGGGCTCTGATCGCGGCGATCTCCTCGTCCGGCGGGTAGACGCCGCCCTTGAGTTTGATCGACTTGAAGCCGTACTCCTTGATGAGGAGGGCGGCCTGCTCGACGATGCCCGCCGGGTCCAGCGCGGGGCCGAAGCGGTCCGGCTGGTCGCCGGGGTGGCCGGCCCACTTGTAGAACAGGTACGCGCTGTACTCGACGGCGTCGCGGACGCGGCCGCCGAGCAGGTCGACGACGGGCACCCCGGCCGCCTTGCCGCGAATGTCCAGGCAGGCCACCTCGAAGGCGGCGAAGACCCGGTCGACGCTCTTCTCCTTGGTCGCGACGCCGGTCAGGCCGTGCAGGTCGGTGACCACGTCGCCGACGGTGGCGGCCACGCGGGCGTACATCTCGTTCGTGGCGTGGACGTCCAGCCCGACCAGGGCCTGCGCGCACTCGCGCACCTTGCCGAGGTGGCCGAGGTCGCCGTAGGTCTCGCCCAGCCCGGTCAGTCCCTCGTCCGTGACGACCTCGACAATGGTACGGAGGGCCCATGGTTCGTGGACCCCGGCGGCGTTGAGGAGGGGTGGATCCCGGAATGCGACTGGGGTGACGTGGATCTCCCTGATGATCATCTCGACCGCCGTCCATATATGTGAACAAGAGACAGATTTGTGGACAAGTATCCAGAACTGTAAGAATTGGGCTGAAGAAGTGTCAAGACTCCGAAGGGCCATTCGATGATCTACGGACACGACCCCAGGACCAGCCAGACCGTGGGCGTCGCCCTGCCAGAGACCGACACCGCCGGGGTCGACCTGGTCGTTTCCGCCGCGGCGGCCGCCGGGCAGGCCTGGCGGGCCACGCCGGCGGCCGAGCGGGCGCAGGCGCTGGAGGCCGTCGCCGACGCCCTCGCCGCGCACGTGGACGAGCTGTGGCAGCTCGCCGACCAGGAGACCGCCCTCGGCGAGGTACGCCTGCGCGGCGAGGTCGCGCGGACGGCGGGGCAGTTCCGGCTCTTCGCCGAGGTGATCAGGGATGGCGGTTACCTGGAGGCGATCATCGATCACGCCGACGCCTCCCTGACCCCGCCGCGGCCCGACGTACGGCGGATGAAGCACGCGCTGCCGGGCGTGGTGGCGGTGTTCGCGGCGAGCAACTTCCCGTTCGCGTTCTCGGTGGCCGGGGGCGACACCGCCTCGGCGCTGGCGGCCGGATGCGCGGTGGTCGTCAAGGCGCACCCGGGGCACCCCAACACCTCGGAGCGGGTGGCGAAGATCGTACGGGAGGCGCTGCCGTACCCGGATCTGCTGGGGCTGGTCCAGGGCATGGGGGCCGGGGCGGACCTGGTCCAGCATCCGCTGGTGGTGGCGGCCGGGTTCACCGGGTCGGTGGCCGGGGGCAAGGCGATCCAGCAGCTGATCGACGAACGGGAGACGCCGATCCCGTTCTACGGTGAGCTCGGGAGCGTCAACCCGGTGGTCGTGCTGCCGTCCGCGCCCGTGGACAAGGTGGCGGCCGGGTTCGCGGGGTCGCTGACGCTGGGGGTCGGGCAGTTCTGTACGAACCCGGGGCTGATGTTCGTGCCCGAGGGCGACGAGCTGCGCAAGGCGCTCGTGGAGGCGGTCGAGGGGACCAGCGGCGGGCCGATGCTCGCCGAACGGATCAGGGACGGTTACCTGGGCGGCGTCCAACGGCTCGGCGAGCTGCAGCTGCTGGCCGAGGGCAAGGCCGGGGAGGGGAGCTGGGCCGTGACGCCGAAGGTGTTCACCGCTGACCTGGCCACCTTCGCGGAGAAGCTGCCGGAGATCGGGGAGGAGTGCTTCGGGCCGGCGTCGATCGTGGTGACGTACCGCGAGGTGGGGGAGCTGCGGGCGGTGCTCGAGCGGCTGGACGGGTCGCTCACGGCCACCGTCCACGGGACCGATCCGGACGAGGCCGGCGAGGTCGTCGAGGTGCTCGGGCGCAAGGCGGGGCGGCTCATCTGGAACGGCTGGCCGACGGGGGTCGCGGTGTGCTGGGCGATGCACCATGGCGGGCCCTGGCCGTCGGCCACCACGGCGTCCACCTCGGTCGGGGCTACGGCGATCGAGCGGTGGCTGGCGCCGACGGCGTACCAGGACTGGCCGGAGGGGTTGCTGCCGGATGAGTTGAAGGATGGCAACCCGCTCGGGATTCCGCGGCGGGTGGATGGGCGGTTGCAGCTCGGCGGCTGAGGGCCGACAACTGCACGCTGATGGCTGACGGCGCGCTCATGGCTGTTGGCTCAGGTGGTGCCCGGCCCACGCTGGCTCGTGGCTCGTGGCCGGTGTCGCGCGGCTCGTGGCTCGTGGCTCGTGGCCGGTGTCGCGCGGCTCGTGGCTCGTGACTCATGGCTGGTGGCCGGCGGCTGTTGATTCGGGCCCGCGTGCACGGCTCAGGCCTGAGTGCTGGTGCCATGTGGCTGATGTCCTGTGGCTGGTGTCGCGTGGCTGGTGTCGCGTGGCTGGTGCCGCGTGGCCGGTGCCACGCGGCTCCTGTCAGCTGACTGGTGTCGGCCGGCTCCTGTCGGGTGACTGGTGTCGGGTGGTCGTGCCGCAAGGTAAGGGCTCATGGTCCACTGCTCCTGCTCCACTGCTCCTGGGGCGGGGGCGTGGTGAAGGGCCATGGGTGAGGGCGGTGGCTGATCGCCGGTGGCTGGTGGGACGCGGCTGGTGGTGACAGGGCGGCCGTGGTTGGAAGGGGTGCTGGGGGAAACGGGAGGCTGGGGAAGAGGTGCGGGGAGGGGCGGCGGAGACAGGGCCGGGGGAGGCGGGTCAGGCGCCTGCTATTTCCAGCCCTGCCCCCACAATCCGCTCAAGCCGTTCCACATGCTCCACCGACGGATCCACCAGCGGCGCCCGCACCCCGCCGACCTCCAGCCCGCGCAGCCGCACCCCCGCCTTCACCAGCGACACCGCGTACCCGGGCACCAGGTCGCGCAGCTCCACCAGCGGCAGGTAGAACCCGGTCAGCAGCCGCTGCACCAGCGCCTCGTCCCCGGCGGTCAACGCTTTGTGGAAAGCGATCGCGATCTCGGGCGCGAACGCGAACACCGCGCTGGAGTACAGCGTCACCCCGAGCCCCCGGTACGCGGGCATGGTGAACTCGGCGGTCGGCAGCCCGTTGAAGAAGGTGAAGTCCCGGTGGCCGGCCTCCCGCACCCGCAGGATGATCCGCTGGAGCAGGTCGAAGTCGCCGAGGCCGTCCTTGAGGCCGACGATGTTCGGCACCTGGGCCAGCTCGGTCACGGCCTCGGGGGTGAAGCGGGCGTTACCCCGCTGGTAGATGATCACCGGCAGCTCGGAGGCGGCGGCGGCCACGTCGCGGACGTACCGGACCAGGCCGGCGGCGGGGGCGTTGACGAGGTAGGGAGGCATGAGCAGCAGCCCGTCGGCGCCGCGCGCGGCCGCCTCGCGGGCGATCGCGCGGGCGGCGGGGAGCGTGCCGCCGGCCCCGCCGAGCACGGGCACCCGCCCCCCGGCGGCGCTGACGGCGGCGGCGACGGCCCGCCCGTACTCGCCGAGGTCGAGGGCGTTGAACTCGCCGGTGCCGCACGCGGTGAACACCGCTCCCGCCCCGGCCGCGACCCCGTCGGCGACGTGCCGGGCGAGCACCGCTTCCGCGAGCTCGCCGGCGGCGTCGAACGGGGTCACCGGGAAGAAGAGAACGCCATCTAGCCGCATCAACGGTCCTTTCCTAGCGGATGCCCTCCCGGCGGAGGGTGGCAGCGAGCTTGCGGGTGTGCTTGATCACCGCTTCGGTGACCCGTTCGACGTCGGCGGGCGGCAGGGCGGCGGGCATCGAGCAGCTGATCGCGTCCGTGGCCGGGATGCGGTAGTCGACGGCCACGGCCACGCAGGCCAGGCCGGGCGTGCCCTGTTCGCGTTCGCAGGCCCAGCCCCGGGTGCGCACCTGGTCCAGCTCGCCGGTCAGTTTGCCCAGGTCGGTGATGGAGTGCTCGGTGAGTCCCTGGAGGGGGTCGGGGAGCAGGGCCACGACCTCGTCGTCGGTGAGCTGGGCGAGCAGGACCTGGCCGAGCGCGGTGACGTGGGCGGGCAGCCGCCGGCCGACCCTGGGGATGACGTGCGCGGCCTCGCGCGACTCCCTGGTGGCCAGGTAGAGCACGTGGGCACCGTCCCGGCGGGCGAAGTGCACGGTCTGCCCGATCTCGTCCCGCAGGTCCTCCAGGGTTTCCTGGGCGAAGGGCAGCGCGGGATCCTTGTCGAGGTACGCCGTCCCGGTGAGCAGCGCGTGCGGCCCGATCCCGAACGCCGAGCGGGCCGAGTCGGTCTCGACCCAGTTGAGCTCGACCAGCGTGCGCATGAGGGCGTGCAGGCTGCTGCGCGGGAAACCGGTGCGCTGCTGGAGCTCCGACAGCGTCAGGGTCTCGTGCGACTCCGCCAGCGCTTCCAGGATGCGTACGGTCCGCTCGGCGGACTTGACCAGCTGGGGCTCCATACTCGTCCCATCTCACTCCACAATGCCGACACATCCAGCATATGGGATAGCGTCCAGATACGTGGACGCTATCCCTTGACCGCTATCCCTTGACCGCCCCGCTGGTGAGGCCGCGCATGAACTGCCGCTGGAACGCCAGGAACGCGATGATCGACGGCAGCAGCGCCAGCAGCGAGGCCGCGAGCAGCACCCCGATGCCGACCTCCTCGTCCGAGCGGAGCGAGCGCAGCGCGATGGGCAGCGTCCACATGGTCGACTCGGTCGCCACGATCAGCGGCAGCAGGTACTGGTCCCAGATCATGGTGAACCCGAAGACGCCGATCACGCCGAGCGCCGGCCGGCACAGCGGCACGATGATCGTGGCGAAGATGCGCAGCTCGCCCGCCCCGTCGATGCGCGCGGCCTCCTCCAGCTCGACCGGCACCTCCTTCATGAACTCGGTCATGACCAGGATCGAGAACCCCCAGGCGCCGACGGGCAGGATCATCCCCGCGTACGTGCCGATGAGGTTGAGGTGCAGCACCGGCAGGTCGGCGAGGACGAGCGAGAGCGGGATCGCGATGATCTCCTCGGGCAGCATCATCGTGGCCAGCATGAGCAGCATCACGACCGTCATGCCGCGGAACTTCTTGCGGGCCAGCGCGTACGCCGCGAAGACGCTCACCAGCATCTGCAGCAGCAGCCCGAAGCCGACGACCACGAACGAGTTCAGCAGGTAGAGGTAGACGTTCTTGTCCCCGGCCTGGATGAAGTTCTCCAGCGTGAACTCGTCCGGCCAGAGGGTGAACGAGGTGGGGTCGAGGGTCTTGCTGAACGCGCTGACCAGCAGCCCCACGAGCGGCCCCGTGAAGGCCACGACCATGAGCCCGTAGACGACGAAGCGCGCGGCGGCGGCGAGCGGGCCCTTGCGTGACTCCAGCCCCAGTGCGCTGTCGAACCTCATGACGCCTGCCTCCTGCGCATCAGCTGCACGATCACCGTGAGCACGAGCGTGGCGAGGAACAGCACGATCCCGCCGGCCGAGGCGACGCCCAGCTCGTTCTTCTGGAAGCCGAGCTTGTAGATGAGCGTCATCAGCACCTCGGAGGAGTTGTTCGGCCCGCCGTTGGTGAGCACGTAGACCTCGACGAAGACGCGCAGCCCGCGGATGGCCGCGAGCGTGAACAGGATCCAGAACACCGGGCGCAGCGCGGGCAGCGTGATGTGCCGCAGCCGCCGCCAGGTGGAGGCCCCGTCCACGGCCGCCGCCTCGTAGAGCGTGCGGTCCACGCCGACCAGCCCGGCCAGGAAGATCATCATGTCGTACGGGGTGCCGCGCCAGACGCTCATGAGCATGATCGACCAGAGCGAGGAGTGCTCACTGGCCAGCCAGGGCTGCGGATCGACGCCCGCCCAGCCGATGATCACGTTGAGCATCCCGTTGTCGGCCGGATGGAACATGATCCGCCACACCTCGGCCACCGCCGCCATCGTCGTCACGACCGGCAGGAACGCCGCCGTCCTGACGAACCACAGGTAGCGTGCCGGCCCCTCGACGAGCAGCGCCAGCCCGAGCCCCAGCACGAGGGAGCCGATCGTGGTGCCGAGCGCCAGCACCACGCTGTGCCCGATGGCCGCGGCGAACAGGTCGTCGGTGATGATCGTGCGGTAGTTGTCGAGACCGACCCATTCGTCCCCGAGGAACGTCTGGACCTTGAACAGGCTCTTCCACAGGCCCACGACCATGGGGATGAACTTGAAGTACAGGAAGAGCAGCAGCGCGGGCGCCAGGAACAGCCAGGCGACCAGCGGCCCCCGCCACCGCGCCCGTCGGGCGCGGCGGCGAGGGGGCGCGGTGGCGGCTCCCGCCCGGGTCACGGTCGCGGTCATGACGCTTTCTGGCTCTGGAGTTCCTGGGTGAGCTTGGTGTTCAGCCCGTCCATGGCCGTCTTGACGTCCGCCGAGCAGTCGGCCCAGACGGTGTTGATCGCGTCGGCGGAGGTCTGCCGGATCGGCGCCCAGTTCGGCACCGGCGGCGCGTAGACCGCGAAGTCGTAGGACTCCTGGAAGACCTTCCAGCGCGGGTCCTGGCGTTCGGCGGCCATGTCCACGGTCCTGTTGACCGGCAGGCGGACGATGGCGCCGTTGGCGTCCTTGTTCATGCCGATCCGCTGGCCCTCGGGGGAGATCGCGAACTCGGCGAACTTCTTCTGCGCGTCCTGCAGCTGCGAGCCGGCCATGAGGTAGACGTTCTCGCCCTCGCCGAGGGTGCCGGGGCCGCCGGAGGGGCCCTTGGGCACGGGCAGGACCTCGATCTTGTCGGTGCCGACGCTCTTGACGAAGCGCGCGAGCACGTACGGGCCGACCAGGTAGATGCCGCCCTGGCCCTTCTCGAACACCTCGTGCGTGACGGTCGTGTCGTTGCTGACCGCGCCCGGGTTGACGGTCTTGGTCTTGCAGAACTGGTCCTGGAGGTATTGGACGGCCTCCACGAACCTGGGGTCGTTCGCGGCGGCGACGTACTTGCCGGGGCCGTTGGCCTTGAGGAAGTCGGCGCCGTTGGCGTAGATGAGGGAGGAGGCGTACCAGGAGGCGTAGCCGCGCTTGGTGCCGGCGGGGGCGACGAAGCCGCTGGTGTCCTTCTGGCCGTTGCCGTCGGGGTCCTTCTCGGTGAAGGCGACGGCCAGCTTGGTCAGGTCCTCCCAGGTCGCGGGCGGCTCCATGCCGACCTTCTCGCGCCAGTCCTTGCGGACGATCAGCGCGAACGCCTGCGCGGAGAAGGGCGCGGCGTAGAACTTGCCGTCGCTGCCCGCGGCGGCCTGCCAGGCCCGGTCGGCGAGGTCGCCGGAGCCGGATAAGCCCGCCTTGTCGACCTCCTGGAGCCAGCCCTGGCTGTGCATGTTGCCGAGCTGCGCGGTGTCGTTGATGACGATGTCGGGAAGCTGCCGCTGCGCGGCCTGCTGGTTGAGTTTGGTCTCGAAGTCGTCGAAAAGCGCGACGACCTTGGTCTTCACCCCGCTGGACCTGGTGAATGCGTCGGCGAGTTTCTGCGCCGTCTTGGCGGAGTCGGAATCGGGCGCCTGCCGGATCCAGATCTCCAGAGTGTCGTCGGTTGAACTCGATCCCCCGGAGCCGCAGCCGGTCACCGTTGCGGCGAGGGCCGCAGCGACCGCGACCCCCAGCAGACGACGTGACATCAGACCGCCTCCCGTTCACATACGTGGACATGAGTCGAAGACTTGAACTCGTGGCTGTGAACGTAACTAGCGCATGCTTCACGGTCAATATTCAAGTATGTGAATTTGGGTCAGAATCGTGTACACCATGAAGACATGCGCATTCTCATGACCGGTGCCGCGGGGAAAGTCGGCACGCTGCTTCGCCCCCGGCTCGCCCGCGAGGGTCGCGTCCTGCGGCTCTCCGATCTCCAGCCGGTCGAGCCCGGTCCGGGGGAGGAGCAGGTCGTCGCCGACCTCGCCGACCCGGCCGCCATGGCCGAGGCCGTCAAGGGCGTGGACGCGGTGCTCCACCTGGGCGGGCAGAGCCGCGAGCACCCCTGGGCCGACATCGTGCGGGCCAACATCGACGGCACGCAGGTGCTGCTGGAGGCGGCGCGCGAGGCGGGCGTACGCCAGCTCGTCCTCATGGGCAGCCACCACGCGGCCGGCTTCCACACCAGGCCGGCGGGCGGCGAGGACCTGCCGGACTACGCCTTCCCCCGCCCCGACACCTTCTACGGCGTCAGCAAGGTCGTCATGGAGGCCCTGGCCGGCCTCTACCATGACCGCTTCGGCATGAACATCACCGTCGTCCGGCTCGGCACCTGCAACGAAGGCCCGCTCGACACCCGCGGCCTGGCCACCTGGATCTCACCCGACGACCTGGCCCGCCTGGTCGAGGCCGCGCTGGTCGCGCCCGGCCTCCACGTGGTGTGGGGCGTCTCGGACAACACCCGCCGCTGGTGGTCGCTGAAGGAGGCCGAGTCCATCGGCTACGTCTCGCGCGACGACTCGGAGACGCTGGCGGCGCCCCTGATCGCCGAGCACGGCGAGCCCGACCTGTCGGACCCGGTGCACGACCGCGCGGGCGGCGTCTTCACACTGAAGGAGCTCGGCGGCCGCTGGTGACCGCCGACCATGGCAACCGGTTGCACGAACCTTGACGGGCAGAGCGGCAAAGGTCAAGGTTTGATCTGGCAACCGTTTGCAAGGGAGGACGGCGATGGCGGCGACGATCAAGGACGTGGCGCGCGCCTGCGGCGTGCACGTGTCCACAGTCTCCCGCACCTTCTCCGCGCCGCACCTGGTCAATCCTGCCACCAGGAGCCGGGTGCTGGCCGCGGCCGACGACCTCGGCTACCGGCCCAACCGGGCGGCCCGCGCGCTCACCACCGGGCGCACCTTCAACATGGGCCTCATCGTGGCCGACATCGCCAACCCGTTCTTCCCGCCGCTCATCAAGGCGGCCCAGGCGCAGGCCAGGGGCCGCGACTACCACGTGTTCGTGGCCGACACCGACGAGGACCCGCGGGTCGAGGAAGAGCTGATCAGGACGTTCACCAAGCAGGTGGACGGCGTCCTGCTGTGCAGCCCCCGCCTGTCCAACAAGATGATCGAGCGCCTGGCCGAGGACGTCCCGTTCGTGGTGGTCAACCGCCGCATCAAGGGCATGCCCGCGGTGCTCATGAACGTCGCCCAGGGCGCCAAGCTGGCCCTGGAGCACCTGGCCGGGCTCGGCCACCGCAGGATCGCGCTCGTGTCCGGCCCCATCGGGTCGTGGACCAGCAACGAGATGCAGGGCGTCGCCGCCGAGACGCCGGGGCTCGACCTCGTCTTCTTCGGCCCCAACCAGCCGACCGAGGGCGGCGGCCTGGCCGTGGCCGCCGACGTCGCGGCGTGCGGGGCGACCGCCGTGCTGGCCTACAACGATCTCGTCGCGCTCGGCCTCATCGAGGGGCTCGCCACGATGGACATCGGGGTACCAGACCAGATAAGTGTCATCGGGTTCGACGACATCCTGCCCGGCCGGCTCAACCGGCCGAAGCTCACCACGGTGGCCATGCCCGCCGTGGCCGCGGGGCGGATGGCGGTGGACCTGTTGCTGCAATCGGGGGGCGAGGGCGCGACGGTGACCCTCGACACCGCCCTCATAGTCCGCGAGTCCACGGGAAGGGCACAAAAATGATTTTCGGAACGCTGCCGTCCGGCGAGCAGGTGGAGCAGGTGGAGCTGTCGTCCGGACGGCTCCGCGCCGAGGTGCTGACGCTCGGCGCCGTCGTACGCTCGCTGGAGGTGTCGGGCCGCAACGTGGTGCTCGGGCTGGACACGCTGGAGGACTACCTCACCCGCAGCCGCTACTTCGGCGCGGTCGTCGGCCGCTACGGCAACCGCATCGCGGGCGGCCGCTTCACCCTCGACGGCGTCGAGTACACCCTGCCGGTCAACAACGGGCCCAACAGCCTGCACGGCGGCACCGAGGGCTTCGACTCCAAGGTGTGGACCGTCGCCGACCGCTCGCCCTCCTCCGTCACGCTGACCCTGGTCAGCCCGGACGGCGACCAGGGCTACCCGGGCACGCTGACCGCGACGGTGACGTACACGCTGGAGGACGACGGCCTGCGCATCGACTACGCCACCGAGACCGACAAGCCGACCGTGGTCAACCTCACCAACCACTCCTACTTCAACCTCAAGGGGCAGGGCGAGGGCGACGTGCGCGACCACGTCGTACGCATCGCCGCCGAGCACTACCTGCCGGTCGACGCCGACAAGATCCCGACCGGGGAGCTGGCGCCGGTCAAGGGCACCCCGTTCGACTTCACCGAGCCGCACGCGCTCGGCGAGCGCATCGACGGCGGCTACGACCACTGCTACGTGCTCGACGGCGGCATGAGCGTCACGGCCGGCGGCCTCACCATGGAGGTCACCACGACCGAGCCGGGCGTGCAGTTCTACTCCGGCAGCATGCTGGACGGCACGGTCACGCCGTTCGGGCCGTTCGCGGGGCTGTGCCTGGAGACCCAGCACTTCCCCGACTCGCCCAACCAGCCGCAGTTCCCCTCCACGGTGCTGCGGCCAGGCGAGCGCCGGACCTCCACGACCACCTACCGGTTCACCACCTGATCGGGCCGAACGTGTAGGGGTCTTTGTACGGGTGTGCGGCGCGTCAGCGCGCGGAGTCCGGTGTCTCCGTCGTACCTTTGGCACCATGGCCACCCGTACGCCGAAAAGCGCATCCAAGGGGCCGGCGAAGCGGTCGACCCCGGCCCGCACGACGTCCGCGAAGCGGACGACGGCGTCGGCCGGGCGCCCCCGGCCGAGGACGGGCGCCTCCGGCCGCAAGTCCTCCGTCGCCCACCCCGATCCGATCAGCTGGGTCTTCACGATGATCGGCAAGCTGATCGTCGGGCTGTGGATGTTGTTCGCGGGCGGGGTCGGCAGCATGGCCCGCGCGCTGGGCAACAACGCCCGCGAGCTGGACCCGGCGCACCGGCGCGACGGGCTCGGGCTGGCCTGGCTCGCCGCCGCGATCGTGCTGGCCTCCATGACCTGGCGCAACGCCGACGGGGCCGTCTCCGGGGTGGTCAACGCGACCGTGCGCGGCGTGTTCGGCTCGCTGGCCTGGGCGCTGCCGCTGCTGCTCGGCCTGCTGGCCTGGCGTTACATGCGCCACCCCGACCAGAACGCCGACACCGGCCGCATGGTGATCGGCTGGGCGGCGCTGCTGGTCGGCGTGCTCGGCGTGATCCACGTGGCCAACGACACGCCGTACCCGGCCGGCGAGGGCCAGGGCATGGACAAGGTGTCGGCGGCCGGGGGCATGGTCGGCTTCATCGTCTCGGCGCCGCCGATGAGCATCCTGCCGTCGTGGATCACGATCCCGCTGCTGCTGCTCCTGTCGGCGTTCGGCGTCCTGGTGATCACCGCGACGCCGGTGCACCGCATCCCCGAGCGGCTGGCCGAGCTGCGGCACCTGCTCTTCGAGCGGCAGTCCGACCCGCTGCCGCGCGAACCGAGCAGGAAGCGTCCCCGGACGAAGAAACCCACGGGCGACGGCGAGGGCGGCGACGGCGTCAAGCCCTACGACACGCCGGTGCTGTCGGAGAAGGACAAGGAGCGCGCCGAGCACTCGCCGGAGATCGTCCCTGGGCTCACCGACGAGGAGGACGCGGCGGTCGCCGCAGCCGCCGCGGCGGAGGCCGAGGCCGAGCGCAGGCCGCCGGAGCCGCCGCTGCCGACGCCCGCGCCGCGCAAGGTCGAGCAGCTCGTGCTGTCGCCGCAGGCGGGGCCGTACGCGCTGCCCGACCTGCAGTTCCTCAAGCCCGGCACCGCGCCCAAGCCGCAGACCAAGGCCAACACCACCGTGGTCAACGCGCTGACCAGCGTGCTGGAGCAGTTCAGCATCGACGCGCAGGTGATCGGCTTCACCCGCGGCCCGACCGTGACCCGCTACGAGATCGAGCTCGGCCCGGCGGTGAAGGTCGAGAAGGTCACCGCGCTCACCAAGAACATCGCCTACGCGGTCAAGTCCGCCGACGTGCGCATCCTGTCGCCGATCCCCGGCAAGTCGGCCATCGGCGTGGAGATCCCCAACGCCGACAAGGACCTCGTGGCGCTGGGCGACGTGCTGCGCTCGCAGGTGGCCCAGGCCGACCACCACCCGATGATCGTCGGCCTGGGCAAGGACGTCGAGGGCCGCACCATCGTGGCCAACCTGGCCAAGATGCCCCACCTGCTCATCGCGGGCGCCACCGGCGCCGGCAAGTCGGTCTGCGTCAACGGCCTGATCACCTCCATACTCATGCGGTCCACGCCCGACGAGGTGCGCATGGTGCTGGTCGACCCCAAGCGGGTCGAGCTCAGCGTGTACGAGGGCATCCCCCACCTCATCACCCCGATCATCACGAACCCGAAGAAGGCCGCAGAGGCTCTGGAATGGGTCGTGGGGGAGATGGACCGGCGCTACGACGACCTGGCGGCGTCGGGGTTCCGGCACGTGGACGAGTTCAACAAGGCGGTGCGGGCGGGCAAGCTGCAGCCGCCGCCGGGCAGCGAGCGGGTCTACCAGCCGTACCCGTACCTGCTGGTGATCGTGGACGAGCTGGCCGACCTCATGATGGTGGCGCCGCGCGACGTCGAGGACTCGATCGTGCGCATCACGCAGCTCGCCCGCGCGGCCGGCATCCACCTGGTGATCGCCACGCAGCGGCCGTCCGTCGACGTCGTCACCGGCCTGATCAAGGCCAACGTGCCCTCCCGGCTGGCCTTCGCCGTCTCCAGCCTCACCGACTCGCGGGTCATCCTCGACCAGCCCGGCGCCGACAAGCTGGTCGGCCAGGGCGACGCGCTGTTCCTGCCGATGGGCGCGAGCAAGCCCATCCGGATCCAGAACGCGTTCGTCTCGGAGAAGGAGATCGCCGAGATCGTCGCGCACTGCAAGGCGCAGATGCAGGTCGAATACCGCGAGGACGTGGCGGCGGCGCCGGTCAAGCGGGAGATCGACGAGGAGATCGGCGACGACCTCGACCTGCTGATCCAGGCGGCCGAGCTGATCGTGACCACCCAGTTCGGCTCGACCTCGATGCTCCAGCGCAAGCTGCGGGTCGGCTTCGCCAAGGCGGGGCGGCTCATGGACCTCCTGGAGAGCCGCAACGTGGTCGGCCCGAGCGAGGGCTCCAAGGCGCGCGAAGTGCTCGTGAAGCCCGACGATTTGCCCGGTCTGCTGGCCGACCTGCGTGGCGAATGACCCCAATGCGGGGGCGAGCGGCGTCAACTGGTTGAATAGGAACCACTACGGAGAGTCGTGGTGGGGGAACCAGACGCCATCGGGGAGGCGTTCGCCGTGCAGGAACAGCAGAGCATCGGGGCCATGCTGGCGGCAGCCAGGCAGTCGGCCGGGATGTCGGTCGCGCAGGTCAGCGCGGCCACGCGCATCCGCGAGACCATCGTCCATTGCATCGAGCAGGATCTCTACGACCAGTGCGGAGGCCCGTTCTACGCCAGAGGTCACGTCAAGGCCATCGCCGCGGCCGTCGGGCTCGATCCCGAGGCCGTCGTCCACCAGTACGACCAGGAACACGGCGGGGCGCCGGAGCCGGTGCGGGCCTCGGCCGTCTTCCAGGCCGACAAGAAGATCAACCTGCCGGAGCGGCGGGGGCCCAACTGGTCGATGGCGCTGGGGGTGGCGCTGGCGATCGTGGTCGTGTTCGGCACGATGCGCATGCTCGGGGGAGCGGGCGACCAGGTGCAGGTGGCCGGGGTGCGGCAGTCGTCGGCCCGGCCGAGCGTGCCGCCCAACACCCCCATCACCGAGTCGCCCAAGGCGTCGCCGTCGCGCGGCACGCGTTCGAAGGAGATGGTGACGCTGCGGATCAGGGCCAAGCGCTCGTCGTACGTCGGGGTGCACGACGCCGATGGCCACCGGCTCTTCTCGGGCACGCTCAACGCGGGCAAGACCTCGGAGTGGCGGGCGCCGGGCAAGGTGACCCTGCTGCTGAGCGACGCCACGGCGGTGACGCTGCAGGTCAACGGCAAGAAGGTGAAGCGGCTCGGGGAGCGCGGGGAGATGGTGCGCACCTCGTTCGAGGCGCCGAAGGCACCGGTCAAGCAGAAGGCCCGCTAGCCGTCTCCGGTGGGCCAGTGCATCGGGTGGTGGCCAACTCCCGATACCGTAGTGTTCACCATGTCATCCCGCCGCACCGCATCGCTGATCACCCTGGGCTGCGCCCGCAACGAGGTCGACTCCGAGGAGCTGGCCGCGCGACTTGAGGCTGCCGGTTGGCAGCTCGGCGACGACGACCCCGACGTCGTCGTCGTCAACACGTGCGGCTTCATCGACTCGGCCAAAAAAGACTCCATCGACACGCTGCTCGCCGCCGCGGACTCCGGCGCCAAGGTCGTCGCCGCGGGCTGCATGGCCGAGCGCTACGGAGGCGAGCTGGCCGAGGCGCTGCCCGAGGCCAGCGCCGTCATCTCCTTCGACGACTACGCCGAGATCGGCGACCGGCTCGACGACGTGCTCGCCGGCCGGTCGCTGAAGCCTCACACGCCGCGTGACCGCCGCACCCTGCTGCCCATCTCGCCGGTCGAGCGCGCCGCCGCGCCCAAGACCGGCATTCCCGGTCACGGGGACCTGCCGTCGGGCGTCGCTCCCGCCAGCGGGCCCCGCGTGCTGCGCAAGCGGCTCGACGAGAGCCCCGTGGCCTCGCTGAAGCTCGCCTCCGGCTGCGACCGGCGCTGCACGTTCTGCGCCATCCCGTCCTTCCGTGGCTCCTACGTCTCGCGCGTCCCCGACGAGCTGCTGGCCGAGGCCGACTGGCTGGCCCATCGCGGGGTCCGCGAGCTGGTGCTGGTGAGCGAGAACTCCACCTCCTACGGCAAGGACCTCGGCGACCTGCGGGCGCTGGAGAAGCTGCTGCCGCGCCTGGCCGAGGTGGAGGGCGTCGAGCGGGTGCGGGTCAGCTACCTGCAGCCGGCCGAGCTGCGTCCCGGGCTCATCGACGTGATCTGCGGCACCGAGGGCGTGGCCCCCTACTTCGACCTGTCCTTCCAGCACGCCAGCAACGGCGTGCTGCGCCGGATGCGCCGCTTCGGCGACCCCGAGCGTTTCCTCGGGCTGCTGGAGAGCGTGCGCGAGCGCGCTCCCGAGGCGGGCGTGCGCTCCAACTTCATCGTGGGCTTCCCCGGCGAGACCGAGGAGGAGTTCGGCGAGCTGGTGGGCTTCCTCGAAGCCGCGCGGCTCGACGTCATCGGCGTGTTCGGCTACTCCGACGAGGACGGCACCGAGGCGGCCGACCTGCCCGGCAAGCTGGCGCAGGAGGTCATCGACGAGCGGGTGCGGGTGCTCACCGAGCTGGCCGAGGAGCTGACCGCCCAGCGGGCGGAGGAGCGCATCGGCACCGAGGTCGACGTGCTGATCGAGGACGACCTGGGCGACGGCGGCTACGAGGGCCGGGCCGCCCACCAGGGTCCCGAGGTCGACGGCTCGGTGACCGTGCAGGGCATCGGCCTGGTCAAGGGCCAGGTCGTGCGCGCGGTCGTGGTCGACGCCGAGGGGGTCGACCTGATCGCGCGCATCAAGGCCGGTCCATGAAGAAGGACGAGCGCCGTGCGGTGAGCCCGTGGAACATCGCCAACATCCTCACGGTCCTCCGGTTGGTGCTCGTCCCTTTCTTCGTGGTCTGTCTTTTCCTGCCCGGCACCGGCTGGCGGATCGCCGCGCTGGCGGTGTTCGGCGTGGCCTCGCTCACCGATCATCTCGACGGTGAGCTGGCCCGCCGCTACGGCCTCATCACCGACTTCGGCAAGATCGCCGACCCGATCGCCGACAAGGCGCTGACGGGCGCGGCGCTGGTGTGCCTGTCGGTCCTGCAGGAGCTGCCGTGGTGGGTCACGGTGGTGATCCTGGGGCGGGAGCTGGGCATCACCGCGCTCAGGTTCGTGCTGCTGCGGCACGCGGTGATCCCCGCCAGCTACGGCGGCAAGGTCAAGACCGTGCTGCAGATCGCGGCGATCGTCCTCTATCTCCTGCCGATGGTGCCGGACGTGCTGCGCTGGGTGGTGATGGGGGCCGCGCTCGTGGTGACGGTGCTCACCGGCGCCGACTACGTGTTCAGGGCGGTCAGACTGCGTAAGGTGGCCAGGCGGGCACGCGGGGAGTGATCGACGATGGACGTTGCGGATGCGCTGGCGCTGCTGGAGCGGCAGGGGGCGACGCTGGCGGTGGCCGAGTCGCTGACCGGAGGGCTGATCGGGGCGACCGTCACGGCGGTGCCCGGGGCGTCGCGGGTCTTCCGCGGCGGGGTGATCTCCTACGCCACCGAGCTCAAGCGCGACCTGCTGGGCGTGCCGGGCGAGCTCCTGGAGCGTGAGGGGGCGGTGCACCCCGAGGTGGCGGCGGCCATGGCGCGGGGCGTCGCGCGGGTCTGCGCGGCGAGCTACGGGATGGCCGTGACCGGGGTGGCCGGGCCGGAGCCCCAGGACGGCCGGCCCGTCGGCACCGTGTTCGTCGCCGTCGCCGGTCCCGGCGGACAGGTCTGGGGACGCGAGTTGAGACTTGAGGGGTCACGCGAACGTATAAGGGTAGAGACGGTGCACGAGGTAGTTGATCTCCTCTCAAGTGTGCTACAGGCGAACATAGGGGAACATTCCGGATGATTACCGTGTTACGTCCCGAGCGAACATGCCTTGCACGGTCTGACGCGGTGTCGGTGGATACGGGTACGGTGGAGCTGTGAGTGAGGTCCGTGAGCCAACTGCAAGCACCGAGCGCCCGGCAGGCGGGCCTGATGAGTCGCGCGGCGAGGCACAAGCGGCGGGCAAGGGGCGGCGACGCCCGGTGATGACGGCGAGGAGTATGTACGAAGCGAAGAAGACCAATGTGCGGCACGATCCGATCGCGCGGGGCGTGGTGAAGACATCCGCGCCGGGGAGGGAGCGACAGATGATTCTGCTGCGTCAGCTGCTCGGCGATGTGCTGAGGCGGTTGCGCGTGCGCCAGGGACGCACGCTGCGCGAGGTTTCCACGCTGGCCCGTGTCTCGCTCGGCTATTTGTCCGAGGTCGAGCGGGGGCAGAAGGAGGCGTCGTCGGAGCTGCTCGCGTCCATCTGCGGTGCGCTCGGAGTGCCACTCTCGCAGGTGCTGCGTGAGGTGTCCGACCAGTTCGCGCTGGCCGAGCTCCAGGCTGCTCCCGTGCTCGCCGATGTTCCCGAGCACGAGCGACTGCCTCTCGCGGAGACGGTTCCCGGATCGATCTCCGATTCCGTGTTCCCCGAAGTCAAGGACATGGTGGCTGCCTAACGAGGCTGGCAGCCGGCACACCACAGGATCAGCCGTTCCTGTGGCTGCGATCCCATCTCCCCTCGGCTGATGCGGGTGCCGCATCGGCGACAGGGTCTTCCTGCCCTGCCGTAGACCCACGTCGCGTTCGCCGGGCGGCGATCACCTGTCGTCACCGTGCCCGCGTGTTCGAGGTTGGCCGCCAGCAGGCGCTGTGCCAGCGATACGAGCCCGCCCAGATCCTCGATCTCCCCGACCTTCCTCCACGGCCAGATCCCCCGCAGGAACAAGGTCTCGGCGCGATAGATCGTGCCGATCCCCGCCAGGTTGCGCTGATCGAGCAGCGCCTCCCCGATGGTCCTGCCGGGCGCCTCGCGCAGCCTCCGCACGGCCTCGTCCGGGTCCCAGTCGGGCCCGAGCAGATCCGGCCCCAGGTGGCCGACCAGCCGCGCCTCGTCCTCCGTCCGTACGAGGTCCACCATCCCCAGCTTGCGGCCGAGCGCCGTGCAGTCCCGGTTGGCCAGGATCAGCCGCACCTGGTCGCCGGGCGGCACCCGGGCTCCTGGCCCGACGATCCGCCAGCTCCCGTCCATGCGCAGGTGCGTGTGCACGGTCAGGCCGCCCTCGACGCGGGTGAGCAGGTGCTTGCCGCGCGAGAGCGTGGTCAGCACCTCGCGGCCGGTCAGGTCCGCGGTGGCGTGCCGCGGCACGCGGAAGTCGGACCTCGTGAGCACCCGTCCGTCGAGCGCGGAGCGCAGGCGGGCGGCCGTGCGGTGGACGGCGTCTCCCTCGGGCATCCATCCAGTCTAGGAACCCGTTCCCGGCGGCTCGGCCGTGGACGTGGTCAGGGGAGATCAGGAACGCTCTGGTGCACCAGGCGCTGAGCCGGGAGGTCAGTCCCAGGCGGCGGGGTCGGCGGCGAGCTGGCGGACGCGGTCGGGCAGCGTGCCGGCGGCGACCTGCTCCAGCGTGACCTCCTCCAGGATGGCGCGCTCGGTGGCGCGCAGCGCGATCCACACCTGCTGCAGCGACTCGGCCGGCCCCCGGTAGCCGACGTGCTCGGGCCGCTCGCCGCGTACGTTGGCGAGCGGGCCGTCCACCGCCCGGATCACGTCGGCGAGGGAGATCTCGCCCGCGGGCCGGGCCAGGACGTAGCCGCCCTCGGGGCCTCGCTGCCCGCGGACCAGCCCGGCGCGGCGCATCTGGAGCAGGATGTTCTCCAGGTATTTGGGAGGCATGTCCTGTTCCTTGGCGAGCTCGCCCACGGTCGTCGGGCCGGCACCCGCGGCGGCGAGTTCGGCGGCGGCTCGGAGGGCGTAGTCGACACGAGCGGAGAGGCGCATGTTCTCGATTATCCCTCCTGGTCAACACTGGTTAGCCGCACAGTCGTCAGTTGGGGGAGGTGATCCGGAGTCCGGCGTCGTCCCGCGCACGGCCCTCCGAAACGGTGATCATGAAGAATTCTCGCGTTCACCTGCGACGTCTCTCGCGAACGCGGGCGCTAAACTTCCAACAATCTTTGCGATTTCGCAGTGACGATTCGCAGTGGACCGACGGTGGGGATTCAGCGTGGTGGAGCGACGCCCAGGTGTGCCCAGGCTGCTGAGGGAGATCAACGACCGGGCCGCGCTCGAACTGCTGCTGGCCACCGGTCCCATGACCCGCGGCCAGATCGGCGACCTGACCGGCCTGTCCAAGGTCACGGCCTCGCAGACGCTGTCCAGGCTGGAGGAGCGCGGCCTGGTCGAGGTCGTCGGCACCCAGGCCGGCGGGCGGGGGCCCAACGCGGCCCTCTACTCGGTGATCCCCTCCAGCGCGTACGTCGCCGGCCTGGAGGTCGGCCCCGAACGCATCTCCTCGGCCGTCGCCGACATCCACGGCCACACCATCACCGAGATCACCGTCGACCCGAAGGGCCACGAGGACCCGGTCGCCGCCGTGCACGAGGCCATCGTCAAGGCCTGCCGCGGCGCCAAGGTCGGGCTGAGCAGACTGCGCGGCGTGGTGATCGGCACCCCCGGCGTGGTCGATCCGCGCAGCGGCGACGTGCGTTTCTCCTTCGACCTGCCCGGCTGGCACGAGGGCATCCACGGGGCGCTCGCCGGCGACCTGCGGCGCGAGGTGACGATCGAGAACGACGTCAACCTCGCCGCCATCGCCGAGCGCGCCGACGGGGCCGCCCAGGGCGTGGACGACTTCGTGCTGCTGTGGGCCAGCCGCGGCCTCGGCCTGGCGGTCATGCTCGGCGGCCGGCTGCACCGGGGGCGTTCCGGCAGCGCGGGCGAGATCGGCTACCTGCCGGTGCCCGGGGTGCCGCTGCCGGAGGACATCCGCACCGAGCCGGGGCGGCTGCCGTCGCTGGCGGGCGGCCTGCAGTCGCTGGTCAGCGCCGAGGCGGTGGCCGAGCTGGCCCAGGGCTACGGCTTCGCGGCCAGCAGCGCCGGCGAGTGCGTACGGGTCGCGATGGCCGCGGGCACGCGGGGCGAGCCGCTGCTCGACGAGATCGCCCAGCGGCTCGCGCTCGGCGTGGCCGCCGTGTGCGTGATCCTCGACCCCGGCCTCGTGGTGCTGGCCGGGGAGGTGGGGCAGGCGGGCGGCGACGCGCTCGCGTCCCGGGTGGAGGAGGCCGTGGCCCGCATCTGCCCGGTCCGGCCCCAGGTGGGCACCACCACGGTGACCGAGGGCAACCCGGTGCTGCGCGGCGCCGTGCTGGCCGCGCTCGACCAGGCCCGCGAGGAGCTGCTGGCCTCCTGAGTCAGGCGGTCTGGAGGAGCTCCACGGCCGCCTGGGCGTTGGCGCGGGCGGCCCCGTACGTCGCGATGTAGGCGGCGCTGTCCGGCCGCCACACCGGCAGCCCCATCTCGATGACGGTCGTGTCCGGCCGGGCCGTCACCAGCGCCGAGACCAGGTCCCGGCTCGCGGGATGGCGGTGGGCGTCCTTGACCACGACGACCAGGGACCGTCCTGCGGCCTTGGCCAGCAGCGCGGACGCGTCGGCGGCCGACGGCTCGACGCGGACGACCTCCGCCTCGGGCAGCCACGGTCCCACGCCCCACGGCACGTCGCCCACGGCGATCGTCGGCGGGGTGTCCACCTCGACCACCAGAGGCTCGACCAGGGGCTCGGGGACGCCGCTCAGCCGTACGGCGCGGCGGGCCGCGTGCAGGCCCACGACGTTGCGCTCGGCCGGCATCTCGCGGTCCCCGCCGAACCACTCCCGCAGCGCGGCCACCCGCGCCGCGGCCTCCTCCAGCCGCTCGCCCGGCAGCCGGCCCTCGCGCACCGCCGAGACGATCTCGGCGATGATCGCCTGCACGTCGTCGTAGACGGGCAGCGGCCCGAGGCACAGCAGGTCGGCCCCGGCCGCGAGGGTCAGCACCGCGCCGCCGGCGAGGCCGACGCTGCGGGTGATGGCGTGCATGTCCAGGGCGTCGGTGACGACCACGCCGTCGAAACCGAGCTCGCCCCTGAGGAGCCCGGTCAGCGCCGCGCCGGACAGCGTCGCGGGCGAGTCGCCCGTCACGGCCGGCACGGCGACGTGCGCGGTCATCACCGACTTCGCCCCCGCCGCCACGGCCGCGCGGAACGGGGCGAGCTCCCGCTCGCGCAGCACGTCGAGGCCCACGTCCACGACCGGGATCGCCAGGTGCGAGTCCACGCGGGTGGCGCCGTGGCCGGGGAAGTGCTTGACGCAGGCGGCCACGCGCAGCGACTGCAGGCCCTCCACGGCGGCCACGGTGTGCCGGGCCACCAGGGCGGCGTCCGCGCCGAACGAGCGGGTGCCGATCACCGGGTTGTCGGCCTCGGTGTTGACGTCCGCGCTCGGCGCCATGTCGAGGTTGATGCCGCAGGACGCCAGCTCGGCGGCGATGGCCCGGTAGACGCTGCGGGTCAGCCCGGGATCGTCCACCGCCCCGAGCGCCGCGTTGCCCGGGTACGGGCTGCCGACGTGGTAGGCGAGCCGCGTGACGTCGCCGCCCTCCTCGTCCAGGGAGATGACGGGCTCACCGGCTCCCCGCAGCGCGGTGGTCAGCTCCCTCACCTGGCCGTGGTCGGCCACGTTGAACCCGAAGAGCGTCACGCCGCCCAGGCCGTGCTCCAGCTCGCGCAGCACCCAGTCGGGCGCCTCGGTGCCCTGGAAGGCGACGAGCAGTGTGCCGGCCGCCAGGCGGCGCAGCCCCCGATCACTCTGACTCATGGCTCCTCATCAAGTGGAAGATGGGCAGTGAAAATGGGCAGGGTCGTGCACGGCGCCGGCGGCGCCGTGCGGGGATGTGTCGCGTCAGCCCTTGACGGCCCCGGCGACCAGGCCGGAGACCATGCGGCGCTGCACGAGCAGGAAGAAGACGACGACCGGGATCGTCATCAGGGTGGATCCGGCCATGATCGCCCCCCAGTCGACGCCCTTCTGGCCGAAGAAGTACTGCAGGGCGACGGGCATCGTGTAGCCCTCGGACTCCGACATCAGGTAGAGGGCGAAGACCAGGTCGTTCCACGCGGTGATGAACGAGAAGATGCTCGTCGCCACCAGACCGGGCGCGACCAGCGGGAAGAGCACCTTCCAGAAGGTCTGCATGCGCCCCGCGCCGTCGATCCAGGCCGCCTCCTCCAGCGACTTGGGGACCGCCGCGACGAACGTGCGGAGCATCCACACGCCGAACGGCAGCGTGAGCGCGACCTGGGTGACGATCAGCCCGATGAAGGTGTCGCCGAGCCCCACCCGCTTGACCATCATGTAGAGCGGGATGAGCAGCCCCTCGGCCGGCAGCATCTGCACGACCAGCAGCACGACGAGGAACACGCCGCGGCCCTTGAAGCGGAAGCGGGCGATGGCGGTGGCCGACAGCAGGGCGAAGGCCGAGCCGATGAGCACCGTCCCGAGCGCCACGATGGCGCTGTTGCGCATGTAGAGCCAGATGGAGTTGTTCGCGACGCCCTCGGTCAGCACCCGCTCGAAGTGATCGAAGGTGAAGTGTGTCGGGAACGGGACGAACTCCGTGGTGAAGATCTGGTCGTTCTCCTTGAAGCCGGTCGCCACCATCCAGTAGACGGGGAAGACGGCGTAGAGGAAGACCAGGACGCCGGCCGTGTTGAGGAGGATCTTGCCGAGCCTCTTGCGGGCGAGCGGGGTCACATCTCCTCCTGCTTCACGATCTGCCTGACGTACACGACGGTGATCACGAGCAGGATGATCGTCAGGACGACGGAGATCGCCGCGCCGCTGCCCAGCTTCTGCGGGGGCTTGAACGCCTCGGCGACCGCGTACATGGACAGGTTGAAGCCGTCGCGGTTGGTGGGCCCGTTCATCAGCACGTAGAGCTGGCTGAAGACCTTGAAGTCCCAGATGATCGACAGGATCGTCAGGACGGCGAAGACGGGTTTCAGCAACGGCAGGGTGATCTTGGTGAACGTGCGCCACGGCCCGGAGCCGTCGACCCTGGCCGCCTCGTACAGCTCGGCGGGGATGCCCTTGAGCCCGGCCAGCACCGACACCGCGATGAACGGGAAGCCGGCCCACACCACGCAGACGACCAGCGCGATGTAGAGGGGCAGGGTGTCGTTGAGCCAGGGGGTGCCGACCCAGCTCCGCTGCCCGTCGGGCGGCGCGGCCAGCCAGTCGGGCAGCAGGTCGAGCGCCCAGTTGACGATGCCGGCCTCGGCGTCGAAGAGCGAGCGCCAGATGACGCCCTGCGCCACCGGCGGCACCGCCCAGGCGAACATGCACCCGATCACCACGAACAGCGACATCTTCCTGCCGAGCCGGTGCAGGAGCACCCCGACGGCGGTGCCGACGACCAGGGTGAGGCTGACCGCGACGAAGGCGAAGGCCACGGTGTTGCGGAGCGCCGACCAGAAGATGTCGTTGGACAGAATCTTCTCGAAGTTCTCCAGGCCCACCCACTCGGCCGGCCTGGTGCCCCGGATCTGGGCCAGGCCCACCTTCTGGAAGGCCATGACCGCGAGCTGGAACATCGGGTAGAGCAGCAGCCCCGCGATCACCAGCAGGCCGGGCACGAGCAGCACGTACGGGATGCTCCACGCCGGCAGCCCGCTCGCCCGCCCGCGGCCGCTCTCCTTCCTGCGCCGGTGACCCGGGGCGGGGGAGGAGCCCCCGTCCCGGGCGACCGTAGTCGGGTTCGCCATGCTCACTGGTTCAGGATCTCTTCGAGTTCCTTGTTGGCGTCGGCGAGGGCGGCGCCTGCGTCCTTCTTGCCCTCGATGACGGCCCGCGCGGCGTTCTGCAGCACCATCTTGGTGGCGTCCGCCTCGGACCAGTTGGGGTCGGCGGGGAAGGCGCGGGCCTTGGCGAACGCCTGCGCGAACGCGCCCTGCGCCGGGTCCTCCTCAAGCTTGGCCAGGGTGTCCGGGTAGACCGGGAGCAGGCCGCCCTCGCTGGCGTAGCGGTCGGCCCAGGTCTTGCTGGTGGCCAGCTTGATGTACTCCTTGCCGAGGTCGGCCTCCTTGGTGCCGCCCCACAGCGCGATGTCGTTGCCGCCGAAGAAGGAGGGGGCGACGCCGCCGGTCTTGGCGGGCAGCGGGAAGAAGGCGAGCTTGTCGCTCTTCAGCTTGCCCTTCGAGTCCTCCTCGATGCCGGGGAGGTCCCAGCCAGCGGTGAGGTACATCGCGACCTTGTTGTTGGCGAAGCGCTTACGGATGTCGACCGTGTTGAGCGTGAGGTTCGCCTTGCTGGACAGGCCGCCCGTCACCAGGCCGGTGTAGGTCTCGAAGCCCTTGGCGAAGCCGGGCTCGGTGAGCTTGCCGACCCACTTGTCGCCCTCCTTGACGGCGAAGTCGCCGCCCTCGGACCAGGCGAACGCGGCCAGCAGGTGGTTGGCGTCGGAGCCGCCGTTGAAGGCGAAGCCGTCCACCCCCTCGCCCTTCTCCTTCTGGATCTTCTTGGCGGCGGCGACGAGCTCGTCCCAGGTCTTCGGGACCTCGATCTTGAGCTCCTCGAACCAGTCCTTGCGGTAGAGGACGGCGCGGGCGCCGGCGCCCCACGGCACGGCGTAGATCTCGCCGTCCACGGTCTCGTAGCCGTAGAGGTTCTCGGGGATCTGCGCGCGGTCGCCCTCGCGGGCGATGTCCGTGATCGGGGTGAGCGCGTCCTGGCTCTGCCACATCGGGACCTGGTCGTTGCCGATCTCGGTCACGTCCGGGCCCGAGCCGGTGGCGGCGGCCGCGAACTTGTCGGCGACCTGCGGCCACGGGATCCACTCGAGCTTGACCTCGGCGCCGGTCTGCTGCTTGAACTCGGCGTTCAGCTCTTCCATGTACTTGGCCGCGGCCGGGTTGCTGTCGCCGAGGCGCCAGACGCTCAGCGTCTTGCCGGCGAACTTAGGGCCGCTGGCGGAGGCCGCGGCGCTCGGTGAGGAGGAGGGCGCCTCGCCGGAGCCACAGGCGGCCAGGCCCAGGGCCAGGGCGGCCGTGGTGACCGTAGTGGCTGTGATCTTCGCGATCCTCACAGGGTTCTCCCTTCCCGGGTGCTGGCCTACGGTCCGCACCAGGCTGATCGTCAAATGCCGAACGACGCTGCTAAACTAACAAGAAACTTTCTTAAAAGAAACGCCCGTTAGCCATTCGTGACGAGAGGGGTGCGGTAATGAGTCGAAGCCCGGGGGTTCCCCGGCTGCTGCGGCGGTTGAACGATCGCGCGGCACTCGAGCTCCTCCTCGTGGACGGCCCGCTCACCCGGGCCGAGCTGGGCGAGCGGACCGGGCTCTCCAAGGTAACCGCAGGTCAGCTCCTGGCTCGACTGGAGGAGCGGGGGCTGGTCGAGGTCGCGGGGGAGCGGGCGGGCGGCAGGGGGCCGCACGCCGCACTGTACGGGGTGGTGCCGTCCAGCGCCTATGTCGCCGGCCTGGAGGTGCTGCCCGACAGCCTCAAGGTCGGTGTGGCCGACATCACAGGCCGGATCGTGGTCGAGATCACGGTCAACCCCGCCGACGGCGGCGACCCGGTCCGCACGGTCCACGCCGCCGTGCAGCGCGCCTGCGGCACCGCCGGCATCGGGCTGGAGCGGCTCAAGGCGTTCGTCATCGGCACCAGGGGCGTCGTGGACCCGGTCAGCGGGGACGTGCGCTGGTCGTACGACCTGCCCGCCTGGCACGTCGGCGTGCTCGCCAGCCTCCGCCGCACCCTCGGCGCCTCCGTCACCATCGAGAACGACGTCAACCTGGTCGCCCTGGCCGAGCACACCTACGGCGCCGCCGTCGGCCACGACGACTTCGTGGTCATCTGGGCGGGCGTCGGCCAGGGCCTCGGCGTCATGCTGGACGGCCGGCTGCACCGCGGCATCACCGGCGGCGCGGGCGAGATCGGCTGGCTGCCGGTGCCCGGCGAGCCGCTGCCCGCCGACGTCTCCCAGCCGCAGTCCGGCTCCTTCCAGCGCCTGGTCGGCCACGACGCGCTGCGCGGCCTCGCCCGCGAGCACGGCGTGCAGGGGGCGACCGTCCCCGACCTGGTACGCAACGGCGGCGAGGACTTCCTCGACGCGGTCGCCGGGCGGCTGGCCGTGGGCGCGGCGGCGGTCACCGTCGTGCTCGACCCCGGCCTGATCGTGCTGAGCGGCGACGTCGGCCGGGCGGGCGGCGAGCGGCTGGCCGCGAAGGTGCAGGAGGCCGTGGCCCGCGTGTGCCCGAGCCGGCCCCCCGTCGTCACCACCAGGGTGGCCGGGAACCCCGTGCTGCGCGGGGCCCTGGTCGCCGCTCTGGACCAGGCCCGGGAACAGGTCTTCTCCGACACTGTGTGAAAATCGTTGCCCATGTGGCAGTCCCCGAACGACCCCAGGAACGACGTCGTGCTCATCTCGGACCCCCGGGTGGCCGCCATCCCGGTGCAGGAGTCGGACGAGCCGCTGGCCGAGGTACGCGGCCGGCTGCGGGTGGACGAGCGGCTGGCCGACCCCGACGGCGCCTGGGCGCACCTGCGCGCCGGGCTGCTGGAGCGGCTGGAGCGCGCCGAGGCCGGTCTGCCCGACGGCTACCACCTGCTGATCGTGGAGGGCTACCGGCCGATCGCCACCCAGTCCCTCTACTTCACCCGCTACCGCGACGAGCTGCTGGCCGCCAACCCCGGCATGACGGTCGAGGAGGCCCACGTCGCCGCCAGCCGGTACGTCTCCCCGGTCAGCGTGGCCCCCCACACCGCCGGCGCGGCCGTCGACCTCACCCTGTGCGACCCCGAGGGCGTCGAGTACGACATGGGCACCCAGGTCAACGACAACCCCGAGGAGAGCGCCGGCGCCTGCTACACCGCGGCCCCCGGCATCTCGGCCGACGCCCGCGCGCACCGCGACCTCCTCGCCGCCGTCCTGGAGCCCGCCGGTCTCGTCAACTACCCCACCGAGTGGTGGCACTGGTCCTACGGCGACCGCTACTGGGCGCTCGCCACAGGAGCGCCCCACGCCCTCTACGGCCCCACAGGTTTCACCGCCTGACACCCTCGGGTCGGGAAGGTTTTCCGCGAGCTGTCGCCGGGGCACAACTCCTTGCGGAACTCACTCCCCCCAACGAGGTGCAGGCATGATTCCGCTGATCGGGATCGAAGAGGAATACCTCATCGTCGATCCCCGCACCCGCCACGTCTCTCCCCGGGCGACCGATGTCCTGGCCGCCACCACCGGGATGGCCGACGTGGTTCATGAGATCACCCGTTTCCAGGTGGAGGCCCGCACGCCCCCCTCCACCGACCTGAGCGAGCTCGGCTCGCAACTGCGCGCCGTACGAAAGGAGGTGGCCGACGCCGCGCGGGCGTGCGGTCTCGCGATCGTCGCCAGCGGCATCCCCGTGCTCGGCGACGTGAGCTCGCCGCCGCTGACCGACGTGCCCCGCTACCTGCAGAGCAGGGTGGCCTACCGGGCGCTCCAGGACGAGATCACCATCTGCGCGCTCCACGTGCACGTGGACGTGCCCGACCGCGAGCACGCCGTCTACGTCGGCAACCACGTGCGCTGCTGGCTGCCGACGCTGATCGCGCTGGCCGCCAACTCGCCGTTCTTCGCCGGCCGCGACACCGGGTACGCCTCCTGGAGAGTGATCTCCTGGGGCCGGTGGCCGGTGGCGGGCGCGCCCCCCTACTTCGCCTCCTACACCGACTACGAGCTGGCGGTTCAGGCACTCGGCGACACGGGGGCGCTGATCGACCCGAAGACGGTCTACTGGGACACCCGTCCCTCGCCCAGCCTGCCCACGGTCGAGATCAGGGCGGCCGACGTGCCGCTCGACGTGAGCGACAGCCTCACACTGATCGGGCTCGTCCGCGCCCTGGTGGTGACCTCACTGGAAGCGGTACGCCGCGGCGACCACGGGCTGCCCGTCTCCTCCGAGGTGCTGCGCGCCGCC
The DNA here is from genome assembly GCF_041402765.1 of Nonomuraea sp. AD125B. NCBI lineage: Bacteria > Bacillati > Actinomycetota > Actinomycetes > Streptosporangiales > Streptosporangiaceae > Nonomuraea > Nonomuraea sp. AD125B. Next base: position 301,727 of record NZ_JBGLOU010000013.1, on the reverse strand, counting down.
TACTGGCGGGCGGCCAGGGACGGCCTCGCGGGCGAGGGCGTGGACGTGCGCGACGGCACCCGCCTGCCCGCGAGCGTGCTGGCCTGGCGGCTGCTGGAGCACGTACGCCCGGCGCTGGCCGAGGCGGGTGACCTGGCCTTCGTGCAGGAGGGCCTGGACCGGCTGCTGCGCAAGGGGTCGGGCGCGATGCGCCAGCGGCGGGTGCACGCCCGCGGCAACGACCTGAACGACGTGGTGGACGACCTCATCGAGGCCACCGTCGCCTGAGACCCAGGCTTTCACTGGAGTGCGAGCGCCACGGCCACACCGAGGCCGAAGACGACCACCACGCCACGCAGGACCTTCGCCGACAGCAGTCTGGCCACGCGGGTGCCGAGGAAGCCACCCGCGAGGCTGGCCGGCGCGATCACCGCGACCGCCCCCCACCGCACGTCCGCGAAGAGCGAGAACGCCACCGCCGACACCGAGGTGATCACCAGCGCCAGCACGGCCCGTACGGCGTTGACCCGGTGCAGGCCGTCATGCAGGAACAGCCCGAGCACGGCCAGCAGCAGCACGCCCATGCCGCCGTTGAAGTAGGCGCCGTAGCACCCGCCGAGGAACACCCCGGCGTACACCCGGCGGCTCGGCGGTCCGTCGGCCGCGCCGCCGAGACGGGCGCGCAGCCACGGCTGGGCCAGCAGCGCGAGGCTGGCGAGACCCACCAGCCACGGCACGATCGACTCGAACACCCGGCCGGGCGTGACCAGCAGCAGCGCGCTGCCCGCCACCGCGCCCGTGACCGCCGTCGCCCCGAGCCTCACCACCCTGCGCCGCTGCCCGCGCAGCTCGGCCCGGTAGCCCAGGGCGCCGCCGAGATAGCCGGGCCACAGCGCCACCGCGTTGGTCACGGACGCGGTCAGGCCCGGATACCCCAACGCCAGCAGGGCGGGGAACGAGACGAGCGTGCCGCCGCCGGCCAGGGCGTTCACCACCCCGGCCAGCAGGCCGGACGCCGCCAGGAAGAGCAGCTCCGCGGGGCTCATCGGCCCGCGGCGTAGCCCTGGGCGCCACGCGGGTTGGCGGCGGCCTTGAGGAAGCCGCCGTCACGGGCCACCGCGCTGAGCCGCCCCAGCGACCACGGCCCCTGCACCTCGACCTCGTGCCCGCGCCGCCGCAGCTCGGCCACCACGCCGGCCTCAAGCCGCTCCTCCACGTGCAGCACGCCCGGCCGGGCGCCGCGCGGGAAGAACGAGCTGGGGAAGTGCTCGGTGTGGAACATGGGGGCGTCGATGGCCTCCTGCAGGTTGAGGCCGCCGTGGACGAGCGCCAGGAAGAAGTTCACGCTCCACTGGTCCTGCTGGTCGCCGCCCGGCGTGCCGAACGCCAGCCACGGCCGTCCGTCCTTGAGCGCGAACGACGGCGACAGCGTGGTGCGCGGGCGCGCCCCCGGCCGCAGCGACGAGGGCAGCCCTTCCTGCAGCCAGAACATCTGGGCCCGCGTGCCCAGGCAGAAGCCCAGCGCCGGGATGGTGGGGGAGCTCTGCAGCCAGCCGCCGCTCGGCGTGGCCGAGACCATGTTGCCCCAGCGGTCGACGACGTCCACGTGGCAGGTGTCGCCGCGGACCTGGCCGTCGGGCAGCGTCCGCTCCAGCCCGGCCGTGTCCACGGTGGGCTCGCCCACGCCCTCCGTGACCGGCACCCTGGCCCCGGGCAGGACGGGCAGCCGGGGCTCGCGGCCGCCGGGGGAGCCGGGCAGCAGGTCCAGGCTCGCCCGGGGACCGATGAGCGCGCGCCGGGCGGCGTTGTAGGCCGGGTCGAGCAGGTCGGCGAGCGGCACGTCGGCATCGCCGTACCAGGCCTCGCGGTCGGCGAAGGCGAGCTTGGCGGCCTCGGTCACCGTGTGGACGTAGTCGGCGCTCAGGTAGCCCATCGCGTCCAGGTCCACGCCGTCGAGCAGGGCGAGCTGCTGCAGGAACACCGGGCCCTGGCCCCACGGGCCGGTCTTGTACACCGTGTGACCCCGGTAGTCGAAGCCGACCGGCTCCTCGGTCGTGGGGCTCCAGCCCGCGAGGTCGTCGCCGGTCAGCAGGCCGCCGTGCACCTCTCCGGAGCTGTCGCGCCAGGCGGTCGTGGCGCTGAAGTCGGCGATCGCCTCGGCGACGAAACCCTCGTACCAGGCGTGCCGGGCGGCGGCGAGCTGGCCCTCGCGGGTGCCGGAGGCGGCCTCGGCCTCGGCGACGATCCGCCGGTAGGTGGCGGCGAGCACGGGGTTGGCCAGCCGCGAGCCCGGCTCGGGCACCCGGCCGCCGGGCAGCCAGGTGGCCGCCGAGGTGGGCCAGTCGGCCGTGAACAGGTCCTCGACCGCGGTGATCGTGGCCGAGACGCGCTCCAGCACGGGGACGCCGTGCTCGGCGTAGTGGATGGCGGGCGCGAGCACGTCGGCCAGCCGCCAGGTGCCCCACCGCTCCAGCAGGAGCATCCACCCGCCGAACGCCCCGGGAACGGTGGCGGCGAGCAGTCCGGTGCCGGGGACGACGTCCAGGCCCAGCTCGCGGAAGCGCTCGATGGTCGCGGCGGCCGGGGCCACGCCCTGCCCGCACACGACGTGCGTCCGCTGCTCGGCCTCGCTCCACAGCAGGATGGGCACCTCGCCGCCGGGGCCGTTCAGGTGCGGCTCGGCCACCTGCAGCACGAAGCCGGCGGCCACGGCCGCGTCGAAGGCGTTCCCGCCCCGCTCCAGGACGCTCATGCCGGTGGCCGAGGCCAGCCAGTGGGTGCCCGCGACCATGCCGAAGTCGCCCGTCAGCTCGGGCCTGGTGGTGAACAACGTCTCTCCTTCTTCCCGCTCCCCGGCCGGCGGCTCGGAGACTGTATACGACAGGGCCGGCGTCTCAATCGTTCGGGTGCCTGGCCGTCCGGCCGATCGCGGACAGGAACGAGCGCCGGGCGGCGGCCACGTGCGCGACCGCCCTGGCCTGCGCCTCGTCCTCGTCGCCCGCCACGATCGCCTCGCACAGCCCGAGGTGCTCGGTCCAGGAGTGCGGCCCGCGCACCGACGCCGTACGGCTGAAGACCCACTGCGCCCGCTGCAACATCGGCGTCATCATGAGGTGCAGGTAGGCGTTGCCCGCCGCCTCGCCCACGGCCAGGTGGAAGGCGGTGTTGAGGTCGGCCACCCGCTCCACCTGGCCGTTCTCGACGGCGTCCTTGGCCTGCTCCAGCACCGCGCGCAGCCGCCGCGCCGACTCCGGCGTGCGCTTGCGCGCGGCCAGCCGCGCCGCCAGCCCTTCTACGGCCATCCGTACGTCGAAGAGCTCCTCGCCCTCCTCCGCGGACAGGCGCGCGACCGTGGCCCCGAGACGGGGGACGACCTCGACGAAACCCTCGGCGGCGAGCACCCGGATGGACTCGCGGACCGGGTTGCGCGACACGCCGAGCGCGGCGGCCAGCCGGTCCTCGACCAGCCGTTCGCCCTGGGCCAGCTCGCCGGACAGGATGCGGCGCCGCAGCTCCGCGGTGACCTCGTCACGCAAGGTCCGGTGGGCCGCGCCCAGCGTCAGATCGGTCATATCGGGCTTATCGTATACAAGATTTTCAGCCGTCCTGATCCGGCTCCCGCTTCCTGGACACCTCCCACAGGCGGTCGAACTCCGCCGTGAAGTGCTCGAACCAGAACAGGTCGCGGCGGCGCGTCACCGCGAAGACCGGATCGCGGCCCGCCGTGCTGTGCGTGCCCAGCTCCACGTACGCGACGCCGTGGTCGTCCGCCGGATCCAGCAGCACCACCCCGAACGCGGGCACGAACGGCAGGAGTCGCACCTCGATCGCCCCCTCCAGCCCCTCCAGCAGGTGAAGCGTGGAGGTGACCCGGTGCTCGAAGACCTCACCGCGCCCGGCGATCGTGCTGCGCCGCGCCGCCTCCTCGGGCACCCCGCCGGACGGGTCGATGAGCAGCACCTTGACCGTCGCGCCCCGCTCCAGCGCCTTGCGCAGCTCCTCGACGTGCCCCCGCACCGTGCGGCTCAGCGTCACCCCCGCCAGGCGCAGGTCGCGCGCCCGCCCCACCTGCTCGGCGAGCCCCTTCCGCTCGGCGGTCAGGAACGTGTCACCGGGGAGCCTGGCCTCGACCAGGCGGTTGAGCTCGGCGACCCGCGCCTCCAGGTCGGTCACCTGATGGCGGGGGCCGAGCGCGTTGACCGCGACGAGGGCGAGCGTGGCCAGCGTCGCCGCGCCCACCACCTTGGCGTCCACGACGTCGAAGACGCCGAGCACACCTACCGCCAGCGCGATCAGCGCCGTGAGGTAGATCTCCAGGTTCTTGCCGGTGAGGAGGTCGGCCCGTAAACGGCGGAAGGAACTCATCCGGCTATTGTGATCGCTTCCCCGCCCTGCGGCGGAGGCCGGCTCTGCGGCGGAGGCCAAACCCCGCGGCGGAGTGCCCGCCCTGCGGCGGAGTGCCCGCCCTGCGGCGGAGTGCCCGCCCTGCGGCGGAGGCCCGGCCCTGCCGCGGATCCCCGGCCCGCCGCGGAGCTTCGCTCAGGCGCGCAGGCGAAGGCCGCGCGGTGTGGGATGGAACCCGGCCGCCTCCAGGGCCGCCGCCAGCGGCGACTCCCCGATCGAGGCCCCGTCGGCGCGCTCGACGGTGAGCTTGCCGAGCGCGCCGTCGCGTACGGCGAGGGCCAGGGCGTCCACGGCCGGCTGCAGCCGCTCGTCGTCGGCGAACGACAGCAGGGTCTTGCCGCCGCGCTCCACGTAGAGGACGAGATGCCCGTCCACCAGCACCACCAGCGCGCCCGCCTTACGGCCCGGCTTGTGACCGACATCGCCGGGACGCTGCGGCCACGACAGCGCGGCGCCGTACGGATTGGCCGGATCCGCCGCCGCCAGCACCACAGCTCGCCTAGCACCTTCCCGCCCGCCCCCGGGCCCGAACCCAGCGGGCCCCGGGCCTGGGTCGAGGGGTGGTGCGCCGGCGGCCGTCGGGGCGATGCCGGGCGCCATGGCGCGCATCCGGTCCACCGCCCCCGGCAGCGCGAACTGCGCACCCCCGAGCCCCTCGACGAAGTAGCCCCGCCGGCACCGCCCGCTCTCCTCGTACGCCCGAAGCACCTGGTAGACCGGCGTGAACCCGCCCGGCAGCCGCTCCGAGGTGACCGCCCCCCGCGTCACCACCCCGTGCCGTTCGAGCAGCGCCTCGGCCTGGGCCTGGGCCCGTTGGGTGGCGTCGGCCGCGGGCGCGGGCAGCAGCCACCACCGCCCTGCCACCGTCGGCGGCCCGCTGCGCGTGGGCAGCACCGCCCTCCGCCGCCGGGTCGTCGCCGGCCGGTGCGCGGGCCGCCCGGTGCCGAGCGTGGCCCGCAGCGGCGCCAGCGTGTCGCCGGAGATCCGCCCCGACCACACGAGGTCCCACAGAGCCGGCACCAGCGTCTGGTCGTCCTGCGAGCCGAGCTGGTCGGAGATGCCGCGGAAGAACAGCGCGCCCCCGCCGCCCAGCAGCTCCAGCACCCGTTCGTGCACCGCCGTCATCGTGATCTCGGCGGGCTCGGGCAGCAGCAGCGGCGCGGTGTCGGCGAAGTAGAGCGACACCCAGCCGTCGCCGCCGGGCAACGACCCCTGCCCCACCCACATCACCTCGCCGGACGAGGTCAGCTCGTCCAGCAACGACGGGTGATAGCCGGGCACCCGCGCGGGCAGCACCAGGCTCTCCAGCGCCGACGCGGGCACGGCCGCCCCCTGGAGCTGCTCGATCGCCCGGACCAGCGCGTCCATGGCCCGCGCCGTCCCGCCGCCCCGCCGGTCACCGCCCGCCCTCGGCCCGTCGGCGGAGGCGCCCGTGATGCCGTGCCAGGCCGGCAGGAACAGGGCGAGCGTCTCCGGCGCGACCGGCTCCACCTCCTTGCGCAGCCGGGCCAGCGACCGCCGCCGCAACATCCGCAGCACCCCGGCGTCGCACCACTCCTCGCCCCGCCCGCCGGGCCGGAACTCCCCGCTGACCACCCGCCCGGACCCGGCCAGCCGCCGCAGGGCGTCGGTCACCACGGCCACACCGAGCCCGAACCTGGCGGCGGCGGTGCCGGCGTGGAACGGGCCGCGGGTGCGGGCGTGCCGCGCCACCAGGTCGGCCAGCGGATCGGGCACCGGCTCCAGGAACACGTGCGGCACCCCCACCGGCAGCGGCACGCCCAGTGCGTCACGCAGCCGGCCGGCGTCCTCGACGGCCGCCCACTGCTCCTCGCCCGCGACGCGCACCCGGATGGCCCGCCGCGCCCGCTCCAGCTCCTCCAGCCAGGCCGGATCGCCGCCGCGTACGCTGACGTCGGGCGCCAGCAGCGGCCCGTGCGAGCGCAGCAGGTCGGCGAGGTCCTCGGCGTCGCGCAGCGGCCGGTCGAGCCGGGCCAGCTCGCGCTCGGCGTCGGAGATGACGTCGGGATCGAGCAGCTCACGCAGGTCGGCCTGGCCCAGCAGCTCCGCCAGCAGGGACGTGTCCAGGGCCAGCGCCTGCGCCCGCCGCTCGGCCAGCGGCGCGTCGCCCTCGTACATGAACGCGCCCACGTAGTGGAACAGCAGCGACGCCGCGAACGGCGAGGCCTGCGAGGTCTCCACCTCCACCACCCGCACCCGGCGGGCGGCGATGTCGCGCATGAGCCGCACCAGCCCCGGCACGTCGAACACGTCCTGCAGGCACTCGCGCATCGTCTCCAGCACGATCGGGAACGAGGCGTACTGCGAGGCCACCCCCAGGAGGTGGGCCGCCCGCTGCCGCTGCTGCCACAGCGGGCTGCGCCGCCCCGGCGTGCGGCGCGGCAGCAGCAGCGCCCGCCCCGCGCACTCGCGGAAGCGGGAGGCGAACAGCGCCGAGCCGCCCAGCTCCTCGGTGACGATCTGCTCGATCTCGTCGGCGTCGAAGGCCGCCACGTCGGCCGGCGGCTCGGCCAGCGTGTCGGGGACGCGCAGCACGATGCCGTCGTCGGAATGGAGCGCCTGCACGTCGACGCCGTAGCGCTCGCGCAGCCGCCGGTTGATCGCCAGCGCCCACGGCGCGTGCACCCGCGCGCCGTAGGGCGAGTGGATCACTATCCGCCAGTCGCCCAGCTCGTCGTGGAACCGCTCGACCAGCAGCGTGCGGTCGTCGGGCACGTAGCCGGTGGCCTGGCGCTGCTCCTCCAGGTAGGCGAGGAGGTTGCCCGCGGCGAAGTCGTCGAGCCCGGCCGCCCGCAGCCGTTCGGCCGCGCCGCCCTTGGCCTGCTCGCGCAGGAACTCCCCGATGGCCCGCCCCAGCTCGGCCGGCCGCCCCGGCGCGTCGCCGTGCCAGAACGGCAGCTTGCCCGGCTGCCCAGGCGCGGGGGAGACCAGCACCCGGTCGGCCGTGATGTCCTCGATCCGCCACGAGGTCGCGCCCAGCACGAACACGTCGCCCACGCGCGACTCGTAGACCATCTCCTCGTCCAGCTCGCCGACCCGGGAGGCCCGCTCGCCCACCAGGAACACGCCGAACAGGCCGCGGTCGGGGATCGTGCCGCCGTTGGTGACCGCGAGCCGCTGCGCGCCCGGTCGGCCCTGGAGCGTGCCGGTGACACGGTCCCAGACGACGCGCGGGCGCAGCTCGGCGAACTCCTCGCTAGGGTAGCGGCCGGCCAGCATGTCGAGCGTGGCCTCCAGCGCTGTGCGCGGCAGCGTGGCGTAGGGTGCGGCCCGCTTGACCACCGACTCCAGCTCGTCGACCGTCCACTCGTCCATCGCCGTCATGGCCACGATCTGCTGGGCCAGCACGTCGAGCGGGTTGCGCGGATAGCGCATCTCCTCGATGTGGCCGGCTTGCATGCGCTCGGCCACCACGGCGGTCTGCACCAGGTCGCCGCGGTATTTCGGGAAGATCACGCCCTTGGACACCGCGCCGACCTGGTGCCCGGCCCGGCCGATGCGCTGCAGGCCGCTCGCCACGCTCGGCGGCGCCTCCACGCACGCGACGAGATCGACCGAGCCCATGTCGATGCCCAGCTCCAGGCTGGAGGTGGCGACCACGGCGGGCAGCCGGCCGGACTTCAGCGCCTCCTCGATCTGCGCCCGCTCCTCCTTCGACACCGAGCCGTGGTGGGCGCGTACGACCTCCGTGACGACGCCCTTGGTGCCGCCCGCCTGCGCCATGACCTCGGCCGGGGTGCGCCGCGGCAGGTCGGACGGCGTCTCCCAGATCGACAGGTCGACGGCCTCCATGCCCTGGGAACGTTCGTAGGCCAGCTCGTTGAGGCGCGAGCACAGCCGCTCGGCCAGCCGCCGGGAGTTGGCGAACACGATCGTCGAGCTGTGGGCCTCGATGAGCTCGAACAACCGGTCCTCGACGTGCGGCCAGATCGACCTGCCCCGCGGCTCCTCGCCGTCGCCGCCCTCCTCGAGGCCGGCGGCGGTCTCGGTCATGTCCTCGACCGGGACCACGACCTCGACCTCGATCCGCTTGTCGGCGGGCGGCTGCACCACCGTGGCCGGCCGCGCCCCGCCCAGGAACGCCGCCACCTCGCTCACCGGCCGCACCGTCGCCGACAGGCCGATGCGCTGCGCCGGCCGCTCCAGCAGCACGTCCAGCCGCTCAAGCGTGAGCGCCAGGTGGGCGCCGCGCTTGGTGGCGGCGACCGCGTGCACCTCGTCCACGATGACCGTCTCGACCCCGCGCAGCGCCTCCCGCGCCTGGCTGGTGAGCAGCAGGAACAACGACTCCGGCGTGGTGATGAGGATGTCGGACGGCTTGGCCGCGAACCTCCTGCGGTCCTCCGCGGGCGTGTCGCCCGAGCGGATCGCCACCGAGATCTCCGGCACCGGCAGCCCGAGCCGCCGCGCCGTCTGCTTCAGCCCGGCCAGCGGCGCGCGCAGGTTGCGCTCGACGTCGACGGCGAGGGCCTTGAGCGGCGAGACGTAAAGGACCCGCGTGCCCCCGCCCGCCCCGGGATCACGGGGCTGCGCGGCCAGCCGGTCGAGCGACCACAGGAACGCCGCCAGCGTCTTGCCCGACCCCGTGGGCGCGACGACCAGCGTGTTGTCGCCGCGCGCGATCGACTCCCACGCCCCCTCCTGGGCGGCCGTGGGCGCCTCGAACGCCCCCGTGAACCACTGCTGGGTCATCGGGCTGAACTGGGCTAGCGTGCTCACCAGCCCATATTGCCTCGCGCCACCGACAGAAAACGCATTGTGCGGACGGCGGGTGGTTGAGCGGGCCTCCTGGCGGACATACAGCGACCGTGACCATTGACCACGCGGCCATCGAAGCCCGCCGTGCCGAGATCAGGCGCCGTCACGTGTTAGCGCGCCGGCCGTCGAGCAGCGCCCGTGGCCTGCACCATGTCGCCCTGCTCTCGTCGGACGTGGAGCGGACCGTCCAGTTCTACCAGGATCTGCTGGAGTTCCCGCTCACCGAGATCATCGAGAACCGCGACTACAAGGGCTCCAGCCACTTCTTCTTCGACATCGGCAACGGCAACCTGCTCGCCTTCTTCGACTTCCCCGGCCTCGACCTCGGTCCTTACCAGGAGGTGCTGGGAGGGCTGCACCACATCGCGATCTCCGTGGACCCGGCCACGTGGGAGCGCCTGCGCGGGAAACTGGAGATGGCCGGCGTGCCGCACCAGATCGAGAGCGGCGCCTCCATTTACTTCAAGGACCCCGACGGCGCGCGGCTGGAGCTGCTCGCCGACCATCTCGGTGAGATGTACGGCGCGCGGGTGCTGTGACCCCGCACGTGTCTGTCACCCACACCCTCGGCACCCGCTCAGATGCGCATCCGCCTGACCGCCCGCTTGGAGCGCCAGCCGTCCGACTGAGGGTCTGCTCGGGGCGCCGACCATCTGCCTTGCGTCTGGTCGGACGCTGTTCATCCGGCTGAGCTCATCCGGATGAGCGGCGGCTCTGGAGGGTCAGCCGTCCGGCTGAGCGGCTGCTCGGGGTGCGGTCGGGCGGCTAACGCCGCGAGGGCCGGCGCGTGCGCGGCTTGCCCGCCCGGGGCGCCTGCCTGATGCCGGCGTGCCGCTCCGCGCGCTCCGCCTTCTCCTTCTTGACGGCGTCACGTAACGCCGACAGCAGCCGGCGGCGTCTGGCCCTGTTGGCCTTCGTCGTGGGTGTCTTCGGGGGTGAAGACTTGTGGGTCTTTGGCATGGGGGTGTCCTACCCACCCCCTGGGCGCTTCCATACTTGATGGCATGCGGCTTACGGAATTCTGGCGGCGTATGAACGCACACTTCGGCGAGGCGTACGCCGAGTCGTGGGCCCGCGACTACGTGATCGCCCCGTTGGGTGGGCGCACCGTGATGCAGGCCCTGGCCGACGGCGAGAGCGCCAAGACGGTCTGGCGGGCGGTGTGCCAGGTCGAGGACGTCTCGTCCAAGCTGCGCTGACGCCGCTCACTCCTGGCCCTGGGGGGAGGCGTCCAGGGTCTGCCGGAGCGCGTCCGCCGTACGGCCGAGGTCGTCCGCGCCGCCCTGACCTCTCGGCGACCACAGGAACACCCAGCCGCCCGACGACGGGGTGGCGAAGACGAGCGTCTGGCGGCCCGTACGCGGATGCCACGCCCACAGCACCGGCTCGTCGCCGCCGACCATGCGGCTCACCAGTCCGTGGTCCGGCAGCAGCTCCGCGAGAGCCTGCAGATGGGCGCGTCGTTCACCGGTGTAGCCGCTCGCCACGTCACCGCCTCCAACCGTCGCCCCCTCCAGTGAGTCTCCCCAGCTCACCGCGCATGACAACACGCCGTCGCGAACGGTCGTGAACATCATCAGGGGCCCGCTCCCGCCGTGCTCCGGGTAACCTTCCGGCTCCCGTGTGTTCCTGCTGTGATCGAACAGCCGTTCGGCTACCATGGAGAACGCCGGGCCACGTCTTCCCCGGCAGTCGCAGAAAATGTCGGTGGCAGGCCGTAGCTTTCACTCGACTGATCGGACCACGACCCTCCAGGGGGAGTTCCCATGGCAATCAACGACCGCGAGAAGGCCCTCGAGACCGCACTCGCTCAGATCGAGCGGCAGTTCGGCAAGGGCTCTGTGATGCGCCTGGGCGACGACGCCCGAGCTCCCATCGAGGTGATCCCCACCGGGTCGATCTCCCTCGACGTGGCGCTCGGCATCGGCGGCCTCCCGCGCGGCCGCATCGTCGAGATCTACGGTCCGGAGTCGTCCGGCAAGACCACGATCGCCCTGCACGCGGTCGCCAACGCCCAGCGGGCCGGGGGCATCGCGGCGTTCATCGACGCCGAGCACGCCCTCGACCCCGAATACGCCAAGAAGCTGGGAGTCGACACCGACGCCCTGCTGGTCTCCCAGCCCGACACCGGTGAGCAGGCGCTGGAGATCGCCGACATGCTGATCCGGTCCGGTGCCGTCGACATCATCGTCATCGACTCGGTGGCCGCCCTGGTGCCCAAGGCCGAGATCGAGGGCGAGATGGGCGACAGCCACGTCGGCCTTCAGGCCCGCCTCATGTCGCAGGCCCTGCGCAAGGTCGCCGGCGCGCTCAACAGCACCGGCACCACCGCCATCTTCATCAACCAGCTGCGCGAGAAGATCGGCGTCATGTTCGGCAGCCCCGAGACCACGACCGGTGGCAAGGCGCTCAAGTTCTACGCCTCGGTGCGCATGGACATCCGCCGCATCGAGACGCTCAAGGACGGCACGGAGGCGGTCGGCAACCGCACCCGGGTCAAGGTCGTCAAGAACAAGATGGCCCCGCCCTTCCGGGTCGCCGACTTCGACATCCTCTACGGGGTGGGCATCTCCCGCGAGGGCGGCCTGATCGACATGGGCGTGGAGCACGGCTTCGTGCGCAAGTCGGGAGCCTGGTACACCTACGAGGGCGACCAGCTCGGCCAGGGCAAGGAGAACGCCCGCAACTTCCTGCGTAACCACCCCGACATGGCCAACGAGATCGAGAAGAAGATCAAGGACAAGCTGGGCGTGGGCCCGCGCCTCGATGCCCCGGCCGAGCCCGTCGCCGCTCCGGCTCCGGCGCCTGCCACCTCGGGCCGCGGCTCGAAGTCCACTCCGAAGCCGGGTGACGTCTGATCGTCGCCCATGAGTGACACGCCTTGGCCACAGGCGCCCCGGCCGCGGGGCGCCTGGCCCGACCACCCCTGCACCACTGGGGCCTGACCCGTGACTGACTCACCGACCCCTCCTCGTTCCCGTTCCGGTTCCCGGGCCAGTTCCGGTTCCAGTTCCCGTGACCTGGCCCGCTCCGCCGCGGACGGCTGGCCCTCCGTGGAGGAGTGGCGCGCCCAACGCCTCGCCCAACGCGCCTCGGACTCCTCCCACGACCCCGGCGAGGAGCAGCCCGAGCCCTCCACCGACACCACCTCCGGCCCGGTGGACCCGGAGAACGCCGCCTACGCCCCCGGCGACCAGCACACTCCCCGCCAGAAAACCCCCGCAGCCAGCGCCAAAGCCACCAAGCCCCGCCGCCGCACCAAGCGACGCCCCCGCGAGGACGAAGACCGCACCTCCACCCCCCACACCGACGACCCCACACCGACGACCCCGGCCGAGGGCTGGTCGTCCGCCACCCCCATTGAGGGATGGTCGCCCTCCGCCCCTGCCGAAGGTCGGTCGCCCGCTACCCCGACCGAGACCTGGTCGCCCTCTGCCCTCGCCGAGGACCGGTCACCAGCCACCCCAACCGGGGCTTGGTCGTCCGCCTCCCCCACTGAGGGCCGGTCACCCGCTACTCCGACCGAGACCTGGTCGCCCGCCACTCCCACCGAGGGCCGGTCACCCGCTACCTCCACCGGGGCCTGGTCACCGTCGGTCCCCGCTGGGGCCTGGTCATCAACCCTCGCGGACGAGCCACACTCGTCCGCCTCCTTCAGGGACCGTGCGGCGGCCGCCGCCACGTCCTTCTTCGGCGACGCTTCAAGCCACAATCCCGGCGAAGCCTCAAGCACCCACCCCTTCTTCGCCAACACACCAGCAGCACCTTCCACCGGCTCTTCCGACGGAGAGCCTGTGCTACCTGGGGGTTCTCCTGTCGATGCCGTAGCGCCCGCCGCGGACTCTTTGGAGGGAGATGCCGCCTCGGGCGGTGGCGATTCTGCTGGGCTTGCGTCTGGGGCCAGTCCCGTCGTCATGCCCATGGCCTCCGCCGGCCTGCGCGAGATTTCGCAGGAGGACTCGTCAGCCGACACGTCTGCTGGTGAGCCTCGCGAGATACCGTCCAGCCGTTCCCCTGCGGGGCCGCTGGGCATGCCGCTGAGTGGTCCTCGCGACGCGACGACAGACAGCCCGGGACCCTTCGTTCTGGAGGGCTCTCGATCGGCTGATGAGGCGCAGGAGCTTGAGGGCCGTTCCCGCACGTACGAGGCCGCTGACGTCCTCGACGTGCCGATCGGCAGCTCTTCGGATACGCCTTCAGATGGCTCTTCGGGCCTCCCCATAGGTGATCCTTCCGCAGCGGGCGGTTTTCCAGGCGAGACCGTACGCGGAGGCACTCCTCCGGCAAGGGGAAGCGCCGCCGACCCCTTCGAGGTACACGCCACAGCGGATTCCGCCGAAGAGGATGCACAGCCGGATCCCCTCGAAGGGGGCGTAGCAGCGCATCCCGCTGAGGGCAGCACCATGCCGGATCTAACCCAGGAACATGGGACGGCGTATCCCTCCGAGAGCAGCACCATGCCGGATCTAACCCAGGAACATGGGACGGCGTATCCCTCCGTGCGGGAGATCGCGGTGGATCCCCCGCACGAGGACCTGACAGCGAATGCCGCCGAAGGGAACCAGGCGGCGGACCTCGCTGAAGAGGATGCCGTGGATGATCCCGCCGAGAACGCCACTACTCGGCGCTCCGCAGAGGAAACCGTCGTAGCGGGGTCCCCCGAGGAGGACGCCGATACCGAGGAGGACGGCACCGAGGGTGGCGTCACCACTCCGGGCGTCACCGCCGAGAGTGTGACGGGGGGCGGTGGCGCTGCGCATGGTGGCGCCACGATAGGTGGCGCTGAAGAGAGTGGTGCCACGGAGGGCGGTGCTGCGGGTGTTGTCGCGGAGTCTCTTGAAGGGGCTTCGGGGGATCGGGGCGGTGAAAGGCACACTGCTGACGGTTCCAGTGCCCTGGACTGGGGTGGGAGTCTGCTGGGTGGTGGGGCTGAGGATGGGCAGCGAGGCAGCGCGAGGAAAGGGCGGCGGGGTGGGCGTCGTGCCGGTAGTAAGGGGCGGCGGAGTTCCGGGCGTTCGTGGCTGCCGGATGGGCCCGATGAGGAGAGCCAGGCCGCGTCGGCACCGCCGGCGGATCCGGAGTCGGTGGCTCGGGCCATCGTGCTTCGGCTCCTGACGATGGCGCCCAAGACGCGGGCTCAGCTCGCCGAGGCGCTTCGGAAGCGGGATGTGCCGGAGGAGGCGGCCGACGCGGTTCTCGATCGGTTCTCGGAGTTGGGGCTGATCAACGATGAGGCGTTCGCCGAGGCGTGGGTCGATTCCCGCCATCACGGGCGTGGGCTGGCCAAGCGTGCGCTGGCGGCCGAGTTGCGTCATCGGGGCGTGGACAACGACACGGTCAAGGAGGCTGTGGAGCGCCTGGATTCCGATCAGGAGGCGGAGACGGCTCGGCGGCTGGTGGATCGCAAGCTGGCGTCCACCCGCTCTCTCGATCCGCAGACCCGTACCCGCCGTCTGGCCGGCATGCTCGCCCGCAAGGGGTACTCCTCGGGGCTGGCGTACCGGGTGATTCGGGAGGCGCTGGATGAGGAGGGCATCGATGTGGAGGGCGATGGCTTTCCGTAGGGACGTGGCCGGCCGCCCGTCTGCCCCGTCTCCGGACGGGATCGGGGCGGCGAGGGGGGATTGCGGCATCGATGGATGATCTTGGGCTTGATGGGGAGTCACGGGCCCGTAAGACACGCTTGACGACTCGTTTGCTTGCTCGTGACCAGTTCGACGCATAACCTCGACGGCAGTGAGGAGTTACTCCGCGCAGTGCGGATTGCCATACCGGTGAGCGACGGACGAACGAGCGTGGTTGATGAAGGCGGGCGAGGTGTCGGCTGTGCGGGTCGACGCCCGGTCAGTCTTGGCTTGATATCGATCCCGGCACCGTACGGGCTTCGCGTGGCGTGCTTGTGACCCCTCCCATGGTCTGGGTCCGCGTTATGGGGTGTTGACGACGCGAGGAGGGCGGGGCGCACATGGGGCCGCTGGTCGTGGTGCTGATGGTGGCGGTGCTCGTGCTCGCGTTCGGGATGATCGTCGCGCTGCTCGTCGTCATACGCCGCACGTCCGGCACCGCACCCAAAGGGGTGGCGCGGCCGAGTCCCGAGCAGGTGCAGGTCGTGCACGAGGAGCTCGAACAGGCGCGTGAGGAGGCTCGGGAGATCCGCCAGAAGGCGGAGGTCGACGCCGAGGAGATGCTGCGCAGGTCCGAGGCGGCCGCCGAGAGCGCCGCGCGGATGCGGCAGGAGGTCGAGGCGGAGAGCCGCGTGCTCAAGACCGAGCTCAAGGAGCTGCGCGCCGACCTTGAACGCCGCGAGGCCCGCCTGGCCGAGCGCGAGCAGCGGCTGGACGAGGAGGCCCGCCGGCAGTCCGAGCGTGACAGGAAGCTGGCGGAGACGGAGATCGAGCTGGCCGGCCGGCGCGAGGAACTGCTGCAGGTGGAGGACGAGCGGCGGCTCATCCTGGAGCGGGTGACCGGGCTGACGGCCGAGCAGGCCAAGGCCGAGCTGGTCAAGGAGATCGAGAACCAGGCCAAGCGCGAGGCGGCGCTCATCGTACGGGAGATCGAGAGCCAGGCCCGCAAGGAGGGCGAGAAGCGCGCCACCAAGATCGTGACGCTGGCCGTGCAGCGGGTGGCGGCCGAGCAGACGGCCGAGTCGGTGGTCAGCGTGCTGCACCTGCCGGGCGACGAGATGAAGGGGCGCATCATCGGGCGCGAAGGGCGCAACATCCGCGCCTTCGAGTCCACGACCGGCGTCAACCTCATCATCGACGACACGCCCGAAGCGGTGCTGCTGTCCTGCTTCGACCCGGTACGCCGGGAGACCGCGCGGCTCACCCTGGAGAAACTCGTCCTCGACGGGCGCATCCACCCGCAGCGCATCGAGGAGGCGCACGAGCGCAGCCGGCAGGAGGTCCAGGACCTCTGCGCGCGGGCCGGGGAGGACGCCCTCGTCGAGCTGGGCATCACGGACATGCACCCCGAGCTGACGCTCCTGCTGGGCCAGCTCCGCTACCGCACCTCCTACGGCCAGAACGTGCTGAAGCACCTCATCGAGTCCGCGCACATCGCCGGCATCATGGCCGCCGAGCTGAAGCTGGACCAGCGGCTGGTCAAGCGGTGCGCCCTGCTGCACGACATCGGCAAGGCCCTCACGCACGAGGTCGAGGGCAGCCACGCGCTCATCGGCGCCGAGATCGCCCGCCGCTACGGCGAGGAGGAGGACGTGGTGCACGCCATCGAGGCGCACCACAACGAGGTCGAGGTGAAGACCGTCGAAGCGGTTCTCACGCAGGCGGCCGACGCCATCAGCGGCAGCCGGCCGGGCGCGCGGCGGGAGTCGCTGGAGGCGTACGTGAAGCGGCTGGAGCGGCTGGAGGAGATCGCGCAGTCGTACGAGGGCGTGGAGAAGGTGTTCGCCATGCAGGCCGGGCGGGAGATCCGGGTCATGGTGAAGCCGGACGCCATCGACGACATCCAGGCCCAGGTGATCGCGCGGGACGTGGCCAAGCAGGTCGAGGAGGAGCTGACCTATCCCGGGCAGATCAGGATCACGGTGGTGCGGGAGTCGCGGGCGACCGAGTTCGCCCGCTGAGCCGAGCGGAGCCGCCCCGGGGCCCGCGCCTTACGAGAAGATCTGCTGGTAGAAGGCGAGTTCGGCGGCCAGGGCGGCGGTGCGGGTCTCGGTGCGGCGGAAGCCGTGTGACTCGCTCTCGAAAGCCAGATAGGTGCAGGCCACCCCGCGCTCCGACAGCGCGTCGGCGAAGGCCGCCGACTGCTCGGGCGGCACCACGGGATCGTCCAGGCCCTGCAGGAGCAGCATGGGGCAGGAGACGCCGCCGGCCAGGGCGAGCGGTTCGCGCTGGGCGTAGACCGCCGGGTCGGGGCGGCCGACGAGCCATTCCACGTACCGGGATTCGAAGTCGTGGGTGTGGGCGACGAGCGGGCCGAGGGCGCTGACGCCGTAGTAGGACACCCCGCCGGCGAAGACGTCCGAGCGGCAGCAGGCGGCCATCACGGTCCAGCCGCCCGCGCTGCCGCCGCGTACCGCGATCCTGGCCGGGTCGGCGAGCCCCTCGGCGGCCAGCCATTTCGCGGCGGCGACGACGTCGGCCACGTCCACCAGGCCCCACTGGCCGCGCAGGCGCTCGCGGTAGGCCCGGCCGTAGCCGGTCGAGCCGCCGTAGTTGACGTCGAGCACGCCGATGCCGCGCGTGGTGAAGAACGCCTTCTCCAGGTCGAACGCGCTGCCCGCGTGGGAGGTCGGGCCGCCGTGCACGAAGATCACGTATGGGGGAAGGCCCTCGGCGGCGGGCTCGTACGGCGGATAGAGGTAGGCGTGCACCTCCTCGCCCCCCGGCACCAGGACCGCGCGGGGGACGGGCAGGAGCGCGGGATCGGGCAGCCGTTCGGCGGCGTCCGGCCGCAGCGGCGTCGCGGCGCCCGAGGCGAGGTCGACGGTCGCGACGGAGCGGGGGATCGTGGCGGCGTAGCCGACGCCCGTGACGGATGTGCCGTCGGTGGTCAGCGCGGCGGTCCAGCCGCTGAAGGGGGTCTCCAGGTCGGTGAGGGTGCCCGACTCCGGGTCGAGCACGCCGAGCCGCAGGTCACCGCGCCCGTGCAGGACCGCGAGCCGGCCGTCTTCGAGCACCGCGTACGGCAGGCCGCCGAGCTGCCACGGCGCCGCCGCGAACTCCTCCTCGGCGGGGCAGAGGGCACGGACGTCCTCGCCGCGCAGGTCGGTCTCGTACAGGTTCCACCAGCCGGAGGCGTCGGAGACGAGGTAGAGGTGGGCGTCGTCGCGCCAGGAGGGGGCCAGCACCGACTCGGCGGGGCCGCCCTTCACCGGCCATGACTCGCCGGTCTCCAGGCTGGTGACGCGGACCTCGGTGGCGTTCCAGGGCATGTGGGGGTGGTTCCAGCAGACATAGGCGAGATGTCGCCCGTCGGGGGACAGGGTGGGGGAGGCGTAGAAGTCGTGCCCGGTGACCCGTACGCGGGGCTCGGCGTCGCCGTCGAGGGGGACGGTCACAATGGCCCGGCTGACCGTGCCGTCGTCGTTGTGCCGTTCGCGTACGCACCAGACCTGCCCGTCGCGAACCAGCAGGTCGGCGTAGCGGGCGCCGTCCTGGGTGAGGGGCTGCGGTTTGCCGTCGGCGCCGAGCAGGTAGAGCCGCTGGTCCTCCAGGTTGGCGAAGACGACCTCGTTCGCGGGGGTCACGGCGTAGGGGTGGCCGCCGTACTCGTGGACCCTGGTGCGGGCGTTCCACGGGGGCGCGAGCAGGTCGTGGCAGGTGCCGTCGGGGGTGCGGCAGATGATCGTGGTGCGTCCGCCCTCGTCGGGGCGGTCCTCCGTCCACCACACCCGGCCGTCCCTGGCGGTGGGCCAGGCGGGGCGCGTGCCCGAAGCCGCCACGTCTCGCGTCGATATGGGGGAGGGCCAGAAAGGCATACCCGCATCCTGCCGGAAGATCACCGGCGGTGCCGCCAGGTCCCCCTAGATCACCGGCACTTCCGACCCCCGTCTGAGCTGCGCTCATGTTCCGCCAAGGGCTGCGGCTTCCCGCAGGAGACGGCGGAGGACCCAGAGTGAGAAGGCGAGACCCCGAGAGGGGCAGGGAGGGTCAGGGGCAGGGTTCTGGGCGGGGGAGGGCGGAGGGGAGGGGGAGGCCGGTGTCGCCGAACCACTTGTGCAGCAGCCGGGTGGCCGTCCCGTCGTGCCACATCGCGGCGACCGCCGCGTTCACCGCCTCGCAGGTCGCCGTGTCCCCCTTCTTGATCCCGACGCCCCACCGCTCCTCGCCGATGGGATCGCCGAGCAGCCGGAACCGCCCGGGGGCGGCCGCCGCGTAGCCGGCCAGCACCAGGTTCTCGGTGCTCACCGCGTCGAGCTGCCCGGCGTCGAGCTTGCGTACGCAGTCGGAGTAGTTCTCGGCGGACACCAGGCGCGCCGGCAGGCCCAGTTTGCCGTCCGGCGGCGGGTCGACGATCCGCCGGTACGAGTTCGACCCCTTGGCCAGGCAGAGCCGCGTGCCGCGCAGGTCCTGGACGGTACGGATCGAGGTGTCCGTGGCGCGGACCATCGTGTCCTGGGGCACCAAGACGTACGGCCCGCCGAACGTCACCTTGGGCCTGCGCGCCTCGGTGATCGCGTAGGTGGCGAAGACCAGGTCCACGGCGCCGTTCTGGAGCATGGCCTCGCGGCTGGACGAGGGCGTCTCCCGCCAGGTGATCCGCACGTCCTCGCCGGGGGCGAGCGCCTGGACGACGTACTTGGCGACGTCGACGTCGAAGCCCTGCGGCTCGCCGGTGCCGGGCTTCAGGCCCAGCCCCGGCTGGTCCCACTTGGTGCCGACGGTGACCCGTCCGCTGCCCCTGACCTTTTCCACGACGGTGGCGTACGAGCCGCCGGAGCCGCAGGAGACGAGACACACGGCCAGGCAGAGGGGCGTCCCCGCGACCCGCATCCCACCACCGACCTCTCCCTGCGTCCAGGAGAAGTGTGCGTGCCGAAGATCGCGGGAGGGCCGCCACGCGAGCGGCCCTCACCGAGCCGTGACCCCTTCTTGGGGCTTTCCCTGCCAGGGGATCAGGTCCTCAGAGCGTGGCGGTGGCCCCTGCGCCGGCCCCTCCGGCGCCGACGGCCGGGGGAGCCGCGACCGGGCCCGCCGCGGACGTACGGCTGCGCCGGCTGCGCCGTTCCAGCCAGTGCGCGAGGGCGCCGAGTGCCAGGTTGATCAGCACGTAGATCAGCGCCAGCACGATCGCGCTCGGGATGAGGTTGCCGTAGTTGACCGCGAACTGCTTGAGCCCGGCGTTCAGCAGGTCCTCGTAGGCGATGATCCAGCCGAGCGCGGTGTCCTTGAGCAGCACGACCATCTGGCTGACGATCGCCGGCATCATGGCCGTCGTCGCCTGCGGCACCAGCACCAGCCGCATGACCTGCGACTTGCGCAGCCCGATGGCGTACGCGGCCTCGGACTGCCCCTTCGGCACGGCGAGGATGCCGGCCCGGACGATCTCCGCCAGCACCGACCCGTTGTACAGCGTCAGGCCGATGACCACGGCCCAGAACGCCGGCACGCTCATCGTGTAGCCGCTCAGCGTCGCCGGGCCGGCCTGCACGAAGAAGATGAGGATGAGCAGCGGGATGGCGCGGAAGAACTCCACGACGCCGCCGCACACCGTACGGATCACCTTGTGGTCGGAGAGCCGGCCGAGGCCGAACAGCACGCCGAAGATCACCGCGAGCACCGCCGCGACCACCGCCGCCTGCAACGTGCCGACCAGGCCGGGCAGGATGAACCCGGTCCAGGTGTCACCGCGCAGGAACGGCTCCCACTTGGCCGCGTCGAGCTGGCCCTTCTCGCCCAGCGTGGAGATGACCAGGTAGGCGATGAACAGCAGCACGGCGGCCGACAGCAGCGTGAGCGCGTTGTTGCGCAGCCGGGCACGCGGCCCGGGGGCGTCGAACAGGACGTTCGTGCTCATCGCGCCACCGCCATGCGCTTGGCCAGCCAGCCGAACAGGAAGCCGGTGGGAAGGGTCAGGACCATGTAACCGAAGGCGAAGCCCAGGAAGATGGGGATGGTGCCGCCGTAGTCGTCGAACATCTGCTTCATCTGCGCCGCGGCGTCGAGGTAGCTCGCCACGATGACGATCGTGGTGTTCTTGGCGAGCGCGATCAGGATGCTTCCGAGCGGCGAGATGACCGAACGGAACGCCTGGGGCAGCACCACGAGCCGCAGCGTCTGCGTGAACGTCAGGCCGATCGCGCGGGCCGCTTCCGCCTGCCCCATGGACACGGTGTTGATGCCCGAGCGCAGCGCCTCGCAGACGAACGTCGCGGTGTAGGCGGACAGACCGGCCACCGCCCACCAGAAGTAGTTGGTGGTGGGGTCGCCGGAGAAGGTGAGCTGCATCGTGTCGCTCAGCCCGAGCGCGCACAGGATCAGCACGAGGGTGAGCGGGGTGTTGCGCACCACGTTGACGTACGCCGCGCCGGCCCAGCGCAGGACGGGCGTCGGCGCGACCCGCATGGCCACCAGGACCGTGCCGAGAATGAGCGCGATGACGGCGCTGGTGAGGGTGAGCCTGATGGTCGCCCAGAACCCGAGGAGGATCTTGTCGAGCTCCTGGACGAGCGGCGAGAAATCAAAAAGGGCGGAGGTGTCCATGACTTTCCTCGTCAGGGGAGCTCACCGGCGGGCACTCAGACGCGCCCGCCGGTGAGTGACCGGGTCTTGGACGGGGATCAGGCGCAGCCCTCGGCGGGGGGCGCCGCGGTCTCCATCTTCAGTCCGGTGCCGTCGAAGTGCTTCGCCAGGAGCTTGGCGGCCGTGCCGTCGGACCACATCTCACCGATGATCTTGTTGATCTCGTTGCAGGTCTCGAGGTCGCCCTTCTTCAGGCCGACGCCGTACTTCTCGTCCGTGAACGGGGCGCCCGCGACCTTCACGCTGGAGCCTTCGCGCTTGGCGAAGCCGGCGAGGATCGTGTCGTCGGTCGTCACCACGTCGACGGCGCTGCTCTTGAGCTTGGCGATGCACTCGTCGTAACCGCCCGCGGGGACGAGGGTGGCCTCGACCTTGAGGTTCTGCTTGTTGGTGCCCTCGGTGATGTTCTTCCACGAGTTGGAGCCGCTGACCTGGCAGACCTTCTTGCCCTTCAGCGTCTCCAGGCTGGTGATCGAGGAGTCGTCGGCCCGGATCAGGGAGTCCTGGTGCGCCAGGTAGTAGGGCCCGGAGAAGGTCACCTGGGGCTTGCGGGCCTCGGTGATCGAGTAGGTCGCGATCACCATGTCGACCTGGCCCTGCTTCAGGAAGCTCTCACGGTTGGCCGAGCGGGCCTCCTTGAACTCGATCCCGCTCTCAGGAACGCCGAGCTTGCCGGCGATGTACTTGGCCACATCGACGTCGAAGCCCTCGACCGTGCCGTCAGGCTTCTTCAGCCCGAGCCCGGGCTGGTCGTACTTCACGCCGATGACGAGCTTCTTCTCGTCCTTGGCCTTCTGCAACACGGTGGTGGCCTCGCCGCCGCCGCAGGCGGTGAGACCGGCGATCATGGCGCCGGCCGCGGCCAGGGCAACACCCACCCGTCGGAACTGCATGTCCTACCTCGGCTCTCTCAATGCGTCAGAATCTTGGAAAGGAAATCCTTGGCCCGGTCGGTCTGGGGCGAGCCGAAGAAGGCGTCGGGGGTGTTCTCCTCGACGATCTGGCCGTCGGCCATGAACACCACCCGGTTCGCCGCCCGGCGGGCGAAGCCCATCTCGTGGGTGACCACCATCATGGTCATCCCATCGCGGGCCAGGCTCACCATGACATCCAGGACTTCCTGCACCATCTCGGGGTCCAGCGCGGACGTCGGCTCGTCGAAGAGGATCATCTTCGGCTCCATGGCGAGCGCCCGCGCGATCGCCACCCGCTGCTGCTGGCCGCCGGAGAGCTGCGCGGGGTACTTCTGCGCCTGCGCGGCGATGCCGACCCGCTCCAGCAGCTCCATGGCCCGCCGCTCGGCGGCCTCGCGGCTCTGGCCGCGCACCTTGATCGGGCCGAGCGTGACGTTCTCCAGGATCGTCTTGTGCGCGAACAGGTTGAAGGACTGAAAGACCATGCCGACTTCCGAACGCAGCCTGGCCAGCCCCTTGCCCTCCTCGGGAAGAGGCTGACCGTCGAAGACGATGCGGCCTCCGTCGATCGTCTCCAGCCGGTTGACGGTCCGGCAGAGGGTCGACTTCCCGCCCCCCGAGGGGCCGATGACGACCAGGACCTCGCCCCGGAAGACGGTCAAGTTGATGTCCTTCAGGACGTGCAGCGCCCCGAAGTGCTTGTTGACGTTCTCCAACCGTACGAGTGGAGCGCCGTCACCGTTGTCCGTCATGGGTAGAACCGTACGGGCCTCCAGGACGCTGGTCACTAACCGAGCGGTACCGATCCGATCACATCCGGCCGTCAAGCTGGCCTTTTAGATCGGTACGGACCGTCGGGAGCCGGACAACGACTACCCTGGAATGTGCCATGACTGTGACCCAGGAGGGCGCCCGCACGTACGAAGTGCGCACATACGGGTGCCAGATGAACGTCCACGACTCCGAGCGGCTTTCCGGCCTGCTGGAGGAGGCCGGCTACGTGCCCGCGTCCGGCGGCGAGACCGCCGACGTGGTCGTGTTCAACACGTGCGCCGTGCGGGAGAACGCCGACAACCGCCTCTACGGCAACCTCGGCCACCTCCGCCCCGCCAAGGTACGCAACCCGCGCATGCAGATCGCGGTGGGCGGCTGCCTGGCGCAGAAGGACCAGGGCGAGATCGTCCGCAAGGCGCCCTGGGTGGACGTGGTGTTCGGCACCCACAACATCGGCTCGCTGCCGGTGCTGCTGGAGCGGGCCCGCGTCGAGGGCGAGGCGCAGGTCGAGCTGAAGGAGTCGCTGGAGACCTTCCCCTCCACGCTGCCCACCAGGCGCGAGTCCGCCTACGCCGCCTGGGTCGCGATCTCGGTCGGCTGCAACAACACCTGCACGTTCTGCATCGTGCCGTCGCTGCGCGGCAAGGAGAAGGACCGCCGGCCGGGCGACATCCTGGCCGAGGTGCGCACGCTGGTCGAGCAGGGCGTCCTCGAGGTCACGCTGCTGGGCCAGAACGTCAACACCTACGGCGTCGAGTTCGGCGACCGGCTCGCCTTCGGCAAGCTGCTGCGCGCCTGCGGCGACGTCGAGGGCCTGGAGCGGGTGCGCTTCACCTCGCCGCACCCGGCCGCGTTCACCGACGACGTGATCGCCGCCATGGCCGAGACGCCCAACGTCATGCACCAGCTCCACATGCCGCTCCAGTCGGGCTCCGACCGGGTGCTGAAGGCCATGCGCCGCTCCTACCGCGCCGAGCGCTACCTCGGCATCATCGAGCGGGTGCGCGCCGCCATGCCCGACGCGGCGATCTCCACCGACATCATCGTGGGCTTCCCCGGCGAGACCGAGGAGGACTTCCAGGGCACGCTCGACGTGGTGCGGCAGAGCCGCTTCGCCAACGCCTTCACCTTCCAGTACTCCATCCGCCCCGGCACCCCGGCGGCCACCATGCCCGACCAGGTGCCGAAGGAGGTCGTCCAGGAGCGCTACGAGCGGCTGGTCGCGCTGCAGGAGGAGATCTCCTGGGAGGAGAACAAGAAGCAGGTCGGCCGCACCCTCGACGTGCTGGTCGCCGAGGGCGAGGGCCGCAAGGACGACGCCACGCGCCGCCTGTCCGGCCGCGCCCCCGACAACCGCCTGGTCCACTTCGCCGCCGGCGACGAGACGCCGCGGCCGGGCGACCTGGTGACGGTCGAGGTGACGTACGCGGCGCCGCATCACCTGGTGGCCGACGGCCCGGTGCGCGCGCTGCGCCGCACCCGCGCCGGCGACGCCTGGGAGGCCCGGCAGGGCGGATCGGGGGCCACTCCCGGCGTGATGCTCGGCATGCCGACCATCGGCCGCCCGGCTCCCGCTCCCGCCCCGGCGGCGAGCGGCTGCTCCCTCACCTGACCGCTCTGACCGGCGCGTTCGCTAACGGAGCCGAGCTTTCCCCTTACTGAAAACGATCTTTACTGTCAGTCCGGCCTATGTGATGATCGCTGGGTTTTGCCCGCGATTTTCGAAAGGGCCGGAGTGACTACACGACGATTACTCCCGGGGGAGGACCCCCGGACGCGGCGGCGCATCGCTCTCGTCAGCGCGCTGGCGCTGCCGCTTTCGCTCATGGCCGCCACCGCGGCCGCACAATCGATCTTCACCCCCATGTCCTCGGCGGCGAGCACGACGTCGCAGGCGGACACGACGGGGCTCGTGGCCGCGTACGGAATGAACGAGGGGACGGGCACGACGGTGTCCGACTCCTCGGGCCTGGGCAACACAGGCGAGGCGGAGAGCACGACCTGGGCCGGCGGCAAGTACGGCCAGGCGCTGTCCTTCAACGGCACCTTCAGCTGGGTCGCCGTCCCGCACGCCGCCTCGCTGCGCCTGACGACCGGCATGACGCTGTCGGCCTGGGTCAGGCCGTCCACCGTGGCCGCCTGGCGGAGCGTGGCCGCCAAGGAACTGGGCGGCGAGGGGCTGTCCTACGGCCTGTACGCCTCCACCGACGGGTCGGTCCCGACCGGCTGGGCGCAGACCTCCGCCGACAGCTGGACCACCGCCGACGGCACGTCTCCGCTGGCGGTGAACACCTGGAGCCATCTCGCGGTCACCTACGACAACGCCGCGCTGCGGCTGTTCGTCAACGGCCGGCAGGTCACCCAGACCCCGCTGAGCGGCACCATCGCCGACGACGGCGGCGCCCTGCGGATCGGCGGGAACAACGTCTGGGGCGAGTTCTTCAAGGGCCTGATCGACGAGGTGCGGATCTACAACCGCGCGCAGAGCGCGAGCGAGATCCAGAGCGACATGGCCACGCCGATCACGGCGGCCCCGACCCCCACCCCGACGCAGACTCCGACCCCCACCCCGACCGATACACCGACTCCGACAGTGACACCGACGGACACCCCGACCCCGACGGTGACACCGACGGACACCCCAACCCCCACGCCGTCGGACACGCCGACCCCGACGGTGACACCGTCGGACACGCCGACCCCGACCGTCAGCCCCACGTCGACCCCCACCCCGACGCCGGACGGCCTCGTGGCGGCCTACGGGATGAACGAGGGCTCCGGCACCACCGTCAACGACTCCTCCGGCCACGGCAACACCGGCGCGGCCGCGGACACCACCTGGGCGACCGGCCGGCACGGCGGGGCCCTGTCCTTCAACGGCTCCTACAGCTGGGTCACCGTCCCGAACTCCACGTCCCTGACCATGAGCTCGGGCGTGACGGTCTCGGCATGGGTCCGGCCCACAACCTCGGGCGGCTCCTGGCGCACGGTGCTGCTGAAGGAGCACGAGTTCGGCGGCTCCTACGGCCTGTACGCCTCCACCACCACCGGCCCCTCGGGCTGGGTCATGACCGAGGCGGGCGAGGGTGGCGCCGTCAGGACCACCACACTGCCACTGAACCAGTGGAGCCACCTGGCCTCGACCTATGACGGCCAGGTCAACCGCCTGTACGTGAACGGCGTCCAGGTGGCCCAGTCCGCCCTCGGCGGTCACATCATCGACGACGGCGGCGACGTGCGCATCGGCGGCAACAACCTCTGGGGCGAGTACTTCAAGGGCCTCATCGACGAGGTCCGCGTCTACAACCGTCCCCAGACCGCGGCCGAGATCCAGTCCGACATGAACACCGCGATCGGCGCCCCGGCGCGGACCGCGGCGGCGGCGCGGGGGATGAGCGCGCCCGCCACCGACAAGAGCGTCGGCAAGCTGACCGCGACCGGCGTCCCGCACGTGACCACCTGGCTCGCGCCTGGCCGTTCCGGCGAGGCGACGGTCGAGGTGCAGCTCGCCCGGGCGCCCATGGCCGGCGAGCAGGGCGGCAAGGCCAGAACCGAGCGGGCGATCTGGTCCGGCCGGGCCACGGCCGCCGCGGGCGACTCCCTCGTGACCGTGCGGATTCCGAAGAGCCGGCTGCGGGCCGGACAGGAGCTCAGGTGGCGCTTCCGTGTCACCGGCACGGGCGGCGCTGACGCCTGGAGCGACTGGCGCGCGGTGACCGTCAGGTGATCGGGCGGCGGGCGGCCATGAGACCGGCCGCCCGCCTCCTTCCCGGTCAGCAGCCGTCGAGGATGGTCTCCATGGCCGACTTCTCGGCGGCGGTGACCCAGACGTCGTACTTCGCCTTGACGTCGATCTGGCGGGCGATGTACGTGCAGCGGTAGGACTTGAGCGGCGGCAGCCAGGTGGCGGCGTCGGAATCGCTCTTCTGGCCGTTCAGCGGGCCGTCCGTGGCCTGGAGGTTCAGCGGGTCGTTGGCGAACTCCTTGCGCTTGGTGGCCGACCACTGCTGGGCGCCCTTCTGCCAGGCGTCCGAGAGCGGGATGAGGTGGTCGATCTGGACGGCCGTGCTGGTGTCCTGGCCGCGCTTGAACTTGATCGTCTTGCCGCTGTAGGGGTCCTTCAGCGTGCCGGTGAGCACGATGCAGTCGTGCGTGCCGGACTTGAAGGTCTCGTCCTCCAGGTCGCGCTTGAGAATGTCGTTGCGGGTGTCGCAGCCGTTGCGGTCGACGTCGGCCCAGGAGGGGCCGAACTTGTCGCGGTCGAAGCCGGTGCGCGGGGCGCGGCCCTTGACCTGGAGCTTGGCGAGCTTCTTGCGGGCGTCGGAGATCGAGGCCGAGTCGGGCTTGGACGCCTTGCCGGAGGAGTCACCGGTGGAGAGCTGGGCGTCCAGCTCGCCGCACCCTGTCGCCAGCACCGCCACCGTGGACAGACCCGCCACCAACGCCCGTACGCGCACGTCGAACTCCCGAAACTCAAGGTTTTCGTAAAGCTTAGGGATAAATGCCCTCAAGAGCGTCGAGTAGCCATTCCGCGAGATAACGGGTGAACGACGACCGCACATGGATCCGGTACGTGTCCGCGGCCCGCCGCTCCAGCAGCACCGACGCCTGCCCCAGGAAGGTCTGGGCGTGGCCGGGGAACACCGACGGATGCAGGTCGAGCGGGCAGCCGGTGATCAGGACGTCGTCGGCCGCGGGGCCGGACAGCTCCAGGATCGTCCGCTGGTCCGACACGTCCACCCATTCCGGGCCGGGAGCGACGTTCCCCGTGACGAGCCACCAGGACGGGCCCAGCGCGAGGCCCATCCCGGGGTCTGCCCCCCGGACCTCCCACATGGGCTCGAAGGCGATCTCGCGCAGCCGCGCGGCCGGGGTGCTCGCCGCCTGGAAGCGGGCGGCGAACGCGGCGGCCGGGCTCTCGGCGGGCCGCGGCTCCCCCTGGTAGGGGCCCACTTCCACGGTCAGCGGGAGGCCGTCGCGGCGGTCGTTGCCAGGATCGAGGAAGACGGGGGAGCAGACGGTGACGGGGTGGGCCGCGCCGTCGCACACGGCGGTGAGCCGGTCGCCCGGCTCGACGTCCCTGACCAGGGCGAGCGCGAAGCCACGGCCGAGCGCCGCGCTCGCGTAGCCGGAGGTGACGTGCCCCAGCGACGGCGTGCCGTCTCCGGAGGCGACCTGCCCGAGCGGGAGTGTGCCGTTGCCGGGGGTGAGCTGCCCGAGCGTCCCGCCGTCGGCGGGCGCCGGCGTGCGGACGAGTTGCGCGCCCTCGGGCACGACCGTCGCCGGGTCGTCGGGCAGCAAACCGACCAGGCGTTTGCGGCCGGGGCGGGCGGTGTCCGGGCGGGCGTGGGAGCGCTTGCCGACGAAGTCGGGCTTGCGGGAGGAGACGATCCACGACATGCCGAGGTCCTGCGGCGTCACGGTGCCGTCGGTGTCCTGGCCGACGATGGCGAAGCCCTTCTCGGCGCGCAGCACGTGCATGGTCTCGGTCCCGTACGGCACCGCGCCCAGGTCGAGCACCGCCTCCCACAGCGCCCGGCCGTGCCGCCAGGGCACGTTCACCTCGTACGCCAGCTCGCCCGAGAAACTGATCCTGAACACCCGCCCGGTCACCCCGAGCACCTCGGTCTCCGCGTAGCGCATGAACGCCAGGTCCACCGCGCCGGGCGCGACGGCGGCGATCACCTCGCGGGCCCGCGGCCCGGCCACCGCGACCGTCGCCCAGTGGTCGGTCACCGAGGTGAACGACACCTCCAGCTCCGGCCACTCGGTCTGGTGCCACTCCTCCAGCCAGTCGAGCACGGCGGCGGCGTTGCCGGTGGTCGTGGTCATGAGGTAGTGCGTCTCGGCCAGCCGGGTCGTCGTGCCGTCGTCGAACACCATGCCGTCCGCGCCGCACATCAGCCCGTAGCGGCAGGCGCCGACGGGCAGCGTGGAGTAGAGGTTCGTGTAGATCCGGTCGAGGAAGGCGCCCGCGTCCGCGCCCCGGACGTCGATCTTGCCGAGCGTGGAGGCGTCCATGGCGGCGACGCCGGTGCGCGCGGCCTCGCACTCGCGCCGCACGGCCGCCGCCATCGTCTCGCCCGCGCGCGGGAAGTACCAGGGGCGCTTCCACTGGCCGACGTCCTCGAACACGGCCCCGAGCGCGACGTGCGCGTCGTGCATGGCCGTGGTCCTCACCGGGTCGGACAGCTCGCCCCGGTCGCGCCCGGCCAGCGTGGCGAAGGACACCGGCGTGTACGGCGGCCGGAACGTCGTCGTCCCCACCTGCCCAGGCGCCGCTCCCAGCAGGGCGGCCATCACGCCCACGACCACCGCGCTCGACGTCTTGCCCTGGTCGGCGCCGGTGCCCGCGGTCGTGTAGCGCTTGACGTGCTCCACCGAACGCAGCCCGGCCCCGGTGGCCCTGGCCAGGTCGGCCACGGTCACGTCCCGGTGCAGGTCGGCGAAGGCGGGCTCGGGCTCCGGCGAAGGACCGGCCACGGACCAGACGGCCGCCGGCGGGCGTTCGGGCCGCCGGTCGTCCTCGGGGACGCCTGACCCGTCCCAGGAGTTCCCGGCCGCCTCGGCCCCGGCGGCGTACCCGTCGGCGATGGCCTCGCTCGTGCCGTAGAGCCCGCGGCAGGCCCCGGCCGACCGCTCGGCCTGCGCGGACGTGCCCGGCACGAAGGCCAGCAGCTCCTCGTCGTTGCGGAGCCGGCCCTGGGACTGGCTGAACAGCTGCACCGCCGGGTTCCAGCCGCCCGCGACGGCCAGCAGGTCGCACGCGAACTCCCGGTCGCCCGCCCGTACGCCGGTCAGCACGCCCTCGGCGTCGCCGGAGGTGCCCGTCACGACCTGCCCGGCCAGCACCTCCACCCCCTCGGCGGGCGGCGGGCCGGGCCGCGGGTCCACGATCGCCAGCACCTCCACCCCGGCGTCCGCCAGGTCCCGGGCGGCCTCGTAGCCGGAGTCGGCGCAGGCGAACACCACCGCCCGCCGTCCGGCCCGCACGCCGTACCGGTTGGCGTACGCGCGGGCGGCCGAGGCGAGCATCACCCCGGGCCGGTCGTTGCCGGGGAAGGCGAGCGAGCGCTCGTGCGCTCCCGTGGCCAGCACCACGTGCCGCGCCCTGATGTGCCACAGCCGCTCGCCGCGCGGCCGCCGCTCCACGGCGACCACGTAGTTGTGGTCGTAGTAGCCGACGGCGGTGGTCCTGGTCAGCACGCGGGCGGGCAGCTCCAGGCCGGCCACCCACTCCAGGGCGGGCCGGCCGTCCAGCGTGACCCGGCTGTTCAGCAGGTCGCCGCCGAGCCGCGGCTGGTCGTCCACGAGGATCACCCGCGCCCCCGCCCGCCCGGCGGCCGCCGTGGCCGCGAGCCCGGCCGGGCCGCCGCCGACCACGAGCACGTCGCAGTGCAGGTAGCCCTTGTCGCAGCGGCGCTCGTCCCGCGCGTCGGGGTCGACGCGGCCCTTGCCGCGCAGGCTCCACGCCTCCAGCCCGTCGTGCAGCTCGACCGTGGTGGCCGCGAGCATGGGGTCGGCGCCCACGCGGACCAGCGCGTTCGGCTCCTCGGGGCCGGCGGTGAAGACGCCGCGCGGGCGGCCCAGCTCCACGCTGCGGCCGACCACGCGCACCCGGTTGCGGAGCAGCGCGGCGGCCAGCGTGTCACCCGGCTCGCCCCGGTAGGCGCGGCCGTCGAAGGTGAATCTCATCTGATCTCCTGCGTGACCGTGTGCCGCTCGACGGTGAACCAGGTGCGGCAGCCGTGCGCGTGGAACCAGCGCTCGTGGAACCAGCCCTTGGGGTTGTCGCGCATGAAGACGTACTCGGCCCACTCGGCGTCCGTGGTCTCGCCGTCCGGGTAGGCGATGCCGGCCTGGCCGCCGTAGCGGAACTCGGTCTCGTCGCGCGGGCCGCAGAAGGGGCAGGGGATGAGCAGCATCAGTGCGCCACCGCCGCCGCGCCGTGCTCGTCGATGAGCGCCCCCGTGGTGAACCTCTCCAGCGCGAACGGCTCGGCGAGCGGGTGCGGGCGGCCGTGCGCGATCGTGTCGGCGTACACCCAGCCGGAGCCCGGGGTGGCCTTGAAGCCGCCGGTGCCCCAGCCCGCGTTGATGAAAAGGTTCTCGACCGGCGTGCGGCCGATGATCGGGGAGGCGTCGGGGGAGACGTCCACGATGCCGGCCCAGGTGCGCAGCACGCGCACCCGGCTGAAGATCGGGAACAGCTCCAGCGCCGCCGCCATCTGCGCCTCGATCACGTGCACGCCGCCGCGCTGGCCGTAGGAGTTGTACGCGTCGATGCCCGCCCCCATGACCAGCTCGCCCTTGTGCGCCTGGCTCACGTAGACGTGGACGGCGTTCGACATCACCACGCAGTCCAGCACCGGCTCCAGCAGCTCCGACACCAGCGCCTGCAACGGGTGCGACTGCAGCGGCAGCCGGAACCCGGCCAGCTCCGCCAGCACCGACGTGTGCCCGGCGGCGGCCAGCGCCACCTTGCCCGCCGCGATCCGGCCGCGCGAGGTGCGCACGGCCGCGACCCGGCCGCCGGTGATCTCGAAGCCGGTGACCTCGCAGCCCTGGACGAGGTCGATCCCGTACGCGTCCGCCTGCCGGGCCAGCGCCCACGCCACGTGGTCGTGCTTGGCGATGCCGCCGCGCCGCTGCAGCGTCGCGCCCAGGACCGGGTGCCTGGGCCGGTCGGAGACGTCGATGATCGGGCAGAACTTCTTCACCTCGGCGGCGTCCAGCCACTCGGCGTCCACGCCGTTGAGCCGGTTGGCCTCGACCCGGCGGCGGCCCTCGCGCACGTCGCCCAGGCTGTGCGCCAGGTTGAGCACGCCGCGCTGGCTGAACTGCAGGTCGTAGTCCAGCTCCTCGCTCAGCCCCTCCCACAGCTTGAGCGAGTGCTCGTAGATGGCGGCGCTCTCGTCCCACAGGTAGTTGGAGCGGATGATCGTGGTGTTGCGGGCCATGTTGCCGCCGGCCAGCCAGCCCTTCTCCAGGACGGCTACGTTGGTCAGGCCGTGGTTCCTGGCCAGGTAGTAGGCGGTGGCCAGGCCGTGGCCGCCGCCGCCGACGATCACCACGTCGTAGGACGGGCGCGGGTCCGGGTCGCGCCAGAGGAAGTCGGGGTGGGTGGTGGGCCGGGTCAACGCCTGATCTTCTCCATCCCGGGGTCGTACAGCGGCTCGGCGGCGACCTCCGCGGGGACACGGCGGCCGAAGTAGGAAATATCGACATTGGTCCCGCGGACGGCCAGCTCGGCCGGCAACCAGGCGTAGGCGATCGGGCGCTGGACGGTGTGCCCGTAGGCGGCGCTGGTGACGTATCCGACGATGCGGCCGCCGTGCCGTACGGGCTCCTTGCCCATCACCACCTCGGCGCTGAGCAGCGGGACCAGCTTGCGGGTGACCTCGCGGCGCAGCGCGTCGCGGCCGAGGAAGTCCTTGTCGTCGCGGACGGCGAAGGCGAGCCCGGCCTCGTACGGGTTGTGCTCGCTCGTCATGTCCACCCCCCACAGACGGTAGCCCTTCTCCACCCGCAGGCTGTTGAACGCGGCCCGCCCGCCGGCCACCGCGAGGCCCCTGGCCCAGAGGGTGTCCCACAGCTTGAGCCCCATGTCGGCGGTGGTGTAGAGCTCCCAGCCCAGCTCGCCGACGTACGACACCCGCAGGGCCAGCACCGGAACGTGCCCGACATATCCGGACTTGCAGGTGAAGTAGCGGAAGCCCTCGTTCGACAGGTCCAGGTCCGTCAGCGGCTGCACCAGCTCTCTCGCCCGCGGCCCCCACACCCCGACGCAGCAGGTGCCGGGCGTGATGTCGCTCACCCGCACGCCGCCCGGCGCGTGCCGGGAGAGCCAGTCGAGGTCGAGGTTGCCGTTCGCGCCGATCTGGAAGCGCTCCTCGGCCAGGCGGGCGACGGTCAGGTCCGAGCGGATGCCGCCCCTGGCGTCCAGCAGCAGGGTGTAGGTGACCGAGCCGGGCTTCCTGTCCACGTTGTTCGTGGTCATGCGCTGCAGGAACGCCGCCGAGCCCGGGCCGCTCACCTCGATCCGCTTGAGCGGGGTCATGTCGTAGAGCGCCACGCGCTCCCTGGTCGCGTGCGACTCGGCGGCCGCGATCGGCGACCAGTAGCGGCCCGCCCAGGCGTCCCGCTGCGCCGCGCCCTCGTCCGAGAGGCTCTCCAGCAGCGGCGCGTTCGCCTCGAACCACTGCGGCCGCTCCCAGCCGGACCCCTCCAGGAAGTACGCCCCCAGCTCCCGCTGCCGCACGTGGAACGGGCTGGTACGCAGCGGCCGCGGCGACTCCATCGGCTGCAGCGGATGGATGACGTCGTAGACCTCGACGAAGTTCTGCTTGCCGCGCTCCTCGACGAAAGCGGGCGAGAGCTGCGCCTGCTCGAACCTGGCCAGGTCGCACTCGTGCAGGTCGAACCCGGACGTCCCGTCCACCAGCAGCTCGGCCACCGCCCGCGCGACCCCCGCCGAGTGCGTCACCCACACGGCCTCGGCCAGCCAGAAGCCGTCGAGGTGCGGCGCCTCGCCGATCAGCGGGAAGCCGTCGGGGGTGAAGGAGAAGACGCCGTTGATGCCGTCCTCGTACGCGGAGCCGCCGAGGGCGGGCAGCAGCTCGACGGCGTCCCGCCAGGCCGGCTCGAAGTCCTCCTCGGTGAACGCCTGCACCGACGGCATCACGGTGCCCTTGGCCGGGATCTCCTCCTGGGTGACCGGCATGGGGTGGTGGGCGTAGGAGCCGATGCCGATGCGGTCGCCGTGCTGCCGGAAGTACAGGTCGCGGTCCTGGTGGCGGAGGATGGGGCCGGGGCGGCCCAGGTCGAGCGGGCCCGATCTGGCGTACTGGTGGGCGAGTGGCAGCAGCGGCACCGTCAGGCCGGCCAGCTTGCCGATCGACGGCCCCCAGAAGCCGGCCGCGCACACCACCACGTCGGCGGGGATCGTCCGGTGCTCCCCGCCGGTCAGCACCGACACGCCGGTGACCCGGCCGCCGTGCTGCTCGATGCCGACGACCGTGTGCCGTTCCAGGAAGCGCGCGCCGCGCTCGCTCGCCCGCGCCGCCTGCGTCTCGCCGCAGGCGACCGCCGTGGCGAGCCCGTCCGTGGGCACGTGGAAGCCCCCGAACACCTTCGTACGGTCCAGCAGCGGCCACAGCTCCACGCAGGCGTCGGCGTCGAGCAGCCGGCCCTCGACGCCCCACGACTCGGCCCAGCCGAGCTTGCGGTGCAGGTCGGCCCAGCGTTCGGGGGTGGTGGCCACCTCCAGGCCGCCCACCTGGCGGAAGCAGTGCTCGCCGAGCGCCGTGTACTTGCGCACGGTGTAGGCGGCGAACTCGGTCATCGTCTTGGCGGGGTTGGTCTGGAAGACCAGGCCGGGCGCGTGCGAGCTGGATCCGCCCGCCGCGAACAGCGGCCCCTGCTCCAGCACGGTGACGTCGGTCCAGCCGCGTTCGGTGAGTTCGTCGGCCAGGGCGCACCCGACGATCCCGGCGCCGATGATCACCAAGCGGGGCCGACTCATGGCGCCTCCGGTTGTTCCTTAATGCGCAACACGCACCGGACTACGCAACGACCATAGATGGCCGCCCGCCCCTCGAACAAGACCTCCGTCCGCCTGTGGACCGCCGGAGCCGGCCCGCCGTACGCTCGTGATGGATCATGGCCTGTTCAGAGAGGTCGGCATGGCGCAGCGGCGCTTACTGGAAGGGCTGGGGGTCACCGTCGCCGAGGAGACGGCCTACCGCGCCCTGCTCCGGCACGGCCCCGCGACCCTCGGCGAGCTGGCCGCCGAGACCGGCTCCTCGGCCGCCGCCGTCCGCCGCGTGCTGCCCCGCCTCGAGGACCTCGGGCTCACCTCCCGCGTCGCCGGCCGGCCGCTCCGGCTCGTCGCCACCCCGCCGGACATCGCCGTCGACATCCTCGTCGCCCGCCGCCAGGAGGAGCTGACCCACAGCCGCGCCGCCGCCGCGCTGCTGGCCACCGAGGCCGCCGGGCGCGGCGGGCCGCAGCCTGAGGAGGTGCTGGAGGTGGTGACCGGGCGCGACGCCGTCGCCCGCCGCTACCTCCAGCTCGAACGCGACGCCACCCGGGAGCTGCTGGTGCTGGTGCATCCGCCGTACGCGGTGGACATCGGCGACGGCCACCGGCCCTCGCGCCGCGCCGCCCGCAGGGGAGCGCCCGTCGTCCGCGGCATCTACAGCCCGCTCGCCTTCGAGCAGCCCGGCATGCTCGCCCACACCCGCCGCGCCGTCGCCGACGGCGAGCAGGCCAGGCTCGGCCAGGTGCCGGTCAAGCTGGCCGTCGCCGACGCCCGCACCGCCATCCTGCCGCTGGCCTCGGACGAGGACCTGGCCGTCGAGAGCGCGCTCGTCGTGCACCCGTCAGCGCTGCTGGACGCCCTGGTCGGGCTCTTCGAGACGCTGTGGCGGGCCGCCGTGCCGCTGCGCCTGTCCGAGGACCGCCTCCAGCCCGACGGCCGGCCCCGCGCCCCCGACGCCGAGGTGCTCGCCCTGCTCGCCGGCGGCATGAAGGACGACGCCATCGCCCGCCAGCTCGGCCTCAGCCCGCGCACGGTGCAACGCCGCGTCCAGGTGCTCTGCGAACGCCTCGGCGCCCGCACCCGCTTCCACGCCGGCGTCCTCGCCGCCCAACACGACCTGCTGTCCGAATGAACGAGCAGCACGCCTACGTGAGCAGGAAGCCGCCGTCCACCGGGAGGACGACGCCGGTGACGTAGGAGGACGCCTCGCTCGCCAGGAACACGGCGGCGGCCACCAGCTCGGCGGGGTCGCCCGGCCGCCGCATGACCACCCGCGCGTCCACCATCTGCTCGAGGTAGCCGGGCCGGTATTGGTCGGTCATCTCGGAGGCGAAGAACCCCGGCTCCAGGCAGTTGACCCGGATGCCGCGCCGCCCCGTCCACTGCTGCGCGAGGTCGCGGGTGAGCCCGGCCAGCGCCGCCTTGGAGGCGGTGTAGGCGGCCTGCGGCAGCCCGGCGGTGCTCTCGGCCAGCACGCTGCCGATGTTGACGATCGACGAGCCCGGCCGCATCACCCGCGCGCACGCCTGCGCCATCCAGTAGGCGCCCATCAGGTTGACCTCGACCACCTGGCGGAACTCGGCGGGCGTCTCCTTCAGCGCGGGGACGGCGGTGCCGAGCCCGGCGTTGTTGACTAACACGTCGACGCCGCCGAGGCCCTCGACCGCGGCGGCGGCGAGCGCCTCGCAGTCCTCGGGCTTCGCCACGTCGGCGGGCACGACCAGGCACCGGCGGCCGGTCTCCTCGACCAGCCGCCGCGTCTTCTCCAGGCGGTCGGCGCGCCGGGCGCCGATCACGACGTCGGCGCCCGCCTCGGCCAGGCCGCGGGCGAAGGCCACCCCGAGCCCGGACGAGGCTCCGGTGACGATCGCCACCTTCCCGTCCAGACGGAACCGCTCCAGCACCCGCGCCGCCCTTCTCCGTTTTTGCCTACAGGCCGTATTCCTTGACGATGCGCTCGTGCCGGCCGACCTCGACGTCGATCTCGCGGGCGAGGTCG
Organism: Nonomuraea sp. AD125B; assembly: GCF_041402765.1. Classification (NCBI taxonomy): domain Bacteria; kingdom Bacillati; phylum Actinomycetota; class Actinomycetes; order Streptosporangiales; family Streptosporangiaceae; genus Nonomuraea; species Nonomuraea sp. AD125B. The sequence continues at coordinate 265,131 of NZ_JBGLOU010000013.1, read as the reverse complement.
AGCCAGGCCAGCGGGTGCACCCACCGCTCGGTGGCGTCGTCGAGCAGGGCGTCGACCTCCTGCGGGCTGACGTCCGGCGGCACCGCGACCCAGCCGAACACGCCCGGCAGCGGCTCGCCCGAGGTGGGGTGGGTGACCTTGTAGTTCTCGTCGCTGTAGACCCACATCGGCCAGCCCCGCTCGGCCATGACCTCGGTGAACTCGGCCCAGTCGGACTCGCTCGGCGCGGCGCCGTCGAAGAAGTAGCTGGTGTAGCCGCCGGGGCGCAGGATGCGTACGGCCGCGAACGGCGGCACGAAGTTCTGCTGCTCCTGCGGGTCGTCGGGCACCGGCTCCAGCAGCTGCGGGTCGAAGACGACCAGGTCGCCGGCGTTGTAGTCCATGCCGCGGGGCTGCGGCAGGGCCAGCCGGGCGGTGGCGGGGCCGGTGCGGATGGACAGCACCTGGCGCTGGCCGCCGTCGGGCGCGGGGAGGATGACCCGGATGAGGCCCATCTCCTCCTCGATCGGGCCCTCCTTGGACTTGACCGGCATGCCGATCTTGGCGGCGCCCTTGCGGACGATGTCCCAGTCCTCGGCGGAGGTGGCCATGACGATCATGCGCCAGACGTCCTCGTCGGCCAGCTCGTCGAGGACCTCCACCAGCACCTGGGCGGCCCTGGCGTTCTGGTCGAGCTGCTGGGCGGCGCCGGACAGCAGGCGGCGGGCGTCGATGCCGGCCCCGGCCGCGACGGCGTGCTCGGCGGCGTCGAGCGCCTCCGGCCAGCGCTCGCGGGCGCTGTGCAGGCGGGCGAGCGCGACCTGCTGCGCGGCGTGCGGCAGCAGCGCGGCCATCTGCTCCAGCCGCTCGTCCTGGCGGGCCTCGATGAGCAGGGTGGTGAGGTAGGCGACGTCGTCGGCGTCGGCCTCGCCGATCTTGCCGGTGTCGACGAGGGTCTTCCAGTAGATGTCGGCGCCGGCCGCGGGGTAGCCGAGGAAGCCCAGCGTGGTGGTGTGGCGGCGGGTCGCCTCGATGTCGTCGCCGGACAGCGGCGCCAGCCAGCCCACCCACTTCTCGGGGTCGGCGTTGAAGCCGTCGGCCGCGTCGAACAGGCCCACCCGCTCCTCCAGCGTGCCGGGGGCCTCGTGCTCGGCGGTGGCGTCGGCGGCGGCCCGCAGCGCGGCGATGCGCTCGGCGAGGTCGTCGCCCGCGCGCAGCTCGGCGGTGCCGGACTCGGCGACGTCGGCCAGCAGCCTGGCCTGCCAGACGCCCTTGCGGCCGACGGCGAGGTCGCCGGCGATCAGCGCGAGCTCGACCCGGGCGCGGTAGCCGCCCATCATGCCGAAGTAGTCGATCCACTGGCGCAGCACCCGGCCGAGCTGCCAGGTGTTGGTGATCTGCGCGGAGCCGGCCATCAGGGCGACCGCGCGCGACCACTCGACGAACACGCGCGGGTGCTCGCCGACCACGTCGAGGTCGGGCAGCGCGTCGACGGCCTCGGCGACCCGGCCGAGCGTGGCGAGGATCAGCGCCCGGCGCACGCCGTCGCGGTGCTCCTTGGCCACCGGGTCGTCGGGCTGGTGGCCGGAGGCGGCCTGCAGGGCGTCGAGCGCGGCCTCGGCGCGGCCCGCGGCCAGCAGCGCGCGGGCGTGCTCGGCGCCGAGCTCCCAGCTCGGCGCGCGGCCGGCGGTGCGCAGCCGCTCGGTGGCGGACTCGGCGTAGCTGACGGCCTCGTCCGCCTTGCCGGCGTCGATCAGCGCGGCGACGTATTGGGTGACGAGGCCGGTGAAGGCGGGCCGCTCGGGGCTCAGGGCCTCCAGGTGGGCGCCCAGCGTCTCCAGGCGCTCGGTGGCGTAGCCGGGGCCGTCGGTGTTGGCCAGGGCGATGGCGAGGGCCTCGACCGCCGCCGGGGCGGACGGGCACTCGCGCACGTCTTCGCGCTGGGCGAACGCCAGCAGCTGCCGCGCGTCGTCGAGCGCGACCGCGCCCTGGGCGCGGTCGCCGATGCGGCCGACGAGGTGCCAGTAGCGGGCGTAGAACTCCAGCCAGGGCAGCTCAAGGGTCTCGGCCTGCTGCGCGATGGCGGGGGCCATGACGTCGAGCTGCGGGTATCGGCCCTCATAGGCCTGTGCGGGAAGGTCTCCCAGCGCCATGGCGAGGCCAACGTTGCCCGCCTCGGAAAGCTGCTGCTGGGTGTCGCCGACCCAGGCCCAGATGTCCACGTCCATGGGCAGTCAGTCTGCCAGGTCAACGAGCGTGCCCAAAACGCAGAAGGCCGATCAGCTCGTCCGTTTCGCTGTCGCCGAGCACGGAGAAGACCGGCGCCATGAGATCGTCGGTGCGCTCCTCGGCCTCGGCCCGGCGGGCCATGAGCTCAGGAGTCGGCTCGGGGTAGGGCTCCGGCCAGGAGAAGAACTGGGCGATCCGGGTGCCGGTGGCCTGTCCGAACGGGGTCGTGTCGTGCTCGGCGGCGAGCGTGGCCTCCAGCGGGTGCAGCCCGGCGGCGAGCACGACGTTGGCGTGCAGGCCGCCGCGCAGCTCGCGTACGCAGTGCATGAGCTGGACGGCGCGGGCCGGCGGGTCGTCGGCGAGCGGCACCGCCCGCCAGCCGGCGAACAGCGGCGCGCCCACGGACGACGCCGCGGCGACCACCGGCTCCAGCAGCTCGGCGATCCTGGCGCAGCCCTCGTATCCGCCCAGCTTGCGCCGGCCCCAGGCGCGGCACACCTCGGCGTAGACCTCGACGGCGCGGTCGGCGGCGAGCTTGCGGCCGCCGTTCCAGCTCTCCTCGACGTGCTCGCGCGGGAAGAAGACGGCGACGGAGTGGACCACGTCGGCGTCGCACTCGCCGAGCACGCCGCAGCGGCCGCGGAAGTAGAGCTCGCGGGGGCCGAGGCCGTGCTCCTCGCAGGCGGCCTTGGCCTCCCGGGAGACCATGAAGCCGCCGCCGAGCTGCCCGATGGGCGCTTTCACCTGGACTGCGGTCGTGCGCGGGTCTGCCATGCCCCACCTCTCGGTTCGGGAATCAAACCCAGCATGCCTCAGCAGAACATCATTCTGCAAGCATGAGCTCGCCGCTGGCCACGATCACCGCCGGCCCGGACAGGTAGCTCGTCTCCTCTTCGAGGATGACGGTGAGCGTGCCGCCGAGCACCTCCACCGTCCAGGTGCCGGTGGTGTCGCCCGACAGGGCCGCCGCCGCGACCGCCGTCGCCACCGCGCCCGTGCCGCACGCGCGGGTCTCTCCCGAGCCGCGCTCGAAGACGCGCATCACCGCGCGGCTGACGCCCACCGGGTTGAACAGCTCGATGTTGACGCCGCTCGGGAAGACGCCGGTGTCGAAGCCGGGCTGGTGCGTGAGGTCGAGCTGGGCGACCGGATCGCCGATGGGGCAGGCCAGGTGCGGGTTGCCCATGTCGATCCGCATGCCGGGATAGTCGATGCCGCCCACGTGGGCCGTGCTCTCGCCGAGCACGTTCGGCTTGCCCATGTCGACCGTGACGTCGCCGTTCGGCTCCAGGTGCACCTGGCGCAGGCCGCCCCGCGTGGCGACGGCGAACCCGGAGGAGTCGGCGAGTCCCGCGTCGATGAGGTAGCGGGCGAAGACGCGCACGCCGTTGCCGCACATCTCGGCCATGCTGCCGTCGGCGTTGCGGTAGTCCATGAACCACTCCGCGGCGGACGCCTGCCCGGCCACCTCGTGGCTCCGCTTGGTGCGCACCACCCGGAGCACGCCGTCGGCCCCGAGTCCCGCCCTCCTGTCGCAGATCCTGGCGACGAGCGCGGCCGTCACGTCCAGCTCGCCGTCGTGATCGGGCAGGATGACGAAGTCGTTCTCGGTGCCGTGACCCTTCAGGAAGCGCATATTGCAAGTTTAGGGTGCGGGGTGTCCGGGGATCTCGGCGAGGGAGCGCTCGACAAGATCAGGGGCGTCGTACGGCAGCCACCGCACCCGCGGATCGCGCCTGAACCACGACTCCTGGCGGCGGGCGAAACGCCTGGTCGCCCGCACCGTCTCGGCCCGGGCCTGCTCCTCGCTCCACTCGCCGTTCAGGAAACGGATCACCTGCGCGTAGCCGAGCGCGCGGCCGGCCGTACGGCCCTCGGCCAGGCCCTGACCGAGCAGCGCGCGCACCTCCTCCACCAGGCCCGCCGCCCACATCCGGTCCACCCGGAGCTCGATCCGCTCGTCCAGCACGGGGCGCGGCACGTCCAGGCCGATCTGGACGCTCGGGTAGAGCGCGTCGTACGACGGCATCGTGGCCGAGAACGGCCGGCCCGAGTGCTCGATCACCTCCAGCGCCCGCACGATGCGGCGGCCGTTGCCGGGCAGGATCGCCGAGGCGGCGGCCGGGTCGAGGCCGCGCAGCCGCTCGTACAGCGGGGCCGGGCCGCGCTCGGCAAGCTCGGCCTCCAGCCGGGCCCGGATCTCGGGGTCGGTGCCGGGGAACTCCAGGTCGTCGAGCGCCGCCCGGACGTACAGGCCGCTGCCGCCGACCAGCACCGGCGTCGCGACCTTGTCGAACACCTCGCGCGCCAGCCGTTGGTACTCGGCCACGCTCGCGGTGACCGTGACGTCCCAGATGTCCAGCAGGTGGTGCGGCACGCCGCGCATCTCGGCGGGCGTCAGCTTCGCGGTGCCGATGTCCATGCCCCGGTAGAGCTGCATGGAGTCGGCGTTGACGCACTCGCCACCGAGACGGAGGGCGAGCTCCACGGCGAGGTCGGACTTCCCGGCCGCGGTGGGGCCGACGACGGCGATGACAGGCTGCTGGCGCACACGCACCAGTCTGTCGGAGGCCGGGGGGTGTCCGAGCCGCTCAGAGATCCAGCAGGGTCGGCTGCAGGTAGCCCTCGTGGGTGAGCAGCCACCGCTTGGTCTCCACGCCCACGCCGCCGCTGAACCCGCCGAGCCCGGTGCCCGCGATCACCCGGTGGCAGGGCACGAAGATCGGGATCGGGTTGGAGCCCATGATGGAGCCGATGCCCCGGGCGGGCACGCTCGTGCCGCTGAGCTTCGCCAGCTCGCCGTAGGTTACGGCGGACCCGTACGGGACCGCGTGCAGCGCCTGGAGCACCCGCCGCCGCGACCCCGCCATCAGCCGCCAGTCGATCGGCGTGCGGAAGGCGCGCAGCTCCCCGGCGAAATACGCGTCGAGCTCGGCGACGGCCGAGGCCGTACGATCCGGATCATGCACCTCGACCAGCCCGAGCCGCTCCGCCAGGCCCGCGCCGGAGCCCCAGCCCGACGCCACGAGCCCCGTCTCCGTGACGGCCAGCGTGAACGCGCCCACCGGCGTCGGCACCTCGGCCAGCGCCACCGTGCCCGCCGCGCCGGTCTCAGTGATGGTCATCATGTCCTCTCGTGAGCTCGTGGTGCTCGGCACCTCCAGCGCCGTTCCCACCCGACACCGTAACCACAACGGCTACCTCCTGCGCTGGGACGGTCAGGGTTTCCTCTTCGACCCCGGCGAGGGCACGCAGCGGCAGATGGTGCACGCCGGGGCGCGCGCGAACGACGTGCACTGGCTCTGCGTCACGCACTTCCACGGCGACCACTGCCTCGGCGTCCCCGGCGTCGTGCAGCGCATCGCCCGTGACCGGGTGCGGCATCCGGTGCGGGCGGTGTTCCCGGCCTCCGGGACGACGTACTGGCGGCGACTGCGGCACGCCGCCGCCTTCGCCGACACCGACGTGATCTCCGAGCATCCCGTCTCCGGCCCGCTGGCCGCGATCGGGCCGCTGACCGCGCGCCGCCTGTCCCACCCCGTGGAGTCGTACGGCTACCGCGTCCAGGAGCCGCCCGGCCGCCGCATGCTGCCCGCCAGGCTCGCCGCCCACGGCATCCGCGGCCCCGAGGTCGGCGAGCTGCAGCGCAAGGGCTCCGTACGCGGCGTCACGCTGGAGGAGTGCAGCGAGCCCCGGCCGGGGCAGGCCGTCGCCTTCGTCATGGACACCCGGCTCTGCGACACCGTCTTCGAGCTGGCCAACGGGGCCGACCTGCTGGTCATCGAGGCCACGTTCCTGTCGGGGGAGAGCGCGCTCGCCAAGGAGTACGGGCACCTGACGGCGTACGAGGCGGGCCTCGTGGCGGCCGACGCGGGCGTGCGGCGGCTGGTGCTCACGCACTTCTCCGAACGGTACGGCTTCGACGACGAGCCCGCGTTCGTCGCCGAGGTGCGGCGCAGCTATGACGGGGAGGTCGTGCTGGCCCGCGACCTCATGAAGGTGCCGGTGCCGCGGCGTCAGTCCCACAGCGCGGCGAAGTAGCCGACGCCGTAGGGGGCGTCGCGCGCCAGCAGCCTGCCGCGCGGCGCGGCGCCGGTGGCGGCCCCGGCGAGCACCTGGAGGGCGGCGCGGCCGGTGGCCCACAGCCGGTCGGCCTCCGCCGGGTCGAGTGCGGCGAGCGCGGCCGGGTCGGCGGCGTCGAGCGCCCGCGCCACCCGGTCGTCGAACGGGCCGGCGGCCTCGTCGTACCTGCCGGGCGCCTTCGGCGTCAGGCAGGCCGAGCCGTCGGCGAGCACCAGCAGCCCCACCCGTTCGCCGGACGCGGCCAGCTTCTCGCCGAGCGCCAGGCACTCGGCCGGCGCGGCGTCGAAGCCCACGGCCTGGCAGGCGTGGGGCACGCGCCCGTCCAGGAGGCAGCGGCCCACGGTCAGCGACAGCGGCAGGACGGGCTCGCCCGTGCCCGCGCCGGCGTCCAGGCCCCAGGGGCGCAGGCTGCCCGCCGCGCCGCCCGCGTACGCCTCGCTGTCCGCGGCCCCGCCCACCACGATCAGCACGTCGGGACGGGCGGCGAGCACGCCCTGGACGGCGGCGTCGCAGGCGGCGCGGAGCCGGGGCATCCCGGTCACGATCAGCGGGGTTTGCGGGCAGACGGCCGCGGCGGCAAGCACGAGCGCAAGCGTACGCGGCCCGTCACCGCCCGCCGTTCGCGAGGGCCGCTCAGAAGGGGCTGTCGCCCGCCTTGACCTTGGCCAGCAGCGCCACGGTGTGGGCGTGGGCGAGCCGGTGCAGGCCGGCCCCGAAGCTGACGCGCGCCACGCCCAGCTCGGCCAGCCGCGCGAGGCTCGGCGCGCCCGGCCGGAACAGCACGTTCACCGGCCGGCCGCCGAGCGCGGTCACCAGGGCGCGGATCTCGTCCTCGTCGGCGAGCATGATGGGGTAGACGCAGTCGGCCCCCGCCTCCAGGTAGCGCTCCGCCCGCGCGAGCGCCTGCTTCCGTGAGGTCGAGCCGTGCAGGTAGGTGTCCACGCGCGCGTTGATCACCAGTGCCTGGCCGGCCGCCGCCCGCACCTCGGCCAGGAAGTCCGCCTGCTCGCCCGGGTCGATCAGCTCGCCGGTGCGCGGGTCGCTGTCCTCCAGGTTGCAGCCGGCCGCGCCGGCCGCCAGGAGGCGTTCGGCCAGCTCGGCGGGCTTGAGACCGTAGCCGCGCTCGACGTCGGCGGTGACCGGCACGTCCACCGCGCGGGCGATGCGGGCCACGGCGGACATCATCTCGTCCACCGGGACGCGCTCGCCGTCCTCGTGGCCGAGGACCCGGGCGACGGCGGCGCTGCCGGTCGCCACGGCGGGGAAGCCGGCCTCCTGGACGGCGCGCGCGGAGGCGGCGTCCCAGACGTTGGGCAGGATCACGGGCGTTCCGGGCACATGCAGCCCACGGAGGACACCGGCGTCGTCGATCGTCGTCATGCCCCTGACCCTAGGCGCGAGGTGGCCTGTCTCGAAGGTCCAATGATGGCCATAACCTCCGGACCACTTCGCCCCTGCCGCCTTCCGGCGTCAGCGGAGGCGGTTCAGCAGCCGCTGGTGGCGCACTGGCCGGAGACCAGGCCCCCGGGGCCGTCCGCCGGGTTGTCGGCCTCCGAGGGCTGCGGTGCCTTGGTGGGCGAGGTGGTGGCCTTCTTGCCGTCACCGGTCTGCTTCGCGCCGGCGCCGCTGGCGGAGTCGCGGCTCGTGGAGGTGCCCGTGCCGGTCGAACCCGTGTCGGCCGCGCGGCCCGGGTCGGTGGCGGCGTCGCCCATGCTGCCGTCGTCGGGCAGGCCGTCGTCGGGGGCGTCGGTGCGGGCGTCGCCCATGGTGGCGTCGTCGGCGGCGTCGTCCTGAAGGTCGTCCTGGAGGCCGTCCTGGGCGCTGTCGTCGCCGCCGGTGCCCTGTGACGGCCCGGCCTCCTGCTGGGTGCCGGGGGTGGAGTCGCCGGAGGCCACCACGTAGCCCGCGCCGCCCGCCGCGATCAGCGCGACGAGCACTCCGGCCGCGATGGCGGCGGTCTTCTTGGTCCTCTTCTGGCGGGCGGCGCCGCGATTGTTCTTCGCCGGGCGTGAATCGCCCGGCCCGGTCAGGATCTCGTGGTGATCCGGTGCGGTCGGATCTTGCATGAGGGTGCAGCTCCTCGCGGTCGTATCGGGGAAAGCTCGCCGGCTTCCGCGGGTGATGGACCACACTAGCCGCATCGGCGGAATGCTCGCACACCAATCACAAAGGAATCACGACTTGTCCCCCCTTAGATCCATTTCTGCTGGTAGCCGGGGTCGCCTCGGGTCGGTCGCCGGAGCGGCCGGAGTCCTCGCCACCGCGGTTGTCGGCATATTCCTGGCATTCAGCGGCGCACCTGGTCCGGCCCCCCGAAGTACGCCGGAAAACCAAGGGGAAACGCCGATTTCCACAAGATCGAATTCATCGGACAGCACTCCGCGCGTCACTCGTATGACATTGATCGCATCTCCAACGGATGATGATGGAACGCTCCAATTCGCGGTGAGAACGCCGGTTCCGGCTCCCTGGGTACGCGCCGTGCCCTCCCCGGGAGCGCCGGCGGACACCCCGCCCTTCCCGGACCTCGCGTCAGTGCGGTCCGTCCCGGGCGCGCGGCCTTCACCGGGAGCGCTGCCCGCCCCTTCCGCGCTCCGGCCGGCGGAGCCGGGGCCACCGGCGGCGCCCAGGCGGCCGACGGAGCCCAGACCGCCGGCAGAGCCCAGACCGCCGGCAGAGCCGCGTTCGCTGACGGAGCCTCGCCCCCGTGGCGCCGAGCCTGCCCGGCCGCCGGGCCCCGAGCCCGCCGCCCCGCCGCCGGGCCCCCGCCGTACGGGCTCTCCCACGCCGCAGCCTCCCCCGGAGGCCCCGCGCGAGGAGCCGCGCCCCGCGCATCCCGGGACCCCGATCGACCCCTGCGCGACCTTCCACGACTTCCGCCGCGACCCCTGCTACGCCTACCTGAACCGCCTCACGCGCTGACCCTTCCGGAAACGGGACCGCCCGCCGCCCCCGTGAGCGGGGGAGGCGGGCGGGACGTTCCACAAGGGGATCTCAGCCGGGCAGGGTCAGTCGTCGTCGCGGTCGCCGCCGTTGTCGTCACCGTTGCCGTCGTCGTCCTTGTCGGCCGCCTTGGGGGCGTGCGCGGTCACCTTGCCGCTGGTGGCGTCCACGTCGACCTCGTGCACCTGGTCGCCCTTGACGAGCTCCAGCTCCCACTTGCCCGAGTCGTCGTGGTCCACCTCGCTCACCCAGGCGCCCTGGACCTGCTGGTGGGCCAGCTCGATGGCCTTCTCGGCGGTGATCTTGGGGGCGGTGGGCGCGGCGGTCGCGGCGTAGGCGGCGGCTCCGCCACCCGCCAGCAGCGTGACGGCCCCGGCACCGATGACGATGAACTTCTTCGTGTTTCGCATGACCCAAGGACATCGCGAACGCCGATAACCGCGCGCTAAGCGGCTCCTAAAACCACCTCAACACGCGCCCCGCCCCCGGACGGCGAGGAGACGGCCAGCCGGCCGCCGGACGACTCGGCCGTACGCCGGACGATGTCCAGCCCCAGCCCGGTCGAGCCGCCGCCGCTGATGCCGCGCTCCAGCAGCGCGGGATCGAACCCCGGCCCGGCGTCCTCCACGGTCAGCAGCGCGCCGTCCGGGTGCCCGGTCAGTCGTACCGACAACGCGGCGCCCTCGGGCGTGTGCGCGAAGACGTTGCCCAGCAGCGCGTCCACGCACGCCGCCAGCTCCTGGGCCCGTACGGCGACGCTCAGCGGTTCGCCGGGCAGCGTCACCTCGACCTCGCGCCCCTGGTCCTCGGCCAGCACCGACCAGAACCGCACCCGTTCGCGCACCACGGCGCCCGCCTCGCACGACTCCCGGTCGGCCGTGCGGTTGCGCGCCTCCGCGATGAGCGCGCTCACCGCCCGTTCCAGCGCGTCCACCCGGGCCTGCAGCCGGGCCGCCTCCTCGGGGTCGCGCAGCGACTCGACGTCGAGCCGGAGGCCGGTCAGCGGCGTACGCAGCCGGTGCGACAGGTCCGCGACCGACTCCCGTTCGGCGACCAGCAGCTCGTCGATCCGTCCTGCCAGGTGGTTGAGCGCCAGCGCCACCGAGCGCACCTCGGGCGGCCCGCCCGGCTCGGCCCGCGCGGCGAGGTCGCCGCCGGCCAGCCGGTGCGAGACGCGGGCGAGGCCGTCCACCGGCCGGGTCACGGCCTGCGCCAGCCGGTCGGCCAGGACGATCCCGAGCACCACCAGCCCCAGCCCCAGCGCGAGCAGCGCGGCCCACGCCTCGCGTACGCCCCGCATGAGCTCGGACTCCGGCACGAACACCCTGATCACCGCCGTGCCCTCGGGCGACTGGGCGGAGACCAGCACCTCCCTGCCGTCGTCGGCCTCGGCGGTCACGCTGCGCCCGGTGGCGGCCAGCCGCACCGCGGCCGAGCGCTCGGCCCGCGCGCCGAGGGTGGTGCCGTCCGGCAGGAACACCGTCACCGGCCGCGCCACCTGCTCCACCGCGAGCGGCAGGTCCGGCGTGCCGACGGCGACCGCCACGGACCCGGCCGTGGTGAGCGCCCGGTCCATGGCGCCGTTCTCGGCCACGGACCTGATGAGCACCGCCATCGGCACCAGCAGCGCGATCAGCACCAGCGACGTGGTGGCCGCCACCAGCAGCGCCAGCCAGCGCCTCATGCCGGCTCGACCAGCTTGACGCCGACCCCGCGCACGGTGTGCAGGTAGCGGGGCTCGGCCGCGGTCTCGCCGAGCTTCCTGCGCAGCCAGGACAGGTGCACGTCCACGGTCTTGTCGGCGCCCCCGTACGGGAGCTGCCACACCTCGGTCAGCAGCTCCCGCTTGGTCACCACCTCGCCGGGCCGCGCCGCCAGGTAGTGCAGCACGTCGAACTCGCGCGGCGTCAGGTCGAGCTGCGTGCCGTCCAGCGTCGCGGTACGCGCCCGCGGATCCACCCGCAGCTCCCCGACCGCCAGCGGCTCGGGCGCCGACCCGCCCGCCCGCCGCAGCCGCCCGCACCCGGGCGTCGAGCTGCGCCGCGCTGTACGGCTTGACCACGTAGTCGTCGGCCCCCGCGTCCAGCACGGGCACCATCTCGGCGTCCCCGTCGCGGGCGGTCGCCACGATGACCGGCACCCGGCTGACCGCCCGGAGCATCCGCAGCAGCTCCACCCCGTCCAGGTCGGGCAGTCCCAGGTCGAGCACGATGAGGTCGGGCCGGTCCTGCACGGCCAGTTTGAGCCCGTCGAGGGCGGTCGGCGAGGAGGACACCGCGTGCCCCAGCTCCCGCAGCCCCCGGCTGAGCGCCGTGCGGATCGCCACGTCGTCCTCGATGAGCAGAATGTCGGCCATAGCACGAACGTAGCCGCTCACTGACCCTGGCTTGGGACGCCTTAGCCTCCCTTTAACCCGGTCTTAGCCCGACGTGGGGGAAGCTGGCGGGGATGAAGAGATACCTGCTGGCATGGGCCGCCACCGCCGTCGTCGCGACCGGGACCTCCCTGGCCGTGCTCGGGCTCGTCGGCACCGGGGTCACCGGCGCCTCGGGGCACGTCCTGTCCGAGGAGGACGTGGCCGCCGCGCTCGCCACCGCCACCGTACGCGCCGCCGCCACGCCCGCCGCCGCCGTCACGGCCGCCACCGCGTCCCCGGCCCAGGCCCGCGCATGCAGGATCGACCACACCTGCGTGACCACGTTCTACTCCGACGGCACGTACACGACCGTCGTCGGGGAGCTCTACGAGGACTGCGCCGGCAACCGCTCCATGTGGGGCACCCGCGGCGTCCCGGTCTTCGTCGAGACGCCCTGCTGACGTCCGCGCGGGAGCCGTCAGCGGCTCCCGCGCACCTCGAGCGCGCCGAGCAGCTCCTCGGACGCCCTGGTGACGGCCTCGACCGCACGGTCGAACGCCTCGGCGTTGTGCGCGGCCGGCGCGCGGAATCCGGAGATCTTCCTGACGTACTGCAGCGCCGCGGCGCGCACGTCGTCCTCGCTGACGCTCTCGACGTAAGGAGGACGGAGGGTCTTGATGCTCCTGCACATGACTCAACCGTAATAGCCGATGCGCTCGCTTATCTCCTGGGCGCCCCGGGCCAGCAGCTCGCCCACCTCGGGCAGCCGCTCGGGCGTCAGCCGGTAGGACGGCCCTGACGCGCTGACCGCGGCCACCACGGTCCCGTCGCCGCCGCGCACCGGCGCGGCCACGGCGTTGAGCCCGACCTCCAGCTCCTCCACGGTGACCGCCCAGCCGCGCTCCCTGATCTCCGCGAGCCCGAGCGCGTCCGGCGCGGTGATCGTACGCGGGGTGTAGCGCTCCAGCTCGCCGCCGGGCAGCCGTAGCGCGCCGAAGGCGAGCAGCACCTTGCCGCTGGAGGTGGCGTGGGAGGGGGTGCGCTGGCCCACCCAGTTGTGGCCGCTGATCGCGGCCGGGCCGCGCACCTGGCTGATGTTGACCGTGGCGCCGTCCTGCGCCACCGCGACGTTGACGGTCTCGCCGACCGCGGCGGCGAGGCGCAGGCACACGGGCCGGCTCTCGCGGGCCAGGTCGAGCTGCGCGCTGGCCGCGCCGGCCAGCCTGATCACCCCGAACCCGAGCCGGTAACGGCCCCGGTCGCCGCTCTGCTCCACCAGCCCGCCCTGCTCCAGCGCCGCGAGCAGCCGGAACGCGGTGGACTTGTGCACGTCGAGCTCCGCCGCGAGGTCGGTCACCCGGGTGGCGCCCTCGCGGGCGAGGATCTCCAGGATCGCGATGGCCCGGTCGACCGACTGGACCGTCGTGCTGTTGCTCATGGCGCAACAGGTTACTAGGAGTGCGGGCCGAACTCCCTGCCGAAGTCGAGAGCGATCTTCCCCAGCCCCTCGGCCAGCTCCGTCCGGTCCAGCGCGTCGATCCGCTCGGCCGGCCCCGACACCGACATGGCCGCCACCACCCGCTCGCCGTCGCGTACCGGCACCGCCATGCAGTGCACGCCCAGCTCCTCCTCGCCGAGGTCCATGGCGTAGCCGCGCTCGTGCACCGCCGCCAGCTCGGCGAGCATGGCGTCGATCTCGGTGATGGTGTTGGGGGTGCGGCGGGGCATGCCGGTGCGCTCGAACACCGCGACCGCCTCCTGCGGGGGCCGCCCCGCCAGCAGCACCTTGCCCACCGCCGTGCTGTGCGGCAGCACCCGCCGCCCCACCTCGGCGAACATCCGCAGCCGGCGCGGCGAGGACGCCTGTGCCACGTAGACGATGAAGTCGCCTTCGAGCACGGCCAGGTTCGCCGTCTCGCCGGACAGCTCCACCATCTTCTCGAGGTACGGCTGCGCCCGCACCCCGACCATGCCCTCCGCGACTCCGCCGAGCCGCACCAGCCCGCCCCCGAGCGCGTAGCGCCGGTCGGCCTCCTGGCGCACGTAGCCGCGGGCGACCAGCGTCTGCAGCAGCCGGTGGATCGTGCCGTACGGCAGCCCCGTGCGTGCCGCGATCTCCGACAGCCCCGCCTCGCCCCCGTGCTCGGCCAGCGCCTCCAGCACGTCGAGCGCCCGCTCCACCGACTGGACGCTCACAGGCTCACCCCGCGCAGGGAGGCGTCGAGGACCTCGGCCGTGTGCGCCACCCGGATGTCGTCGCCCGCCCGCCGCATCGCGGCCGCGATCTGCATCGTGCACCCCGGGTTGGCCGACACCAGCAGCTCCGCGCCGGTCGAGCCGACCGCCTTAGCCTTGCGGTCGCCGAGCTCGCGGGCGGCCTCGGGGCGGAAGATGTTGTACGTGCCGGCCGAGCCGCAGCAGATGGCCGACTCGGGGATCTCGCGCACCTCCAGCCCGGGGATGCCGGCCAGCAGCTCGCGTGGCTGCGAGCGCACGCCCTGGGCGTGGGCCAGGTGGCAGGCGTCGTGGTAGGCGACGGTGAGCGGCAGCGGATGCCGCTCGGCGACCGGCCCCAGCTCGGCCAGGAACTCCGACAGGTCGCGCACCTCGAACCGGGGCTCCTCGCCCAGCAGCTCGCCGTACTCCTTCATCGAGGAGCCGCAGCCCGCCGAGTTGACCACGACCGTGCTCACCCCGGCCCGCTCGAAGGCCCGGACCGTGCGCCGGGCCAGCCGCCTGGCCTGCTCCTCGCGCCCGGCGTGCACGCTGAGCGCGCCGCAGCAGCCCTGACGGGGCGGGATCACCACGTCGCAGCCCTCCATCGACAGCACCCGCGCCGTGGCCGCGTTGACCTGCGGGAAGAACTCGCGCTGCACGCAGCCGAGCAGCATGCCGACCACGGCCCGGCGCTCGCCCCTGGCCCGCACCACGCGCGGCAGCCGCTCGCGCCGCTCGACGCGGGGCGCGAGCGCGGCCATCGCGCCGAGGCTCGGGTTGGCCCTGCCGACGTAGCCGGCCATGCGCCGGGCGAGCGGCGTCACCGGCCGCGTCAGCCGCAGCCGGCGCGGATAGGGGAAGAGGCTGAACACGATGCCCCGCACCGCCCGCTCCTGGGGGTCGCGCTCGTGCCGCCGCTCCACCTCCACCCGGGTCAGCTCGATCAGCCGGTCGTAGCGCACGCCCGACGGGCAGGCGGTCACGCAGGCCATACAGCCGAGGCAGGCGTCGAAGTGCCCGGCCATCTCGGGCGTCACCGGCGTGCCCTCGACGTGCTGCTTCATCAGGTGGATGCGCCCGCGCGGCGAGTCCATCTCCTCGCCCCACAGCACGTACGTCGGGCATGTCGGCAGGCAGAACCCGCAGTGCACGCAGTCGTTGATCAGTTTGGGGTCCATGCTCAGATGCCTCCCACGAACCGGCCGGGAGACATCCTGCGCCCGGGATCGAACCGTTCCTTGACGCGCCGCATCAGCGGCAGCGCGCTCACCTGCCCCCACCGGTCGAGCCCGGCGCGCGGCGCGGCCAGCACGTTCACCCGCCCGCCCCCGGCCTCCACCCGTCGCCGCAACCCGGCCAGGACCTCGGCTTCCACAGGTTCAGCCGGCACCAGCAGCACCCGCCCGGACAGCACCGACCCGCGCAGCGCCAGCCCGGCCCGCTCGGCCGCCTCCAGCACGGCCGCCAGGCCCGTGGCGGGGAACCGCGCCTCGACCAGCGTCTCGTCCCGGGGGACCAGCCCCCACCACGGGGGCGGCGCGTCGGAGATCTCGCCGCCGCCCACCAGCTCGCGCAGCGCCGCCGCCCGGCTCTCCGCCGCCGCACCCTCGGCCAGCACCGCGAGCACCGGGCGCGCGTCCGGCTCCGGCCGCTCCACCTCGGCGGCGCTCGGCTCGGCCTGCGAGGCGGCCAGCGCCGCCGCGATCCCCGGCAGGTCCGCCGCCTCGACCTCGGCACACACCCAGCGCCGCGCGGCGGGCAGCGGGTGCAGCCGGAACGTGGCCTCGGCGATGACGCCGAGCGTGCCGTAGGAGCCGGTGAAGAGCTTGCCGAGGTCGTAGCCCGCGACGTTCTTGACGACCTTGCCGCCCGAGCGGGCGATCGTGCCGTCCGCCAGCACCACCGTGACGCCGATGAGCAGGTCGCGCGGGGTGCCGTAGCGGAAGGCGCGCGGGCCGGCGGCCCCGGTGGCCAGCGTGCCGCCCACCGTCGCGTCCTCGGGCGCGTCGACCGCCAGCTCCTGGCCCTCGTCCGCGAGCGCGGCGGCCAGGGCGCCCATCGTCACCCCCGCCTGCGCGCGGACCACCAGGTCGCCCGCCGCGTGCTCCAGGACCTTGTCGAGACGGCTCAGGTCGAGCCGCACGTCGCAGCGCTCCGGGGGCGCCCCCCAGTGCAGCTTCGTGCCGCCGCCCGCGGGCACCACCGCGAGGTCCCGTTCGGCGCAGGCCCGCAGCACCGCCGCGACCTCCTCGACGTTCTCGGGCAGCGCGACCCACCGGGGGAGCACGCCGCCGACGGCGTCCCCGGGGCCCGCCTGCCCGACCGTCACACCCTCGATCAAAACTGCTCCGCCTTCCCCGACTCGACCAGCGGATGGACGCCCTTGCGCACGCCCGGCACCTCGCCGCACAGGCGCGGCGTGGGGAACACCTTGCCCGGATTGGCCAGGCCCTCCGGGTCGAACGCGCACCGGACGAGCTGCATGGTGTCGAGATCGGTCGCGCTGAACATCCGCGGCATGTAGCGCGCCTTGTCCACGCCGACGCCGTGCTCCCCGGTGATCGAGCCGCCGTGCTCGACGCACAGGTCGAGGATCGCGCCCGACACCACCTCGGCCCGCTCGCCCGCGCCCGGCTCGGCGTCGTCGAACAGCACCAGCGGATGCAGGTTGCCGTCTCCCGCGTGGAAGACGTTCGCCACCCTGATGTCGTGCTCGGCCGAGATCCGGTCGATGGCGGCCAGCACGCCGGGCAGCGCCGTGCGCGGCACCACGCCGTCCTGGACGATGTAGGCCGGGCTGATGCGGCCCACCGCCGCGAACGCCGACTTGCGGCCCTTCCAGATCGCCGCCCGCTCGGCCGCGTCCGCCGCCACGCGCAGCTCGAACGCGCCCGCGCAGATCTCACTGAGCCGCGCGAACTGCCGCTCCACCTCCGCCGCCGGCCCGTCCAGCTCCACGATCAGCACCGCCCCGGCGCCCTCGGGGTAGGAGCAGGCCACGGCGGCCTCGGCCGCCTCGATGGCGAGCGCGTCCATCATCTCGATCGCGGCCGGCACGATGCCCGCCCCGATGATCTCCGAGACCGCCTGGCCGCCCTGCTCGATGCTCTCGTACGCGGCCAGCACCGTGGTGACGGCCTCCGGCGCCCGGCTGAGCCGTACGGTGATCTTGGTGGCGATGCCGAGCGTGCCCTCCGAGCCGATGAACGCGCCCAGCAGGTCGTAGCCGGGGTCCATCCGGTCCAGCGTGACCAGGTCGCCGTCAGGGGTGACGATCTCGCACGCCTCGACGTGGTTGACGGTGAAGCCGTACTTGAGGCAGTGGGCGCCGCCCGAGTTCTCCGCCACGTTGCCGCCGATCGAGCAGACCTGCTGGCTGGAGGGGTCGGGCGCGTAGTAGTAGCCCTGTTCGCGCACGGCCTCGGTGATGGCGAGGTTCGTCACGCCCGGCTCCACCACGGCCCGCCGGCCCGGCAGGTCGATCTCCAGGACGGCGCGCATCTTCGAGGTCACGATGAGCACGCCGTCCTCGCGGGGGAGCGCGCCGCCGGACAGGCCGGTGCCCGCGCCCCTGGCCACGAAGGGCACGCCGAAGTCGTTGCAGAGGCGTACCACCCGGGCGACCTGCTCGGCCGTGGCCGGCAGCACGACCACGCCCGGGGTCGCCCGGTGGTAGGTGAGGCCGTCGCACTCGTAGGTGCGCAGGCGCACCGGATCGGTGATGACCGAATCGCGGGGCAGCACCGAGAGCAACGCCGTCGTCAGTGTCTCCATCACGCCTTTTCTACGGCATCCGGGCGTAGGCGGGGAGGGTCAGGAACTCGGCGAAGTCGTCGTCGAGCGCCACTTCCTTGAACAGCGCCGTGGCCTGGCCGAACAGCTTCTCGTCGTACCCCGGCTCCTTGGCCGCCTGCTCCAGCTCCTCCGCGATGATCCGCTCGACCAGCTCCTTCGTCACCCGCTCGCCCGTGTCGGCCAGCGTGATGTCGTTGTGGATCCACTGCCAGATCTGCGAGCGCGAGATCTCGGCCGTGGCGGCGTCCTCCATGAGGTTGTGGATGGCCACCGCGCCGGAGCCGCCCATCCACGCGGCCAGGTAGCGCAGCGCCACGTCCACGTTGCTGCGCAGCCCGGCCTCGGTGATGTCGCCCGGCGTCTCGGAGACCGACAGCAGGTCGGCGGCCGAGACGGCGACGTCCTCACGCAGCCGGTCGAGCTGGTTGGGCCGCTCGCCGAGCACCCCGTCGAAGACCTCCCTGCAGATCGGCACCAGGTCCGGGTGCGCCACCCACGAGCCGTCGAACCCGTCGCCCGACTCGCGCGTCTTGTCGGCCCGCACCTTCTCCAGCGCCACCGCGTTGACCTCGGGGTCGCGGCGCGAGGGGATGAACGCCGCCATCCCGCCGATCGCGTGCGCGCCGCGCTTGTGGCAGGTGCGCACCAGCAGCTCGGTGTACGCGCGCATGAACGGCGCCGTCATCGTCACCGCGTTCCGCTCCGGCAGCAGGAACTCCCGCCCACGGGTGCGGAACTTCTTGATCACGCTGAACAGGTAGTCCCAGCGGCCCGCGTTGAGCCCCGCCGAGTGCTCGCGCAGCTCGTAGAGGATCTCCTCCATCTCGAACGCGGCCGGGTAGGTCTCGATGAGCACGGTGGCCCTGATGGTGCCGTGCGGGATGCCGAGCAGCTCCTGCGCACGGGTGAAGACGTCGTTCCAGAGCCGCGCCTCCAGGTGCGACTCCATCTTCGGCAGATAGAAGTACGGGCCCTTGCCCTTGTCGAGCTGCCGCTGCGCGCAGTGGAAGAAGTAGAGGCCGAAGTCGAACAGCGAGGCCGACACCGGCCGCCCGTCGACGTTCGCGTGCTTCTCGCCCAGGTGCCAGCCGCGCGGCCGGACCACGATCGTGGCCAGCTCGTCGTCCGGGCGCAGCGCGTAGGACTTGCCGCCGGTCTCGAAGTCGATCGCGCGGTCGAGCGCGTCGCGCAGGTTGAGCTGGCCGGCCACGCAGTTCTCCCAGAGCGGCGAGTTGGCGTCCTCGAAGTCGGCCAGCCACACCTTCGCGCCGGAGTTGAGCGCGTTGATGGTCATCTTCTTGTCGACCGGTCCGGTGATCTCGACGCGCCGGTCCTCCAGGCCGGGCGCCGGGGACGCGACCTGCCAGTCGCCCTCCCTGATCTCCTTCGTCTCCGGCAGGAAGTCGAGGGTGCCGCCCGCCGACAGCTCCGCCTGCCGCGCCTGCCGGGCCTCCAGCAGCTCCAGCCGCCTGGAGTCGAACTCCCGGTGGAGCGCCGCCACGAAGTCGAGCGCCTGCGGGGTGAGGATCTCGTCGAACCGGTCGAGCCTCGGGCCGGTGATCTCCATACGGGCCTCTTTTCCGCTCTGTGGAAAATGGATTCTGGATTGTGGAAGTGACGCTACTCTGCCCGGCCTTCCGGGTCAAAGACCGGGGGTCCCCCGGGTCGTCTTAGGGGACATCCCCGATGGGCGCGGGCGGCTCGCCGGGGGGAAGATCGATCCATGAGAACGATCGCGATCGCGGGTGGCCTGCTGGCCGGGGCCGCGCTGCTGACGGGCTGCGGACTGGACGCCATCGCCGGCCCCACCAACAAGGACACCAAGTCCTACGAGGTGACCGACCGGGTGACCGAGCTGCGGCTCGACGGCGCCTCCGGCGATGCCGTGATCACCGAGACCGGCGGCACGGCCGTCCGCGTCACCGAGACCCTGCGCTGGAGCGGCGACTCAAGGCCCACGCCCGAGCACAAGGTCGAGGGCGGCACGCTTGCCCTCTTCTACTCCTGCCCGTCCAGCCTGGGCACCTGCGGCGTCGACTACAGGATCGAGGTCCCCAAGGGGCTCGCCGTCGACCTGGAGACCGGGTCGGGTGACATCACGCTGCGCGCCCTCAGCGGGGACGTACGCGTCCACGTGGCCTCCGGCGACGTGGACGCCGCCGACCTGAGCGGCAAGAACGTCGTGGCCGACTCCGGCTCCGGCAACGTCGAGCTCAAGTACGCCACCGCCCCCACCAGCGCCCGGCTCAAGGCCGGTTCGGGGGACGTCTCCCTGTTCGTCCCCGACGGCGCCTACGACGTGTCGACCGACGTGGGCTCGGGCGACGTGGAGGTCTCGGTGAAGAACGACCGCTCCTCCCCGAACAAGATCTCCGTCAGCACCGGGTCGGGCAACATCAGCGTGTCAGCGCGATAACCAGGTGCTTACGCGGGGGATGTCGTGCCACCATCGGGGAAGACATCGAGGTGTCCAGACGTTTCCCTCATAGAGATGACACGAATGCACAAAAACACCGCACTCGACGAGTTCGAGACCACAGGCTTCGACACCGGGGAATTCGATCTTGAGGAGCGTCAGGCGCTGCGGCGCGTGGCGGGCCTCTCCACCGAGCTCCAGGACGTCTCCGAGGTCGAGTACCGGCAGCTGCGGCTTGAACGGGTCGTTCTCGTCGGCGTCTGGACCTCCGGCACCGCCGAGGACGCAGACAACTCCTTGCTGGAGCTCAAGCTTCTCGCGGAGACGGCCGGCTCCCAGGTGCTCGACGGCCTCATCCAGCGGCGCCAGAAGCCCGACCCCGCGACCTACATCGGCTCGGGCAAGGCCCTTGAGCTGCGCGACATCGTGGAGTCGACCGGCGCCGACACCGTGATCTGCGACGGTGAGCTGACCCCCGGCCAGCTCCGCCAGCTCGAAGACACCGTCAAGGTCAAGGTCATCGACCGCACGGCGCTGATCCTCGACATCTTCGCCCAGCACGCCAAGAGCCGCGAGGGCAAGGCCCAGGTCGAGCTGGCGCAGCTCCAATACCTGCTGCCGCGGCTGCGCGGCTGGGGTGGCAACCTGTCCCGCCAGGTCGGCGGACGGGCGGCGGGCGGCGTCGGCATCGGCGGCCGCGGCCCCGGTGAGACCAAGATCGAGCTGGACCGCCGCCGCATCCGCGAGCGGATGGCCAAGCTCCGCCGGCAGATCGGCGGCATGTCCACCGCGCGCGACACCAAGCGTCAAGCGCGCCAGCAGCGCGAGGTCCCGGCCGTGGCCATCGCCGGCTACACCAACGCCGGCAAGTCCTCGCTGCTCAACCGCGTCACCGGCGCGGGTGTGCTGGTGGAGGACGCGCTGTTCGCCACCCTCGACCCGACCGTGCGCCGCGCGCGCACGCCCGAAGGCAGGCTGTTCACGATCGCCGACACCGTCGGCTTCGTCCGCCACCTGCCGCACCAGCTCGTCGAGGCGTTCCGCTCCACGCTGGAGGAGGTCGCCGACGCCGACCTGATCCTGCACGTGGTCGACGGCTCGCACCCCGACCCCGAAGGCCAGCTCGCCGCCGTGCGCGAGGTGCTGGCCGACCTCGACGGCGTCTCGGGCATCCCCGAGATCGTCGTGGTCAACAAGGCCGACGCGGCCGACCAGGAGGTCCTCGACCGCATCACGCGGCGCGAGCGGCGCAGCATCGTGGTCTCGGCGCGCACCGGCAAGGGCATCCCCGAGCTCATGGAGCTCATCGAGCGGGAGCTGCCGCGGCTCGACCACGAGGTGCACCTGCTGGTGCCGTACGAGCGGGGCGACCTGGTCTCGCGGGCCCACAAGGAGGGCGAGGTGCTCTCCGTGGACCACGTCGAGGACGGCACGGTCCTGCACGCCCGCGTGCTGCCCAGCCTGTTCCAGGAGCTGGAGCGGGTGGGCAAGCCGGTGGAGCGCGTTTCGTAGAAGCACTTTCACGATTCACCCGGGGCGCCCCGCCGTACTGCGGTACGGTGGGGCGGTCCGATTGTCGGGCACGTCACGGCAGGGCTGGGGAGGTCTTGCCGCAAAGCGTGCAGACTTGCCCAAAAGCGGCAGTGGTCCCTGAAGCCCTGGTATTGCTACGATTGGCCAGACCTGACGTAGGTCTGGCTGTCTTGGCTGAGGTTCGGCTTCCGGGTTTCGGATGATGACTTAGGTGTCAAAGTCATCAGCGGGGGCCGCGTGAACGAGGTGGGGCTGGGTGACGGTGGGGATGACTGGTCTTTCTTCCGAATAACCCTGTACACCGGCCCGATATGTGAAATAACGTAACTGAACTGAAATCGCCGGATCATGACTCTGGCGATACGGTCACCGCACAACAGACGCGGATGAGAGCAGGAGACCCCCCATGTCGTCCGGACCCGGAGCGGACTCAGTGGGCGCGGCACAGGCCGTGCGCTGGGCCATGCGCTCGCGCGGGGGCTCGCGCAGGGCGGTGATGCGGTGACCGTTCGGCTCCTGACCAACATCGGCCGCCTCTGGACCGGCAACGAGGTCCTCAGCAACGCGGCCATCCTCGTGCACAACGACCGCATCGCGTGGGTCGGGCGGGCGCCCGACCTGCCGCAGAGCGTGCCCGGGGTCGTCGACGACATCGTCGACGTCGACCACGTGGAGAACCTCGGCGGCGCGCTGGTCACGCCCGGCCTCATCGACGCCCACACGCACCCCGTCTACGCCGGCAACCGCTACGCCGAGCTGGCCATCCGCACCGGCGGCTCCAGCGCCGCCTCGATCACCGCGGCGGGCGGCGGCGTCGGCTCGACCGTCACCGTGACCCGCGGCACCGACCCGTGGACCCTGTGCAACGGCGTACGCGAGCGGCTGCGCAGCTGGCTGCTCAGCGGCACCACCACCGTCGAGGCCAAGACCGGCTACCACCTCACGCGCGACGGCGAGCTCGCCGACGTGCGGCTCCTGCGTGAGCTGGAGAAGGAGCCGATGATGCCGCGCGTGCACGTCACGTTCCTCGCGGCGCACGTCGTGCCTCCGGAATACTTCGGCCGTCAGCGCGAATACGTCGAGGCCGTGGGCGCCTGGTGCGCCGACGCGGCCGCGGCCGGCGCCGACAGCGTCGACGTCTACTGCGACGAGGGCCACTTCACCACCGAGGAATCCCGCTGGGTCCTCGCCTCCGGCCGCAACGTCGGCCTGCTGCCGCGCATCCACGCCGGCCTCTTCGCCCGCCGCGGCGCCGTCCAGCTCGCCGCCGAGCTCGGCTGCGCCTCCGCCGACGGGCTGCACCACATGTCCGACGAGGACATCGCCATCATGTCCCGCTACGGCGTGCCCGCCGTGGTCTGCCCGGCCACCGCCCTCCAGCGCGGCCACCTCCCGCCGGTCCGCCAGATGATCAAGCACGGCGTGCAGATCGCGCTCGGCAGCGACCACAACCCCGGCTACTGCGGCATCACCTCGATGTCGCTGGTCATCGCGATGGCGGTGTCGGCGTTCGGGATGAGCGTCAACGACGCGCTGCGGGCCGCCACGCTGGGCGGCGCGACCGTGCTCGGGGCGCCCGACCGCGGCGTCCTCGCGCCCGGCCGTCTCGCCGACATCGTCCAGTGGGACGCCGACCACGAGGGCGCCTTCGCCTGGTCCTTCGGCCTCAAGCCGCGCCGGGTGTGGCGGGGTGGGACGCCCGTTCAGTAGTTAGTCTCGGGGTATGCCGTCTTTGCCCCGAATCGCCGTCGTGACCGACTCGACTGCCTGCCTGGTTGACGAGGTGGACGGGGTGACGGTGGTCCCGATCACCATGATCGTCAGCGGCACCCCCCACGACGACCCCACCCCCCACGACGACCCCACGCCCCACGAGGACCCCATCCCCCACCCGAACCAGGCCCCTCCGGCCTCCTTCGGCCCCACAGCTTTGGGCTCCGGCTCTGGTTCGGGCTCGGCCTCCACCTCCCGTCCCTCGCCCGCCCGCTTCGCCGCCTGCTATGCGGCGCTCGCGGAATCAGGCGTCACTGCAGTGGCCTCAATCCACTTATCAGCCGAAATGTCGGGCACCGTGGACTCCGCACGAGCGGCTGCCCGCGACGCGGCCATCCCGGTCGAGGTGATCGACAGCCGGTCCATAGGGATGGGCCTCGGCTACCCGGTCCTGGCCGCCGCCCGCGCCGCCGCCGCAGGCGCGTCATTGGAGACGGTGACATCGGCCGCCCGCCGCTGCGCCACGTCCACGCGGACGTACTTCTACGTCGACACCCTGGACAACCTGCGCCGCAGCGGCCGCATCGGCGCCGCCGCCCGCCTCCTCGGCTCGGCCCTCATGATCAAGCCTCTGCTCCACATCGTGGACGGCCAGATCTCCCTTCTGGAGAAGGTCCGCACCGCCACGCGCGCCATCGCCCGCCTGGAGGATCTGGCGGTGCAAGCGGCCGGCGACGGTCCCGTGGAACTGGCAGTCCAGCACCTGGCCGCCCGCCCCCGAGCCGAAGCCCTGGCGGAACGCCTCCGTAAACGCCTCCCCGCCCTCGCCGACCTTCAGGTGGTCGAGGTCGGTCCGGTCATCGGCGTACACGTTGGCCCTGGCATGCTCGGCCTCACCATCACCCCCCACACCTCTTGAGCCGCCACACTTCCTGGGCCCTAGCGCCTCCTCATGAGCGGCCGCACTTCCTGGGCCCGAGCGCCTCGTGAGCGGCCCCACTTCCTGGGCCTTGGCGCCTTTGAACCGGCGCACCGCCTGGGGCCCTGGCGCTTCCTGAGCGGCCGCACTTCTTGGGCCCGAGCGCGCCTCCTGAGCCGCCACCCCTCCTGAGCCGCCACCCCTCCTGAGCCGTCACCCCTCCTGAGCCGTCACCCCTCCTTAGCCCTAGTCGAGCCTGAGCTGCCACCTCTCCTGCGCCCTCGCGCCCTCTGAGCCTCCGTCCCAATCGCACTGCGTCCTCGGTACCTCTACACCCCTCTGGATCGTTCGGACCCCGTCAGCCCTCGTAACCGCCTGTGCAGCGCCGCTATCCACAGGCTCTACGCCCATCGTCACCGCTATCCCCAGAACCCCGTTCGGCCCTTCGCCTCGTCCGCAACCGCCCTACTGTCTCTGCCGTGCGAACTCCCGATCCGACCACAGAGCGGGCCATAGCCGAATCCCGGCTACGGTCGCTCATCAACCCTCCACGCCGCCCCCGCCGTCTCTTGCCCTACCGTCGCACGCCCAGCCACGCCCCGCACAAGCTCACAACCCTCACCACCCGAGGCCAGGAGCTCGCCAAGAACCGCATACCCGGCACTCACCGCCACCAGGACAGTGCACCCCTCCACCCCACCGACCCATCTCCCCCCTTCCGCCGTTCCCGCGACGGCACCGCCACTCTTGACAGCACTCCCTACGCCGCCACCCCGAACCCCGGCACTTTCCGCCCCACCCACGACCTCGACGACTTCCTCGCCATCCGCGATGCCGGCTCCTTCCACTCCGGCCCTGAACTCACGAGTCCCCAGGACCACGACCTCACCTCAGAAGCCGCCGGATCCCCACCTGTCACCGACGACTTCGACCAGCACGCCTTCCCTTCGCCGGACAGCGGCCACCAGCCCTTCGAACCACCGCCGCGCCATCCCGACACCGCCGCCGCCCTCATCTCTCCCTCCTTCCAGGCATTTCGCGCCGCCCTGACCTCCCGGGCCCCAACCCTCGATCCCGGCAGGCCGGGCCTCCGCGTGCTGCTCGCCATCGGAGCAGTCGCGGTAGCGGCCGCCGTCTACTTCGTCTGGCAATCACAGCCAACCCCGCAACCGCTGCCGCCCCCCACCCCGACCGCCCTCGTGACACCCACCGCCGCCGCCACGATCAGATTGACCGTCCACGTCACCGGCAAGGTCCGCAAACCAGGCGTCTATCTCCTTCCCGCAGGCACCCGAGTGGCAGACGCAGTGACAGCCGCCGGCGGCCCCTCCCGTACCAGCGCGACGGGCTCCCTCAACCTCGCCAGACGCCTGATCGACGGCGAGCAGATCGTCGTAGGAGCCCCAGGAACATCCGCTGCCGTCCCCGGGGCGAGCCCGGCGGACGCCGTCCTCGACCTGAACACCGCGACCCCCGACCAGCTCGAACAACTCCCAGGCGTCGGCGAAGTCCTCGCCGCCCGCATCGCCGAGTTCCGCGACTCCCACGGCGGCTTCACCAGCGTCGAGCAACTACGCGAGGTCTCCGGCATAGGCCCACGCAAGTACGCGGAGATCAAGCCGAAGGTCCGCATCTGACATGACCAGGCGCAAAGGCCCTCCGCCAAGCTCACAGCCACCAGGTGCGCAGCCAACCGCGCCCCGACGAACCGAGTCCGATCCCCACACAACCGCCATCAGCACGGCAGCAGCATCAGTACACAAGCCCACGTCACAACAGGACTCACCGAACGCCTCCAACGGCGAGCACGCACCGGACAGCGAGCACAAGCCTTCCTGGCCCCTCATGCTGCCTGCCCTGGCCGCCTGGGCCAGCGCCTTGGTTCTCCTGAGCTGCTCCGCCACCGTGGGCATGCTCGTCGCTGCCATCGCAGCCGTGGCCGCCGGAACAACCGCCTGGCACACCCGCCGCCGCCCCCGCTGGGGGAATCAGGACGCCACACGCCCCTCCACGTCCCGACAACCGCAAGCAGGCCAAGCGGGGATAGATGCCACTACCGAGCAGCACAGATGGCGCAACATCGTCCTAGCCTCACTGATCGCCGCAGCCGCGTCCTCAGCCTCTGTCGCACTCCGAGTACACGCCCTCACCACCGGACCAGTAGCCGATCTGGCGGCCAGGAACGCGACCATCACCGCCCAGATCGCGATCACCGACGATCCGAGACGCAGACCCCAGCACCACTACCAAGGCCCACAACAGTTCATCCAGGACAGGTACGTCGTCCCGGCCACCCTGAAGACCATCCAGTCGCACGCCACCACGACCACCGGCCACCAGTCAGTCAACGTCCCCATCACCGTCTTCGCCAGCGGCCGCACATGGGGTGCCCTGCTGCCGAGCCAGCAGGTTGAGGTCACCGGCCGCCTCGCCAGACCCACCCCTGGCGACCTGGAGGCGGCGATCCTCCTCGTACGCGGACCACCACGCGTACTGACGGCCCCGTCACCCCTCCAAACCGTGGCCGGCAGTCTGCGAGCGGGCCTGCGTACCGCCGCCGACGCGTTGCCTCCGGACCAGCGCGGCCTCCTGCCCGGCCTCGTGGTGGGCGACGTCTCCCGCATGGACCCCCAGGTGTCGGCCGACCTCAAGGAGACCGGCCTGAACCACTTGAACGCGGTGAGCGGCGCCAACCTCGCCATCGTCGCGGGCGCTACGCTCGCGCTGTCCCGCCTGCTCAGGCTCTCCCTCACCACGAGAGCCGGCTTCGCCGCCCTTGCCATGCTCTGCTTCGCCGTGGTGGCACGTCCGTCGCCGAGCGTCCTGCGAGCGCTCCTCATGGGGTTGGCCGCCTGCGTAGCCCTGGCCACGGGCCGTGCTAAGGACGGGTTCGCGGCGCTCTCGGCGACCGTTCTGCTGTTGACGTTGTTCGCTCCCGAGCTGGCCCGCTCCTACGGCTTCGCCCTGTCGGTGGCGGCCACCGCCGGCATCCTGCTCATCGCCCCACGCTGGCGCGACCGCTGGTCACGGACGACCGCGAACAAGGAAGACGCCGCCGAGCACCAGGATGCGCGACCGGGAGGCGGCCGTCTCCTGCTGCCGCGCTGGCTGGCGGAGGCGGTGGCCGTGCCTGCGGCGGCGCAGGTGGCCGTGACGCCTGTCCTCGTGCTGATGTCGGGTCAGGTGACACCTGTGGCATTGCTCGCGAACCTGCTCGTCGCCCCGGCGGTGGCGCCGGCGACGTTGCTGGGGTTCGGGGCGGCGCTCGTCGCGCCGCTCTGGCCGGACGCCGCCGCGCTGCTGGTCATCCCCGCCGGGTACGCCGTCGGCTGGATCATCACGGTCGCCGGTTGGGCCGTCGATCTGCCGTTCGCCACGGTCCCGTGGCCGAGCGGGCTCGCGGGACTCGGCCTGCTGGCTGTCACCGTGGCCGTGGTGATGATCGTGCTTCGCCGTCGGGCTTGGCGCGTGCTGGCGTTGACCCTCGCGGGAACGGCGCTGGTGGCGGTGCTGGTCGTCCGCCCGCTCGTGGGGTCATGGCCGCCGGACCGATGGCTCGTGATCATGTGCGACGTGGGCCAGGGCGACGGCATGGTGATCGCGGCCGGAGCCGGGCAGGGCGTAGTGGTGGACACCGGACCGGACCCGGTCCTCATGGACAAATGCCTGCGAAGAGCCGGCATCAAGGACGTACCGCTGCTTGTGCTCACTCACCCGCACGCCGACCACGTCAACGGCCTACCTGGGGTGTTGAGGAACCGGCGAGTCGGGGCGGTGGTCATCAGCTCCCGTCCTACGAATCCGCAGGCGAGCACCCGCATCTCGGCCGACCTGGCACGCCGCCGCATCCCCGAATGGGCGGTGGCGCCGGGGACCGGTTGGCGGTTCGGGCCGTCGGAGGTGAGCGTCATCGCGCCCGAGGCCGGCGGCGGCCCTGCGCACGGGCAGGGGGAGGGAAGCACGATCAACAACGCGAGCGTGGTGCTGTGGGTCCGTTGGCGGGCGGGGTCGATGCTCTTCGGCGGCGACCTGGAGACCGAGGCCCAGGACGAGCTATTACGCCGGCATCCCGTACGCGCCGACATCCTCAAGACGCCCCACCATGGGTCGAACCGTCAGTCACCGGCCTTCCTCGCCTCGCTGGGAGCACGGGCGGCGCTGATCAGTGTGGGAGCCGACAACGACTACGGCCACCCTGCCCCGTCCACGCTCGCTTTGTTGCAACGCATCGGTGCCACGCCCTACCGGACTGACCGATCAGGCGACCTGGCCGTGGTGGAGCGCGACGGCGGCCTGGCGATCGTGGCGCGGGGTGATCCCAGGGCACCGAAGGCGTACGGCCCACGCCGCGGCGACCGCGGCGACCAAGGGGACCACGGCGGCCACGGCGGCCACGGCGGCCACGGCGGCCACGGCGGCTACGGGGATCACGGCGGCCACGGGGACCACGGCGGCCACGGGGACCACGAGCATCAGGGAGAAAGGCTGCCTGGGGATGAGCTGGGGCACAGCCGCGCCTTGAGGAGACGGCTCGCCTTCCGACGCACACGCCTTCGAGGAACAAGTGGCCTCAACTAGCTGGTGATCGCCGAGTCCTCGCGGATGAGATTGCAGAAGACGCAAGCCGTGATCGCGAGTCTGGCAGAGGGCTGTCGGCATGGGTGGCACGTCCGCGGCGGATCTCTCAGCGGTTCTTGTGCCGGCCGCCTCGCCCGGACGGCTCGCTTCGACGGCCAAGTGAGGGGCGTGGGGTGTGGGGTTCGAGTACCGGGTTGTCGGCGGTGCATGGCATGCTGCCTGGCATGGCGGCAACCGATCCAGCACCTGTGACCCTGGTCCTCGGCGATGAGGAACTGCTGGCCGAGCGGGCGGTGAGTGGCGTGGTCGCGGCGGCGCGGGCCGTCGATCCGAGTGCCGAGGTGCACGACCTCGTCGGCGGCAAGGTGACGACGGGGGAGCTGACCCAGCTGACCTCGCCGTCGTTGTTCGGGGATCGGTCGGTGGTGGTGATCCGGAACGCGCAGGATCTGCCCAAGGACGTGATCACGGAGATCGTGACGTACGCCAAGCAGCCGTCCGACGACACTGTGCTCGTGCTGGCGCACCCCGGCGGGGTCAAGGGGAAGGCGCTGGTCGACGGGGTGAAGAAGGCCAAGGCCGCGGTGATCACAATCAGCAAGGTCACCAAGGCGGGCGAGCGCCTGGACTTCATCAAGGGGGAGTTCAAGCGGGTGGGGCGAGGGATCGCGCCGGACGCGGCGCAGGCGCTGCTCGACGCGGTGGGCAATGACCTGCGGGAGCTGGCGGCCGCGTGCAGCCAGCTGGCGTTCGACACCGATGACAAGACGATCGGTACGGCTTCCGTGGCCCGCTACCACAAGGGGCGGGCGGAGGTCAGCGGGTTCAACGTGGCCGACTCGGCCATCGAGGGGCGGCTGGCGGAGGCGCTGGAGCAGCTTCGGTGGGCGCTCGGCACGGGAGTGGCGCCAGTGCTGCTGGTGAGCGCGCTGGCCAACGGGTTGCGTTCGCTGGCCAAGGTCGCCGGGGCGCCGCGCAACGCGCGTGGGGCGCAGCTCGCCGGTCAGCTCGGCATGCCGCCCTGGAAGGTGGACCGGGTGAAGCGGCAGCTCAACGGGTGGGGGCCGGACGGGTTGTCGAGGGCCATCCAGGCGGTGGCCGACGCGGATGAGCAGGTCAAGGGCGGGGGAGCGGATCCGGCGTACGCGCTGGAGCACACAGTGCAGGTCATCGTGGCGAGCCGCACCGGTAGGTGAGCGCGTGGAGCCCCACCGGCAGGTGGCTGGATGGGCCCGCGCCGGTAGGTGAGCGGATGGAGCTGTGCCGGCAGGTGGCTGGGGATGGCGGCGGACCGGCGGGTGAGCGGATGGGGCCGTACCGGCAGGTGGCTGGATGGGCCCGCGCCGGTAGGTGAGCGGATGGAGCTGTGCCGGCAGGTGGCTGGGGATGGCGGCGGACCGGCGGGTGAGCGGATGGGGCCGTACCGGCAGGTGGCTGGATGGGCCCGCGCCGGTAGGTGAGCGGATGGAGCTGTGCCGGCAGGTGGCTGGGGATGGCGGCGCGCCGGCGGGTGAGCGGATGGGGCCGTACCGGCAGGTGGCTGGGGATGGCGGCGGACCGGCGGGTGATTGCAGCGAGCCGCGACCGTAGGTGACCTTCGGTGCTGCTGCCGTCGTTGTCGCTGCTTCTTCCGCCGTTGCCGTTGCCGTTGCCGTTGCCGTTGCCGTCGCTGGCGCTGCTGTAGGTTCTGTGGCCTCGTCGGCTGTGGCTGATGCTGCTGGAGTGTGGGCCGGGCTGGTGGGGAGTTGTTTGCGTGTCCAGGGCGGGGAGCCCCTTTGCGCCGGAGAGGGTAGTCGGCGCAAAGGGGCGGCAGGTGGACAGGCCTCAGGTCAGAGGCGTAGGCCCACCAGGAGCGGGTCGTGGTCGGAGGAGCGGAACGGGTCGGGGGCGTACAGGTAGGGCGGGTTGAACTCGGTGTTGTAGTCCATGAACCGGCCCTCGTCGGCGTTGATGTGCCAGATCGTGGCGCCGGTCACGAGCTTGCGTGCCCCCTTGTCGGCGAGCACGTGGTCGAGCTCGCCGGACAGGCCCTCGAAGACGTAGCTGTAGCGGTCGTCCTTCTTGACGTGCTTCTTGCTCAGGCTGGTGAGCCCGGCGTCCTCGAGGACGTGGATCGGGTCCTCCTCGCCGTAGGCGTTGAGGTCGCCGAGGACGAGCGCGTTCGGCAGCCGCAGGTCGTCGATCAGGGCCAGTACCGCCTGGGCCTGCTTGACGCGCTTGGCGTTGTAGCAGCTCTGCCCGTCGCCCTGGTCAGCATCGGCGCCGCTCGCGGTCTCGTCGCCGTCGGTGCAGCCCTTGGACTTGAAGTGGTTCACCAGCACGGTGAAGGTCTTGCCCTTGCCGTGGGCGGGCCCGAAGGTCTGCGCGAGCGGCGGGCGGTTGAAGATCGGGTCGGCCGAGGACCGGGCCGCGCCGATCGGGGTCACCTTGCCCGGCTTGTAGATCAGTGCGGTCTGGATGAGGTCGGTGCCCGGGTTCGGGTGGGTGATGCCCTTGTAGGTGCCCGCGCCGGCCTTGGCGTTGAGGGCGTCGACCAGGGCGTTCAGCGCCACGTCGCCGTTGCGCTCGACCTCCATCAGGCCGGCCACGTCCGGGTCGAGCGTGGTGATGGTGGCGACCAGCTTGGCGAGCTGGCGGTCCCGCTCGGCGGCGTTGGTCGCGCCACGGGAGCCGAGCGTGGTGAACCAGTTGAGGGTGTTGAGGCTCGCCACCCGTACGTCGCCGCCGACCTTCTCGGGGCGGGCGGGGCGCGGGTTCTCGGCGGTGAAGACGACGGGCTTGGTCGGCTGCACGCGGTAGCGGTCGAAGCCGTAGCTGAGGACGCCGGTCAGGTCCTCGACCTCGTCGCCGAGCCGTACGCTCGCCGCGCCCTCGGTGTGGTACGGCAGCGTCGCCGGGTTCTGCGCGTTGGAGCCGTCGTCCAGCAGGATCGTACGCCGCGCGTCCTTCGCGGCGTCCACGCCCTTGCGGTCGGTCGGCTGCCACAGCCGCTCGTCCTCGGCGAGGGTGATCTCACCGAACCGGCCGAGGTTGTAGACCTCGGAGGCGGCGAGGTCGTCGGGGAAGGTCATGAGCATGTTCTCGTACCGTTCGAAGGTGACGTCCTTGGGGAGCGGCAGCTTCACCTTGACGGGCTTGACCGTGCCGGTGCCGCAGACGTTCACCGACGTGACCGGCGAGAGCTCGGTGAGGCCGTTGAACTCGACGGCCTTGCCGGAGACGAGCACCCGGTCGCCGGGCTTGACCGGCGAGGACGAGAAGGCGAACAGGCCCTCGGAGGTCGCCGGGTCGGCGTCCGGGGTGAGGGACTGCAGGTAGAAGCCGCCGAGCCCGCCGGAGCCCTGGAAGGAGCCGGTGACGACGCCTTCCACCCGTACGTTCTGCCCGGCGAGCGGACTGGTCTCGCCGTTGCCCTGCACCTGGGAGATCGGGTGCGTGGCCGGGGTGTCGCAGGTCTCGGAAGGAGTGGAGGTCGGCGTCACCGTGGGCGTAGCCGTGGGAGTCACTGTGGGGGAGGGGGACGGGTCGGCGCCGCAGGGGGCCGGGGCGGTGGCGGAGTTGCGCGGCGCGGGGGCCGCGGATTCGAAGTCGGCGCCGTTGTCGTCGGTGTCGGCGCAGCCGCCGCTCCTGCGGAAGGCGGCGGTCGCGTTGGTGAGTGCGGGAGCCGGGGCGCCTTCGGAGAAGTTCGCGCTGCCGTACCCGACCAGGTCGGCGAGCAGCGCGAGCTGCTCGTCGGAGCAGGGCGCGGTGGAGCCGTTGCAGGCCAGGCCGGAGGCGGAGCGGACCAGTGCGACCTTGCCCGCGCTGCCGCTCATGTTGATCGAGCCGGTGCTGTCGGGCTGGGGGAGCGCGCCGCTCGGGGTGGTGCCCGCCGCGAGCTGCACCAGGTGGTACTGGCCGGGGGCGAGGGTGCCGGAGAGCGCGGCCGTGTTGGCGGCGAAGTTCCCGGTGCCGGTGGCGCTGGTGTACTGCACCGACCAGCCGTCCAGCGGCACGGGGGCGGCGCTGCGGTTGAACAGCTCCACGTAGTCGTTGGTGAAGGGGGCGCCGGAGTTGCCGCCTCCGCCGTAGACCTGGCTGATGACCACGTTCGCGGGAGCCGCGGACGCGGAGGTTGCGGGCAGGGCGGCGAACGTGGCGGCGAGGGCGCCGGCCGCTAAGAGGATCACCGGGACCCGGGACTTTGCATGCATGTCGGCGAGCGTAAACCGACAAACCACCAGAACCCTATGTAAAGAGTAGACGAGCCGTGAACTTTCGGACGTAAGCCTCGATCAGCCGGCTGGCGCGGCCAGGTCGGCCTCGTGGACGACGCCGTCGCTGATCTCCAGGACCCGGTCCGCGAGCGTGATCAGGCTGGGATCGTGGGTGGCGACCAGCGCCGTGACGCCCTCGCTGCGCACGAGCGCCCGCAGCAGCTCCATGATCTGCCGCCCCGTCTGCGAGTCGAGCTGCCCCGTCGGCTCGTCGGCCACGAGGAGGCGGGGCCGGTTCGCCAGGGACCTGGCGATCGCCACCCGCTGCCGCTGGCCGCCGGACAGCTCGAACGGCCGCTGGTTGGCGTGCTGCTCCAGGCCCACCAGGGCGAGCAGCATCCGGACGCGGGCCTCGCGCTCCTCGACCGGCATCCGGGCCAGCCGCATCGGCACCCCGACGTTCTCGGCCGCCGACAGCACAGGGATCAGCCCGAACGACTGGAACACGAAGCCGACCACGTCCCTGCGCAGCTCCAGCAGCGCGTCCTCGGACATCGCCGTGACGTCCTGGCCGGAGATCAGCACCCGGCCCGCGTCCGGCCGGTCCAGGCCGCCGATCTGGTTGAGCAGGGTGGTCTTGCCGGAGCCGGAGCGGCCGCGTACGGCGACCAGCTCCCCGGGACGCACGACGAACGACACCTCCCGCAGCGCCACGACCTCCTTGGGGCCGCTGCGGTAGACCTTGCGCAGCCCCTCCACCACGACCAACGGTTCATCGCTCATCAGAGGGCTCCTCCCGTGCGGGCCACACGCCGATGTGGTCGCTCTCCAGCTCGAGGCGCACCCGGCGCTCCATGTTCAGGGCGTTCATGAAGTCGCGGGGGAGCTGCAGCCGCCCCACGCGGTCGAGCACGGCGTACTCCTCGGCGACGATCTCGCCCTCGGCGCCCTCGCGGCGCAGCGTCTCGCTGCTGGTACGCCCGTCGCGGATGCCGATCGTCCGGTCCACCTGCCCGGCCACCATGGGATCGTGGGTGACGATGACGACGGTCACGCCGAGCTGCCGGTTCGCGGTGCGCAGCGCGTCGAAGACCTGCCCCGAGGTCTCGCTGTCGAGCTCGCCCGTGGGCTCGTCGGCGAGGATGAGCTGCGGGGAGTTGGCCAGGGCGACGGCGATGGCCACCCGCTGCTGCTCGCCGCCCGACATCTCGGGGATCTTCCGCCCGGCGCAGGAGGCCACGCCGAGCAGCTCCAGCAGCTCCATCGCCCGGCCGCGATCCTTGCGCGGCACGCCGGCGAGCTTCATCGGCAGCTCGACGTTCTCCTTGGCGTTCAGGTAGGGCAGCAGGTTGCGGGCCGTCTGCTGCCAGATGAACCCGACCACCGACCGCCGGTAACGCAGCCGGTCCTTGGGCGTCATGGACAGCAGGTCCATGCCCGCCACCCTGGCCACCCCGGCGGTCGGCACGTCGAGCCCGGACAGCACGTTGAGCAGCGTCGACTTGCCCGATCCCGACGCGCCGACGATGGCGACCAGCTCGCCTTCGTCGATCACCAGGTCGAGTCCCTGCAACGCGACGACCTCGACGCCTTCGGTCTTGTAGATGCGGACGAGGTTGTCGCAGACGATGTGCGCGTCGCCGCCGAAGGCCGCCTTCCCGCGCGTGGCCTTGGCCTCCAGCTCGGACAGGGTGGGATTCATCGTGAGTCCTCCGGCAGGAACGCGTTCATGAGAGGTCTCCCGCGCGCAGCGCGGCGCCGAGGCCGCGCCGCCGGTCGAGCGCGGTGTGCGCGTACGCGCCGAGCACCGCGACCAGGGCCAGCCCGGCCGCCAGAGCGCCCGGCGTGAGCAGATCGGGGGAGTAGCCGCCGA
The DNA here is from genome assembly GCF_041402765.1 of Nonomuraea sp. AD125B. Taxonomy (NCBI): domain Bacteria; kingdom Bacillati; phylum Actinomycetota; class Actinomycetes; order Streptosporangiales; family Streptosporangiaceae; genus Nonomuraea; species Nonomuraea sp. AD125B. The sequence continues at coordinate 230,301 of NZ_JBGLOU010000013.1, read as the reverse complement.
CGGGCAGGTCTCCGGCGTACGCGGACAGGTCGACGCCGGGGCCGAGCGCGGCCGGCAGCGCCAGCCCCAGCCCGAACCCGACGAGCGCCGTCACCAGCACCATCGGCAGCACCTCCAGCATGGTGAGCCGCTGCGCCTGCCGGTCCGACAGCCCGAGCGTACGCAGGAACGCCACCGCCCTGGCCCGGTCGGCGGCCCCCACGACCAGAGACAGGATCACCGCCACCAGCGCGTAGAGCGCCAGCGCCGCGGTCACCACGACCAGCGTCGTCAGGACCGCGCCGGTGAGCGGATCGCCCTGGATGGCGGCCAGCGCCCCCTCCTGGGACTCGACGGCGGCCGACGGGACCAGCCGCGCCAGCTCGCCCGGCGCGACGTCGCCCTTGATCAGCAGCGTGTTGACGGCCGGCCGGGTCAACGTGTCCAGGGGCAGGACGAGGAACTTCCCGGTGCGGTAGAAGCCGGGCACCGCGTCGACGGCGCCGGCCACCGTGGCCTTGATCCGCGACTGCCAGCCGACGTCGAGCGTCCCGCGCTCCCGCAGCTCGGGCGAGACCAGCGCGGACGGGCCGCCGGGCAGCTCGGGCAGGTCGATGGGCGCCCCGGCGAGCAGCCGCCGCCACTGGGCGACGTCCACGGCGATGGCCTCGGCGCGTTCGCTGGTGTAGCCGAGCTGCACCCGCGCGGTCTGGGCGGTCACCACCTGTTCGACGCCCGGCGTCGCGCGGATCCTGTCGATCGTCGCGGCCGGGATCTCGATCGTCGAGGTGATCTTGATGGGCGCGCCCACCTGCTGCCAGGACGCCAGCCGCTGCGTACCGGTGATGCCGTCCGAGATCACCGCCGCGAACACCGACACGGACAGCGCGGGCAGCAGGATCAGCACCGGCAGCCCGCCGGCCGCGCGGGCCCGCGCCGCCCTGGTCAGCCCCAGGAACGGCACCGCCGTCCGCCCGCGCGCGGCGAGCCGGACGAGCAGCCGCAGCGGGTACGGGTAGCACCGCACCGTGACCAGCGCCGCCGCCAGCGTCAGCGCGATCGGCACCAGCAGCAGGAACGGATCCAGCCCCGCCTGCGCCGACAGCCCGCGCGCCCGCAGCAGGTAGGCCCCCGTCAGCGCGAGCACCACGACCAGCGCCTCCACCGTGATCCGCCGCGCCGTCGGCCGGGCCGCGGCCACGTCGTCGCGCCGCTCGTGCAGCGGCGTCCGGTGCGCGAGCGCCACCCGCGCCGCCCCGAACCCGACGCCCGCCACCAGCACGAACGCCGGTCCGAGATGCGCGAGCGGCAGCACGGGGCCGGGGACGAGGAAGGCGAGGGCGTACCCGGCCAGCGCGGCGGGGACGACCGCCGCCGCGGTGAGCGCCGCGCCCGTCCCGGCCACCTGCCGCAGCGAGCCGCCACGGGCGCGGGCGAGCGCGAGCGCCCGGTCCAGGCGGTCGGTGAGCAGCCGTACGCCGAGCCCGATCACGCCGAGCGCGACCGCGAGCAGCCCGGCGAGCAGCAGGTACATGACGGTCTGCGCGGTGGCCAGCGCCGCCGTGAAGTCGCCGAGCACCTTGGGCAGCCCGGTCTCCAGCCGGTAGGGGGCGGACGTCGTGGCCTGGAGGGTCAGCACCCGTTCGAGCTCGGCGACCCCCGCCTCGACGCCGGGCACGGCGAGCGCGCTCGCGGCCCGCCCGTTCAGCGGCAGCACCCAGCGGTAGGTCAGGTTGCGGGACTCGCCGCTCAGCGCGGCGAGGCCGGCGTCCGGGATGAGGGTCGTGGTGTGGAGCTCGAAGTCCAGCTTGCCGGGCGGCTGCAGCTTGGTGACGTGCAGGATGTCGTTGTTGTGGGTCCAGTAGCGGTCGGCGGGGTCCTTGGCGCGGAAGACGCCGACGATGCGCACGGCCGCGAAGTCGCTCTCGCCGAGCGTCCGCGTGTCGCCGAGGCGGAGGTTCATCTGGCCGAGGGCCTCCTCGACGACCCCCACCTCGAACAACGGGATCTGCTGCCCCTGGAAGCGCGTGGTGGAGGGCGCGCCGGGCGCGCGGCCCGCCACCCAGTCCACCCGCCGGTCGGCGTCGGACAGCCAGCCCAGGTTGATGTAGGTGTTCCCGCCGGTCCCGGTGACGGGCGTGAGGGTGGTCTTGGCGCTCATGTGCCCGTCGGGGGCGACCAGCGGGCGCAGCGTGGCGGGCAGCAGCGCCCGCAGGCGCCGCTCGCGCTCGGCGAAGGCGGCGGGCTCGTGCAGGTCGTCGCGGGGGGAGCGGGACTCGCCCGCGACGGTCAGGTCCGTACGCACCGCGGGCGCGTCGGTCAGCGCGCGTTGCAGCGCCCGGTCGAAGGCCGCCTGCGTGGCCCGGGGCAGCCCCGAGACCAGCAGGCAGGCGAGCGCGGTCAGCACGAAGAGCACGATCAGCGCGCCCGCGTGCGCCCGGGCCAGCAGCGGGATCCTCACCGGTCCTCCAGGATCTGCCCGCGCCGCAGGCGCCGCGCCAGCCCGGCGACGATGGCGAACAGCACCGCCGCCACCAGCGCCAGCATCAGGCCCGTGGCGCCCCACGGGATCTCCAGCAGCACGCCTGGCGTGACGGCCGACGCCTGCCCGGTCAGCACGATGTGCGGCACCACCAGCGCTCCGACGGCCACGGCGAGCCCCGTACCGGCCACCAGCGACAGCCCGACGACGAACGCCTGCTCGACCGCCAGCAGCCCGAACATCTGCCGCGCGCTCGTGCCGAGCGCCCGCAGCACCGCGAACTCGGCCCGCCGCTCACGCGCCGCGACGGCCGCGTTCACCAGGAAGCCGAGCCCGGCGAACACCAGCGCCGCACCGAAGCCCAGCATCAGCGCCCCCTGGAGCCCGCTCGCCAGCGGGTCGTCGCGCAGCCTCGCCGCGAGCTCGCGCTCGTCGACGACGCTGACGTCCCAGCCGGGCTGCTCGCGCAGCGCGGCGCGGGCGGGGGCGGGGTCGGCGGCGGCCAGCCACCACTCGGTGGCCGGCCTCGGCGGCTGCGCCGCTCCCAGCTCGTACGCCTGCAACGTCCCCCAGTCCACCAGCAGCGCCTGCTGCCCGGCCACGGCCGTCGGCATGCTGTCCACCACGCCCACCACGGTCACCTGGAGCACCCGCCGGTCGATGCTGACCGGTCCGGTCTGCCCGGCGTCCAGCTTGAGCGCGGCGGCGAGGTTCGCGGTGAGCACCACCGGCAACGGCCCGGGGGCGGCGCCGGGCCCGTACACCGCGGCGGCCGGCCGGTCGGCCGCCGTCACCGACAGCGCGGCGGCGGGCACCTCGCGCCCGTCGGCGCTGATCCCGGTCACCTTCACCGTGGCCTCCGCACGGGACGCGCCCGCGATCAGGCCGCGCAGCGTCAGCGGATAGCTGATCTTCCCTGACCGCCCGGCCAGCTCCTTCAGGTCGAGCTCCACCTGGTTGTCACCGGTACGCAGCGGGCCGAGCGGCAGGTCCCGCCACACGCCGAGCGCGTCGGAGAGCACCAGCCTGGCCGGCAGCGCGGCGTCCGCCTCGGCCCGTACGGTCAGCGTGGCCGGCTCGCCGGGCAGCGCCAGCCCGCCCGCCCGACTCCCCGCGAGGGCGCGGGACAACTGCGCGACGCTCTGCTCCGACAGGTCGGCCCGCAGGTGGAACAGCTCGCCGAGCCGGGCCGCGTCCAGGCCGAGCAGCAGCGCGCTCTCGCCGCTGACCTCGCTCTGTCCCCGGAAGGCGGGGGAGTGGGCGGTGACGCCGGGCAGCGCGGTGAACGCCGTGCCGCGGCCGAGCGCGCCCAGCTCCGGCCCGTCGGGCGGCCCGGACAGCCGCAGGTCCGCCCCCGCCTGGTGCCGGGCCTGGTCGAGCTGCGAAGCGCGCCAGGTCGCCGCCGTGGCCAGGGAGACCACGCCGATGGCGATCGCCATGGTCAGCAGCAGCGCCGGCCCCGCGTACGTGAGCGGCCGCCGGCTCACCTGCCAGGCCCCCAGCGCGGGGGCCAGCGTCCGCCGCCGGGCGGTGAGCCGCGCCGCCAGCCTCGACACCCGCGGCACCAGCCGCAGGCCCAGCATGCCGCCGGTGAGCAGGGCCAGCGCGGGCCCGGAGATGATCAGCGGGTCGATGCCGAGCCCGCCGCCGGCCGTCGTGGTGACCGGCGCGCCGTAGCGGCGCAGCTGCCAGATCGCGAGCCCGGCCACCGCCAGCAGCGCGAGGTCCGCGCCCGCCCGCTCGACCAGCCCGCGCCCGCCGCCGCGCCCGCGCGCCGACTGCTCCTCCACGTACGTGCGCCGCGCCCCCGCCAGCGCCGGCAGCGCCAGCAGCACGGCCGCGGCCAGCGCCACCGCCGAGGAGACCAGGAACGTGCCGAGATCGGGAGACGGCGCGAGCCGCACGCCCGTGGACCTGATCCACGGCAGCTCGCCGACCAGCGCCAGCAGCGGCGGGCCGAGGAACGGCGCGACGATCGCGCAGGGCAGCGCCACCAGCAGCGCCTCGCCCCCGGCCAGCGCGGCCAGCCGGCCGGTGCCCGCCCCGCGCGAGCGCAGCAGCGCCACCTCCATGCGCCGGTGCTCGGCCAGCAGCCGGGCGGTGAGCATCAGCGCGTACGCGGCCAGCAACAGCAGCTGCAGCACCGGGATCAGCATCGTCGAGCGCGCCACCAGGGACGCCGTGTCGAGCTGGGTGAGGATCTCGGGCAGCCGCCCCGACGCCACGCAGCTCGGGCAGCCGCCCTCCTTGAGCCGCTCGCCCACCTGGCCGAGCGCCGCCGCCAGCGGGCGCAGCCGCTCGGGCGTGAGCGCGCCGAGGTCGGGCTCGGCCGTCCAGGTGGCGTTGACGCTGGTGGCGAAGCGGGCCAGGAAGGTCCCGCGGGGGATCATCAGCGGACCGTACGTGGTGAAGTCGCCGCGCTCGACGCCCCGCGTGAGCAGCGGCTCGTTCGCCCAGCGCTCGCCCGCGGGGTCGGTGAGCTGGAAGACGCCCACCACGCGCACGGTGACCGGGCGCGGGTCGAGCCGGCCCTTCGTGGTGAACTCGCGGCCCACCTCCAGGCCGGCGGCGGAGGCGGCGGGCAGCGACAGCGCCGCCTCGACGGCCGGGCCGCCGGGCCGCGGCCAGCTCCCCGAGACGAGCCTGGCGTGCCGGTCGAGCCCGTCGTAGCTGCCGAACCTGAGCAGCTCGGGCTGCGGCTCGCCCTCCTGGCCCGGCATCACGTAGGAGTCGGAGCGGAAGCTGGTGCCGATCGCCGGGGCGGCGCCGTAGGCGCGGGTGAGCTCGTCGCGGACCGCGCGGTCGTACCTGGGGAAGGTCTCGGCGGTGACGGGCGCGCTGATGACGGCGGCGGTCTGGCGGAACGAGGCGGTCTCCATCGTCCGGCGGACGCCCGCGTCGGCGATGGAGGAGGCGTACATCGTCAGCGCCACCAGCGTGGTGGTGGCCAGCAGGATCGCCCCGAACGCGGCCAGCAGGAGCAGCGGCTCGCTGAACGCCCGCTTGACGACCAGCGGCCCCCGCATCCGATCCCCCTCTTGTCCGTTGAGTGCACCTTCGGGGAGGGGCCGGACGCAATCAAGGTGATCTTTGGAACGGTGACTCACCCGATACGGCGGTGTGATATCGAAACCGTGACGAAACCGTGGAGAAAACGAGAACGCCGCCCCCTAGGGGAGCGGCGTCCGCAATGACAGGCCCGGCGTGCCGCCGGGCCTTGGCCTTACTTGGCGGCCAGCGCGGCGGCCTGCTTGGCGATGGCCGACTTGCGGTTGGCGGCCTGGTTCTTGTGGATGACGCCCTTGCTGACAGCCTTGTCGAGCTGGCGGGCGGCGGCCTGCTGCAGCGCGGCGGCCTGTGCCGCGTCGCCCTGCTCGGCGGCCTCGCGGAACTTGCGGACGGCCGTCTTCAGAGAGGACTTGACCGCCTTGTTGCGCAGACGAGCCTTCTCGTTCTGCTTGTTGCGCTTGATCTGGGACTTGATGTTCGCCACGAAGAAGCCTCGGTGAAAGTCTGAGTGATGGATGGGGCGCGCGGGCTCGAGAGAGGGCGCGCCACACACGCAGTTGAACAGATTACCAATAACCCAGGCGGCTCCTCAAATCAACAGCCTGGGCGAATGGGCTGTCACGAGTCTACGGCCATCCAGCCGGTCATCGGATACCTCCGAGGGAACCCCCGCCTCCAGGCGGGGGAGGAATCGGACTCTGCGGAGCAGGGCAGGAGCAGGCGATCCGCCGCCAGGCGGACCGCCGTCGAAACGCCGCACGACACCGCACGGTTCGGTATTGTGTTCGACGGTGGCGACAACTAAGCCACCTGCCGAATGATCAGAAACACCCTCGCCGCCGGGCTGGCGGAGAGCTGAAACGCCTGTGGAGCTGGTGTAAGACCTCAAGGGAAGTCCTTCCTGGCGGGCGACCGGCAGTGAAGCAGGAACCCTCACGGGTGACCGTGGGAATCCCCCTCGTTTACGAGGGGGAGGATGTCAAGTACTCCCGCCAGTCCTCCTCGGTGGCGGCGAAGTCCACGTAGAGGGCCGGGCCGAAACGTTGGCGGGGGCCGTGCCCGGTCAGCGCCAGGCGGGCGCCCTCGGCGGCCGCGCCGATGAGCAGGTGCTTGCCCGCCGGCGTCAGGTCCAGGGCCAGCTCGGCCTAGCGGGCGACGTGGCCGCCGTAGAGGGACCGGGCGGGCGTGCCGGAGACGTACGTCATAACGGCGCCCGCGCGGTCAGGCGCAGACCGGGGTACGGCTCGATCTGGGGCGCCGAGGTGGACAGCGGCCCGGTGTAGCGCCGGGCGAGGCGGCCGCCCTCATCGAATGGTCCGGAATGGACGTACACGTCCTTGATTCCCGTCGCCCCCAGCCGCCGTGCCAGCCGCTCGACGTCCGCCTCCCCGCGCCGGCCGTCCACCCACATGTGCCCCAGCCACAGAGCGTCATCTCCCGTGCTCTTCGCCCACGCGGCCGGGGCACCGGTAAACTGGACGCGGAGCGCTGCGGCGAGCAGGCCGGCCAGCGCGACCACGACGACCAAGGCAAGCGCGAGCAGGCGCAGGCCGCGGCGGATGACGGTCCGGACAATCATCCGGGCATGTCACCATAGAAGACTGCCTGACCTCAAATCTGTTGAAACGGACTTCGGTGCGCACTCAGCCTGGCCAGACCGACCCCGCGTTGATCCGCAACTTCTGCATCATCGCGCACATCGACCATGGCAAGTCGACCCTTGCCGACCGGATGCTGCAGATCACCGGGGTGGTCGACGACCGCTCCATGCGCGCCCAATACCTCGACCGGATGGACATCGAGCGCGAGCGCGGCATCACCATCAAGTCGCAGGCGGTCCGCCTGCCGTGGGACGGCCACGTGCTCAACATGATCGACACGCCGGGCCACGTCGACTTCACCTACGAGGTCTCCCGGTCGCTCCAGGCGTGCGAGGGCGCGATCCTGCTGGTCGACGCGGCCCAGGGCATCGAGGCGCAGACGCTGGCCAACCTCTACCTGGCCATGAACGCCGACCTGCACATCATCCCGGTCCTCAACAAGATCGACCTGCCCGCCGCGCAGCCGGAGAAGTTCGCCGAGGAGCTGGCAGGGCTCATCGGCTGCGACCCGTCCGACGTGCTCAGGGTCTCGGGCAAGACCGGCGAGGGCGTACGCGAGCTGCTCGACCACGTCGTGCAGACCATCCCCGCGCCGGTGGGCGTCGCCGACGCCGCCGCGCGGGCGCTGATCTTCGACTCCGTCTACGACACCTACCGCGGCGTGGTCACCTACGTCCGGGTCGTGGACGGCCACCTGGGCAAGCGCGAGCGCATCCTCATGATGTCCACCAGCGCCACCCACGAGACGCTGGAGATCGGCGTCATCTCGCCCGAGCCCAAGCCCGCCGACCTCGGGCTCGGCGTCGGCGAGGTGGGCTACCTCATCACCGGCGTCAAGGACGTCCGCCAGTCGCGGGTCGGCGACACCGTCACCTCGGCCGCCAAGCCCGCCGGCGACATGCTGGCCGGCTACGAGCACCCCAAGCCGATGGTGTTCTCCGGCCTCTATCCGATCGACGGCGACGAATACCCCGAGCTGCGCGAGGCGCTCGACAAGCTCCAGCTCAACGACGCCGCGCTGGTCTACGAGCCCGAGACCTCAGCCGCGCTCGGGTTCGGCTTCCGCGTCGGCTTCCTCGGGCTGCTCCACATGGAGATCGTGCGCGAGCGGCTGGAGCGCGAGTTCGGCCTGTCGCTCATCTCCACCGCGCCCAACGTGATCTACCGGGTCGTCATGGAGGACGGCAAGGAGTTCACGGTCACCAACCCGTCGGAGTTCCCGGCCGGCGGCAAGATCGCGACCGTCCACGAGCCGGTGACCAAGTCCACGATCCTGGCGCCGTCCGAGTTCATCGGCGCGATCATGGAGATCTGCCAGGGGCGGCGCGGCCAGCTCCTCGGCATGGACTACCTGTCGGAGGACCGCGTCGAGATCCGCTACACGCTGCCCCTCGGCGAGATCATCTTCGACTTCTTCGACCAGCTCAAGTCCCGCACCCGCGGCTACGCCTCGCTCGACTACGAGCCGGCCGGCGAGCAGGAGGCCGACCTCGTCAAGGTCGACATCCTGCTCCAGGGCGAGCCGGTCGACGCCTTCAGCGCGATCGTCCACAAGGACAAGGCCTACACCTACGGCGTCGACATGGCCAAGAAGCTGCGCGAGCTGATCCCGAGGCAGCAGTTCGAGGTGCCGATCCAGGCCGCCATCGGGGCCCGGGTGATCGCCCGCGAGAACATCCGGGCCATCCGTAAGGACGTTCTGGCCAAGTGCTACGGCGGTGACATCTCCCGTAAGCGCAAGCTGCTGGAGAAGCAGAAGGAAGGCAAGAAGCGGATGAAGATGGTCGGCCGCGTCGAGGTGCCGCAGGAGGCCTTCGTCGCCGCGCTGTCCACCGAGTCCAGCTCCGACAAGCCGAAAAAGTAGCCGGTCTCAGAGGTTGAGCACCTCGGGCGCGCGGGCGAGGGCTCGCCAGCGCGCCCCCGGGTCGTCGAGCAGGCGGCGCTCGCGCAGGTCCATGAGGCCGCCGACGCCGGTCAGCGCGGCGGCCTGCGCGCCGTCCCGCACCCGCAGGAACTCCTGCCTGACCCGGAACGTCTTCCCCGCGCCCCACTCGAACGCGCACGTCACGTCCACCTCGTCGCCGCCGCGCAGCTCGCGGCGGAAGCGGATGGTGTTCTCCAGGGTGACCGGGCCGATGCCGGCGGCGAGCATCTCGCCGAGCTCGATGCCCGCGGCGCGCAGGCACTCCCAGCGGGCGTGGTCGCCGTACTGGTGGTAGACGGCGTTGTTGAGGTGGCCCTGCGTGTCGAGCTCGTAGCCGCGTACGGCGACGCGTACGGAGAAGGTCACGGCCGGCCCTCCAGCCAGGCGTGCGACTTCGCGGTGAGGTAGCGCAGGCCGTCGTCGCCGAGCTCCACCCACTCACCGCGCGCCCAGCCGCCGGTGGTCTGCGGGGCGAACCCGTGCCGCTGGAACAGCGCGGACGCCTCCTTCTGGGTGAGCCCTCGCCGCCCCCACTCCCTGATGACCCGCGCGGTGCGCTCGTCCTCGCCGGCCTCCTGCTCGTCGCCGAGCGCCCCGGCCAGCTCCTCCAGGCCGCGCGCGATGGTCCGCAGCGCGTTCTGGATCTTCGGAACGTCCATCGATCGCTCCTTCGATCGGTACCGATTGCCTTTCGATGGGTGGGGCTACGCTGGAACCATGGAAGTGGTGCAAACGGCGCGAATGCTCCTATCTCGCGTCACGGCCGACGACCTGGAGGCCGTGCACGAGCTTCACTCCGATCCGCGTACCAGCGTGTACAACCCGGCCGGCCCGTCCCCGGACCTGGAGTCCAGCCGCGCGATGCTGGACCTGTGGCTGGCCGACTGGGCCGAACGCGGCCTCGGCTACTGGGCCGCCCGGCCGCTGACGTCGCCGGACCTCATCGGCGTCGGCGGTCTCCGGCACGCCGTCGTGGACGGCGCCGAGGTGCTCAACCTCTACTACCGATTCCATCCGATGTCCTGGGGCCACGGGTACGCCGTGGAGCTGGTCAGAGCGGCGCTGCGCGTCGGCGGCCCACTAGGGACGGTCGTCGCGGTCATCCGCGACGTCAACACCCGCTCGCTCCGGGTGGCCGAGCGCGCGGGGATGCGCCGGGACCGCGCGATCCCGTACGGGGGCGTGCCCAGCTACGTCTACGTCGCCCTGCCGGCCCGCAGGACGTAGCCCGCCAGCGCCGCCGCCCCCGTCACGGCCTGGGCCGCCAGGTACGGGCCCGGCTGCGGGGGAGCGGTGGACAACGCGAGGAGAGCGGGCAGGCACCCGACGAGAGCCAGGTCGAGCCCGGTGACCGCCCAGAGGACGGGACCAAGGGGGACCGGACCCGCGCCCGTGTCGATGACGGGCAGCGAATGATCGACCGGCCGCCGCCGCACCACCCGCAACGCCCCAGCCGCCAACCCCGGCGCCGCCAACACCCCGAACAACACCACCACGGCAACGCCCTCACCGCCCCCGGCGACACTCGCCTCGCGAGCGCCCGTCCCGGGCCCGTGCCCTGGGGCGCCCGCTCCGGGTACGACGGCGCTCGGTCCGTGCTCTGGGACGCCCGTTCCTGTTCCTGCGGCGCTCGCTTCCGGCCCGGCGGCGTTCGACTGGTGCGCCGGAGCGCCCGCCACCGGGGCAGCGCTGCTCGTCGCCTGGACCACGGCAGGGGCCGGGGACGGCGGCGCGGCCGTCAGAGTGAGGCCCGCGAGGGCGGCCGAGGTCCAGAGGGCCGCGAGCAGGGCGGGCAGCACCGCACGCGCCGCCAGCGTCGATCGGTGGCCGATGCCGAGGAGCCGGGCCAGGGCCGGGTTGGCGGCGTCGCGGCGCGCCCCCGTCGCGGCGGAGGCCGCCACCGCCAGCCCGCCCGCCAGCACCACCACCCCGAGCATGCCGGGCGCGCCGCCCGCCTGCGCCAGGAGGGCCGGCAGCCCGGCCGTGGCCAGCGTGAACGCCAGCCGTCCCGGCCGCCGCGCAAGCCGCCTCCAGTCCTGCCAGGCGGTCGCGAACGCCGCCGGCAGCGCCGGCCACCTCCGCGACCTGAGCCTCCTGCCCCGCCAGTGGTTGTCCTCGGCGATCCAGGTGAGCGCACTGGGATCGACCCCCGTGGCCGCGTCCGCGACGTGCCCGCCCCGCGTGGAGGAGGCGGCGATCTCCCGAGCCGGGATCCGGCCGAACGCCCGCCACGCCTGCCACGCCAGGAGGGCCGAGCCCGCCGCCGCGAGCGAGGCGGCGACGGCCACGGCGGTCAGGGGAGCGCCGCTGGCGATCGCGAGCACCGTACGGGCCTGGCCGCTGACCGCCATCACGGCCACCACCAGGAGCGCGACCATCGCCACGACGAGCCACACCTGCCACGACTGGGACGCGCGCGCCAGCACGGCCAGCGCCATCGCGCCAAGGCTCGCCGACACCCCGAGCACCAGCGCGCCGAGCACCCGCCAGGCGAGCTGGTCGGGCGCGCCCAGCACGGCCACCAGCCCCAGCCCGAGCACCAGCCCCGCCGCCACGGCGACCATCAGCAGCGCCCGCCCGGTACGCCCGAGCACCTGCCTGCGGTCCAGCGGCGACAGCAGCAGCCAGGACGCGTCCGGCGCCGTCATCATCACCGGCCCGGCGGCCCGCGCCAGGGCCAGGAACCCGGCCAGCCCGAGCGCCAGCAGCGCCACCCCCGCCCCCATGCGGGCCGGCTCGACGGCCCCCGCCGCCCCGGCCAGGTCGGTCAGCAGCTCCGACACCGGCTGCCCGGCGACGGCGGCGAACATCAGCAGGCAGAAGAGGGTGACGTACCGGTCGAGCGACGTCGATCGGGTCCGGCTCCGGGCCCGCAGGAACCCGCGCACCGCCCGCACGCCACCCTGCCCCTGCCCCTGACCCACGCCACCGCCCACACTCATGCCGCCACCAGCGCCGACGCCGCCACCAGCGCCAGCACCAGCACCGACGCCGCCGCCCGCGCTCACGCCGTCCCCGCTCACGCCGCCATCCCCGCCGGTGAGATCAGCCGCCCGTGCGCGGCCAGGCCGGAATCGTGCGTGGCCATGACCACGGTGCCGCCTTCGTCCCGGTACGCCGTCAGCAACTCCGCCAGGCGCAGCCGGAACCCGAGGTCCAGGCCGCGTTCCGGCTCGTCCAGCAGCAGCACGCTGCTCGGTCTCAGCAGCGTGGCCGCCAGCGCGAGCCGCTGCCGCTGCCCGGTGGACAGGTTGAGCGGTGCCGCGTCCGCCCGCTCCACCAGGTCGAACACCTTCAGCGCGGTCCCGGCGTCCATCCGGGCACGCGGATGCACGGCCGCCATCAGCTCCAGATGCTCGCCCGCCGTCAGCCCCGGGTACCAGGCGGGCTCGTCGCCGAGATGCGCCACCCTGCGCCAGAACGCCGCGTCGTCCACCGGCGGGGCCCCGAACACGTGTACCTCGCCGCCCGAGACCGGCTGGAGCCCGGCGAGGGTGCGGAGCAACGTCGACTTGCCGGAGCCGTTCGGGCCCACGACCGCGACGATCTCGCCTGGGGACACGGTCAGTGTGAGCTCGCGCAGCACGGGATTGCCGCCGAGCTCGACCGTGAGGTTCTCGACACTGATGATCGGCTCGTCCACCGTTCGAGCCTAGCCAGATCCCCGTGCGCACAGGCGATTCTGTCGGTGCGGTCGTCTACCTTCTGTTCCGAACACCTGTGCGACTGGAGGTCGGCATGATTGCTTCTGAGCGCTTCGAGCGTGCTGCGGTGCTGGGGGTCGCTGTGGCGGAGGAGGCCAGGCGGCTGCTGAGCCGGCATCTCGACCCTGCGGCGAGCGAGGAGGGGGCGGACGGCACCGTGCTGGTCGACGTGCCCTATCCCGACGCCGCGGTGGTCACGGCCCTGCTCGACGTGGCGGCCGAGTGTTTCGGCGAGCGGGGCGGCTCGGTCGAGGAGACGCGGCAGGCGGCGTTGGAGACCTTGTTACAGCTCGCCGGGTTCGACGACGAGTCGCAGCTCAACTCGGGCGGGGGGATACGGTAGAAGGCGGCCGTCTCGGCCCGTCCGCAGCGTCAGGAGGGGAGGACGGGCAAGTCCGGGGGCCGATGCTCCGGCCGGCGCCGACCACGGTGACCTGTGCGGAGCTGCCCCGCATCGTGGCAGCGGCTGTGCAGACGATCTGGTCGACGGCCGGAGCCGACAGCTCACCGGCCGGAGCGGACAGGGTCACCACCAGCTGGCCGGCCGGGCCGGCGGTCAGCGAGAACGGGCCGGCGTCGGGCGGGACCTCGGAGGTGAGCCCGTGCGCTTGTTCCCTCGGCGTGGGGCCGGCCGCCAGCAGCGCGAGCGTGTCCGCCGGGGTCAGCCGCCCGTCGGGCCGTGCCACCACGCTGAGCCGCCCGTCCTTGACCAGGTAGAGGGTGACCGTCGTGGCATGCTGAACGGGCCCGCTCGGCGGGTCACCGGCGAGGATGACATCGCTGGGCCGCACGCCACACCCCGCCACGGCGACAAGCGCGACGAAGCCCACCACGAGCCCGACGAAGTCCGCAGCGAACACGCGCCGGGCGAACCGAATCCTCACACCGAACCTCCGTCGGGGTTGCCTGCTTGGCTGGGCGAGGCGGTGAACCGGGTCCTCACGCCGGGTCTCCGTGCGAGTGTGAGGTGCGGTGGGGTGGAAGCGGTGAACCGGGTCCTCACGCCGGGTCTCCGTGCGAGTGTGAGGTGCGGTGGGGTGGAAGCGGTGAACAGGGTCCTCATGCCGGGTCTCCGTGCGAGTGTGAGGTGCGGTGGGGTGGAAGCGGTGAACCGGGTCCTCATGCCGGGTTCTCATGCCGGGTCCTCCTCCGGATCGGAGGATCGGCGGGGCAGGCGCAAGGTGAAGATGGCGCCTCCGTCCTCGGCGTTGGTGACGGTGATGTCCCCCTGGTGCAGGCGGGCGTTCTCGCGGGCGATGGCCAGGCCGAGGCCGTTGCCCTCGGACCGAGTTCTGGCCGCGCCGGCCTTGTAGAAGCGGTCGAACACATGCGGCAGCACCGCGTCGTCCAGCCCCGGCCCGTGGTCGCGGACCTGCAGTTCGATCCACTCCGGGTCGGCGGACAGGCGCACCGACACCGGTGGCTCGCCGTGCCGCAGAGCGTTGCCGACCAGGTTGGCGAGGATGACGTCCACCCGGCGCGGGTCCAGCCGGGCCGTCACCCCGGACGGCAGCTCGGCCTCCACCCGATCCGGCCAGCCCCGGGCGCGCAGGGTCGCGTGCACCAGCTCGGCCACGTCGATGTCGTTCAGCGCGAGGGCCGCGACGCCGGCGTCGAACCGGCTGACCTCGATCAGGTCGTTCACCAGGCCGGTGAGGTTGTGCGTCTCCTGGCTGACCAGCCGGGCGGCCCTGGCGGCGGGCTCGGGCAGCCGGGCCGCCTCCTCGTCGAGGACGTCGGCGACCGCGGCGAGCGCGGCCAGCGGGGTGCGCAGCTCGTGGGACACGTCGGCCACGAACCGGCGGGCGTCGGCCTCCATCGCACGCAGCTGCTCGACGTGCCGTTCCAGCTCGGCGGCGGTGTTGTTGAACGTACGCGCCACGTCGGCCAGCTCGTCGGAGCCCCGGACCTCGATCCTGGTCCGCAGCTCGCCCTCGCCCAGCAGGCGCGCCGCCCGGCCCAGTTCGCGTACCGGGCCCAGCACGCCGCGGGTGGCCAGCGACGCGAGGACGACCGCGAACGCCAGCGCCGCCCCGCCGGTGAGCCAGGCGCGGGTGGCGAGCTCGTCGATGCTGCGCTGTTCGGCGAGCAGGCTGCGCGCGACGTAGACCTCGATGCCGGACGGCTGCGCCGGCCTACCCCGTTCGGTGACCAGCAGCGGCATGCCGACGATCAGCCAGGGTGAGCCCTGCCACGCCACCCGCTGCCACGCGGTACGGCCGCCGGCCACCGTCCGCCGCATCTCCGGCGAGATCACCGAGAGAGCCTGCACCCGAGCCTCCGGCCCCGGGCCTTCGTGCCCCGGCGCCGGTGGCTGGGGAGGGCGGACCGGCGCGTACCGCTCGCCGTAGACGGCGACCGAGAAGTCGGACTGGGCGGCCGCGGCGATCTCGGCGAGCTCCTCCTGGTCCGGCGTGGCGGTCGGCAGCGGGTAGAGCGCCTGCAGGCGGCTGGTCAGCGCCTGCACCGCGGCGTCCTGGGTCCGCTCCAGGATGGCGTTGCGGGCCTGGACGTAGCTCCCGCCGGCCACCGCCGCCGCGGTGACCACGCACAGCAGCGCGAAAGCGAACAGCAGCCGGGCCCGCAGCCCCAGGCTCGGTCGAGGGGCCACCGCGGGCTCACACCGGCCCGAACCGGTAGCCGAACCCGCGCACCGTCTGCACGTAGACGGGCGCCGCCGAGTCGTCCTCGATCTTCGCGCGCAACCGCTGCACGCACGCGTCCACCAGCCGCGAGTCGCCGAAGTAGCCGTGCTCCCACACCGACTCCAGCAGCTGCTGGCGGCTGTGCACCCGGCCGGGCGTGCTGGAGAGCACGAGCAGCAGGCGCAGCTCGGTCGGGGCGAGGCTGACCGGCTCGCCGCGCTTGCCGACCACCAGCCCGGCCCGGTCGATGGTCAGGTCGCCGTGCCGTTCGAGCTCGGCCTGCTCGCGGCCGATCCGCCGCAGCACCGCGCGGATGCGGGCCTCCAGCACCCTGGGCTGCGCGGGCTTGACCACGTAGTCGTCGGCGCCCGACTCCAGCCCGGCCACCACGTCCATGTCGTCGCCGCGCGCGGTCAGCATGATGATCGGCACGTTCCCGGTGGCCCTGATGCGGCGGCAGACCTCGAACCCGTCCATGCCGGGCAGCATCAGGTCGAGCACGACGACGTCGGGGACGTCCGCGCGCAGCCGGTCCAGCCCCTGCTCGCCGGACTCCACCGCGCGCACCCGGTGCCCGTGCCGGGACAGCGCCAGCTCAAGGCCCTCCCGCACGGCCGGGTCGTCCTCGATGAGCAGTATTCGCGACATGCCCCCGGGTTTCACCGCACACTCCGTAACTCGCCCGTCGGTCGACCCCAACCACTGTCGGCCGGTCGTGTCCTCGTCCCGTCAGCGCCATGTCATGGTTGTGTCACGGTCGCACGAGCGAGGGTCCCCGTCGACGAACGCGTCGACGAACGGTGACATACGGCTGACGACGCGCGCACATTCGGCGCCAATCGTAGTTCGCCATGAACGAACCACGCACCATCCCACCTCGGCCCCGGGACCGGCTGTACGCCGCCGTCACGCTGGTGCTCGCCGTGCTGCTGCTGCCCGTGGCGTTCGTCCGCCGTCCCGGCCACGCCCGCGAGCTGGCCTGCGGCTGGGTGCTGGCGATGCGTTTCCCCGCCGAGGACCTGACCGGGCTCACCGAGGGCGCAAGGGCGGCGTTCACCGCGGCGCGCACCGAGGCGCTCTGGCGGCACCGCCAGCTCATCGGCCTCACCTCGGGCTACCGCGACCCCGCCGTCCAGCAGCGGATGTTCGACGAGGAGGTCCGCCGCTCCGGCTCCCCGGCCTCGGCACGCATGCTCGTGCTGCCGCCGGCGGAGTCCGGCCACGTGAAGGGCGTCGCGCTGGACGTCCGTCCCCATGAGGGCGCGCGGTGGCTGGAGGAACACGGCGCCCGCTACGACCTCTACCGCCTGTACGACAACGAATGGTGGCACTTCGAGCACCGCCCGGAGTGCGGCGGCACGCCCCCACCACGACGGCCCCATCCGGGCGCGGGCCACGTCATCGGGAACTAGCCGCTCAGGGCGAAGCCGGCCGCGGCCTCCGCGTGCAGCCGCGCGCTCGGCAGCAGCGGAACCGGGGTGTCCTTCTCGGTGATCAGGAGCTCGATCTCCGTGCAGCCGAGGATGACACCCTCCGCTCCGCGGTCCGCGAGGCCGGCGATGATCCGGGCGAACGCGTCCCTGGACGATTCCCTGAGCACCCCGCGCACCAGCTCGTCGAAGATCACGCGATGGACCAGCTCCCGCTGCTGCCGCGGCGGGACGACCACGTCGAAGCCGTGGGCGGCCAGCCGGTCCCGGTAGAAGGGCTGCTCCATGGTGAAGCGGGTGCCCAGCAGACCGACCCTGCGCATCCCCCTGGCCCGGACCTCGGCGCCCACGACGTCGGCGATGTGCAGCACGGGCACGCTCGCGGCGCGCGCCACGTCGTCGCTCACCCGGCTGAAGGTGTTGCTGCAGACGAGCAGGACGCCGGCGCCGAGGCTCTGCAGTTTCCGGCCGGCGTCGGCCAGCAGCGCGCTCACCTCGTCCCAGCGGTCGGCGAAGATGAGGTCCTCGACGGTCGTGTAGTCGACCGACCAGATGAGGCTGTCGGCGGAATGGCTGCCGCCGAGCCGCTCGCGTACCCGCTGGTTGATGATCTGGTAGTAGATCACCGTCGACTCCCAGCTCAACCCGCCGATGAGGCCGATGGCGCGCATGGAACTCCGTTTCACTGGTTTGCGGTGGCGAGGGCCCTGGCGCAGGCGCCGAGCCCGTACTCGCTGGAGGCCTTGACGAACACCACGTCGCCCGGTTCGAGGAGGGCGGTGGCCAGCTCGATCGCCTCTGTCACGTCTTCGACGGCGTGGACGGCCACGCCCGAGGACCGCGCCGCCTCCGCCGTCGCGAGCGGATCGCCCGTGCCGACCGTGATCAGCACGTCGAAGCGGAGGCCGGCGACGAGCCGGCCCACCTCCGCGTGCCGGGCGCGGGAGGCGTCCGCCTGCTGCCCCATCCCGCCGAGGACGGCGACGGTACGGCGGACGCCGGCCAGGGCCTTGGCCGCGCGCAGCCCGGCCCGCATGGATTCGGGGTTGGCGTTGTAGGCGTCGTCGACGACGGTGACGCCGTCGGGTCGTTCCGTGATCTGCAGCCGGCCCGCGGAGCGCCGCCGGGCGGCGGTCAGCCCGTCCGCGATCTCGGCGGCGTCCAGACCGAGCGCGGTGGCGACGGCGGCCGCGGCCAAGGCGTTGCTCACCTGGTGCTCGCCGATGAGGTCGAGCGCGACCGGAGCGTGGCCGGAGGGCGTCACCAGCTCGAACGCCGTCCGCGCCCGCTCGTCCATCCGCACGCGTTCGGCGCGCACCCGCGCCCGCGGCGACCTGCCGTACAGCAGGATCTGGGCCTCGGTGCGGGCGGCCATGCCCAGCACGTACGGATCGTCGGCGTTGAGCAGCGCGTACCCGTCCGCGGGCAGCGCCTCGACCAGCTCGCCCTTCGCCTCGGCCACGTCGGCCCGCCCGGTCCCCATCCGTTCCAGGTGCGCGGTGCCGACGTTGAGCACCAGCCCGACCTGGGGCGGCGCGATCCCGGTCAGGTACGTCAGATCGCCCTTCCTGCTCGCGCCCATCTCCAGCACCAGGTGGCGGGTGGCGGCGTCGGCACGCAGCACGGTGAGCGGCAGCCCGAGCTCGTTGTTGTACGACCGGTCGGTGGCGACCGTGGCCGCGTGCCGTTCGAGCACCTGGGCCAGCAGGTCCTTGGTGGTGGTCTTGCCCACCGAGCCGGTCAGGCCGATCACGGTCGGGCTGATGCGCCGGAGCAGCTCCCTGGCCAGCAGGCCGAGCGCGAGCCGCACGTCGGCCACCACGAGGGCGGGCACGCCGACGGGCCGCGCGGCCAGCACGGCCACGGCCCCGGCCGCGACGGCGGCGGCCGCGTGGTCGTGACCGTCGGTCCGGGCGCCGGCCGTCGCGGCGAACAGGCCGCCGGGCGTCACCTCGCGGGAGTCGACCGCCGCGGGCGCCGTCACCAGCGCCCCGGGGTCGGGCACGTCGTGCGGGCTCGCGCCGCAGGCCCGCGCGATCTCGTCCAGCGTCATCGGGATCACGAGCCGCTCCTCGCGAACGCGAGGTCGATGAGGCGGCGCAGCAGCTCCGGGTACGGGACGCCGCTCGCCGCCCAGGCCCTGGCGTAGACGGACCGGGAGGTGAAGCCGGGCATGGTGTTGATCTCCAGCACGTACAGGCGTCCCGTGTCCTCCTCGTGGAGGAAGTCGACCCGGGCCAGGCCGTAGCCGCCGATCGCGCGGAAGGCGCGCAGGGCCAGCTCGCGCACCTCCCCGGCCACCCGCTCTGACAGGACGGCGGGGATGGTGGCGATCTCGGCCCCGCTGAGGTATTTGGCCTCGTAGTCGAGCCAGTCGCCGGGCACGATGAGCTCGCCCGGCACCGAGACGCCCGGGTCGTCGTGGCCGCCGAGGACGCCGCAGATCAGCTCGCGCGCGGTCACGCCCTGCTCGACGACGACCGTCCGGCCGTGGGCCAGCGCCAGCTCCACGCCCGCGCGCAGCTCCGCCATGCCGGTGACGCGGGAGACGCCGATGGAGGAGCCCAGGCCGGCCGGTTTGACGTACATCGGCCAGTCGAGCGGCTTCACCAGCTCCCCGTGGTCGGTGGCGGTGCGCCATTCGTGCGCGCTGAACCACACGTACGGGGTGACCGGGATGTCCTCGGCCAGGAACGCGCGCCGCATCGCGACCTTGTCCATGGCCACGGCCGAGGCCAGGACGCCGCACCCCACGTAAGGGATGCCCAGCGTCTCCAGGTGCCCCTGGACCACGCCGTCCTCGCCGAACGGGCCGTGCAGCACGGGGAAGACCACGTCCGCCACGTCGCGCCGCAGGTCCACCGGCCATCCGCCGTCGCGGCCGATGATGACGGGGACGGGCTCGTACCGATCCCTCGGCAGCGCGGCGAGCACGGACTGCGCCGATTGCAGGGACACCTCGTGCTCGGCGGACGGGCCGCCCGCCAGCACGGCCACACGTATGCGTCGGGCCACGATCGATCAGCCTTTCTCGGCAGCGGGACAGGGCCCCACCACTGTCGGCTGATCATGTCCGCGCCTCGTCAGCGCCCTGTCATCGTTGTGTCACGGACTCGCTCGCGACAGGAAGCTCGGCTACCGTTCAGGAATGCGCATCATCTCGGTAAATGTCGGCGTCGCGGTGACGGCTGAGTGGTCGGGGAGGCTGGGACGGACCGCGATCGACAAGCAGCCCGCCGGGCACCGCGTCCCGGTGCTCCTCAACGGGCTCGCCGGCGACGAGCGCGCCGACCACAAGCACCACGGCTCCTCCGACCAGGCGGTCTACGCCTACGCCCGGGAGGACTACGACTGGTGGCAGGACCGGCTCGGGCGGGAGCTGCGCGACGGGCTCTTCGGCGAGAACC
This sequence comes from Nonomuraea sp. AD125B, assembly GCF_041402765.1. Classification (NCBI taxonomy): domain Bacteria; kingdom Bacillati; phylum Actinomycetota; class Actinomycetes; order Streptosporangiales; family Streptosporangiaceae; genus Nonomuraea; species Nonomuraea sp. AD125B. The sequence continues at coordinate 210,120 of NZ_JBGLOU010000013.1, read as the reverse complement.
TCACCACGGCGGGGCTCGACGTCAACGGGGCCGTCATCGGCGAGCGGTGGCGGATCGGCGGCGCGCTGCTGGAGGTGACCAGGCCCCGGGTGCCGTGCGTGGTGTTCCGCAACTGGATGGACGAGCCGGCGTGGGTCAGGCGGTTCACCGAGGCGGGACGGCCGGGTGCGTACCTGCGGGTGATCGAGACCGGTGACGTGGGGGCGGGCGACGAGGTGGCGATCGTCGCACGGCCCGGGCACGGGGTGACGATCTCCGACTGGTTCCTGGCCCGCCACGGCGACGGGGAAGCGCTGCGGCGCGTGCTGACGCTGCCGGGCCGCGACCCGCACTGGGACGAGCTGGCGGCGAGGGCCCTGGGGACGCCGGTCCGGAGCGCCGGGCAGGACGAGCCCGCGGCGGCTCCGGCCGGCTGAGTCCCCGGCCGGGGTGTCAGCGGAGGACCGAGTGCAACGCCGACGTCAGGGAGGCGCGCGAGTCGTCCTGGTCGATGGACCACATCATCGAGCCGCCCAGCCCCTTGAGCCGGATGTACGCCGCCTTCTGCACCAGCACCGCCGGATCGTCGTACGACCAGAACTCGTTGCCGTCGTACAGCCACATCGCCCCGGTCAGCAGGTCCCGGTAGCGCTTGCCCGGCTTGTTCACCAGGTCCTTGTAGTCCTCGTTGCCGGCGGCCCACTTGCCGGGCGCGGGGCCGGTGGCGGGCTTGTAGAGGCCGTCGCCGCCGCCGGTCACGCCGGTCCAGCCCTGGCCGTAGGCGGGCACGCCGATCACGAGCTTGCGGGCGGGCGCGCCCCGCGACAGGTAGTCGCGCACGGTCTGGTCGACGCTGTACCTGACGGGGTTCGGGTCGCGGCGGTCGGTGAGGAGGTTGCCGTTGTGCCCGGTCTGCGGCTCCCAGGTGCCGTGCAGGTCGTAGCCCTGGACGGTGGCGAAGTCGAGCTGCTTGAAGACGCGGCGCACCTCGTACCCGGCGTCGATCTTGGCGGCGGCGGCCGGCAGGAAGGCGCTGAGCTCGGCGTCGCGGGCGTAGGCGTCGAGCTGCCCGCGCAGCTCCTCGACGAACAGCGTGAAGTTGCGCCTGTCCTCGGGCCGGATGACGTTCCCCTCGGCTCCGGCCGAGCCGGGCCACTCCCAGTCCAGGTCGATGCCGTCGAAGACGCCGGCGCCCGCGCCCGGCTCCAGCCCCGGCAGGTTGCCGCGCAGCCACAGGTCGACGCAGGACCGGGCGAGCTTCGCGCGCGAGTCGGCGGTGAGCACGGCGTCGGAGAAGTATTTAGACCCGGTCCAGCCGCCGAGCGAGATCAGCACCTTGAGCCCGGGGTGCTTGGCCTTGAGCTTGCGCAGCTGGTTGAGGTTGCCGTTGAGCGCCTGGCCGGGCGCGTCGGCCACGCCGTCCACGCTCTGCTCGGCCGGCACCGGACGCTGCCAGTCGGCCCACGGATCCGCCGAGTAGCAGGAGCCTCCGGCGTCGACGAAGCCGAACGCGTAGTTGAGGTGGGTGAGCTTGGCGGCGGCGCCGCTGACGTCCACGTCCCTGACGTGGTAGTCGCGGCCGTAGACACCCCATTGGATGAAGTACGCGACCCGCTTGAAGCCGCTGCGGGTCTGGGCCTCGGCGGGCGCGGAGACCGCCGTGAGTCCCAGTAAGAGCGAGAGCATGATCAGGGTCTTCTTCTTCACCGGACGACTCCCGTCAACTCATAAGAAACTTTCCTATAAGTTGACGTGATGGTAGAGCCCGCGTACCAGGGCGTCAACGATCCCGCAGGCGGGACCACCCCCTGACGACCGGCAGACTGGAAGGGTGCCATCCACCCTGCCCGACGGCGACCCCGCGCCCAGCACGGGCGAGCTGCCCGACAGCGCCCTGCGCGGCCTCGGCGAGCGGCCGTTCGGCTTCTACGTCCACGTGCCGTTCTGCGTGACCCGCTGCGGCTACTGCGACTTCAACACCTACACCGCCGCCGAGCTCGGCCCCGGCGCCTCCCAGCGCGACTACGCCGACACGGTCGTGGAGGAGGTGCGCCTCGCCAGGCGCGTCCTGGGCGAGCGCGAGCTGCCGGTGGACACCGTGTTCTTCGGCGGGGGCACCCCCACGCTGCTGCCGCCCGAGGACCTCGCGCGGATCCTCGCGGCGATCGACTCCGAGTTCGGGCTGCGGCCGGGGGCCGAGGTCACCACGGAGGCCAACCCCGAGTCCGTCGATCCCTCCTCGCTGGAGAAGCTGCGCCACGGCGGGTTCAACCGCATCAGCTTCGGCATGCAGAGCGCCCGCGAGCACGTGCTGCGCGTGCTCGACCGCAAGCACACGCCGGGACGCCCGGCGGCGGCCGTGCGCGAGGCCAGGGAGGCCGGGTTCGAGCACGTCAACCTCGACCTCATCTACAGCACGCCGGGGGAGTCCGACGACGACTGGCGGGCCTCGCTGGCCGCCGCGATCGAGGCCGGGCCCGACCACGTGTCGGCCTACTCGCTCATCGTCGAGGACGGCACCAGGCTCGCCGCCCGCATCCGGCGCGGCGAGCTGCCCCTGCCCGACGACGACGTGGCCGCCGACCGCTACCTCATCGCCGACGAACTGCTGGCCGAGGCCGGCTTCCACTGGTACGAGGTGTCCAACTGGGCGACCTCCGAGCAGGCCCGCTGCCGGCACAACCTGCTCTACTGGACCGGCGGCGACTGGTGGGCCGCCGGGCCCGGCGCGCACAGCCACGTGGGCGGCACCCGCTGGTGGAACGTCAAGCATCCCGCCGCCTACGCCCAGCGCCTGGCCGCCGGCGTCTCGCCTGCCCACTCCCGTGAGGTCCTGGACGCGGACGACCGCGCGGCCGAACGCCTCATGCTGGAGCTGCGCCTGGTCACCGGCTACCCGCTCGGCGACGTGGCGCCGCGGGCGCGCCCGGTGGTGGCGGACGCGCTGGCGCGGGGGCTGCTGGAGCCCGAGCCGTTCAAGGCCGGGCTGATGGTGCTCACGCTGAGGGGGCGGCTGCTGGCCGACGCCCTCGTACGCGACCTGCTGGTCTAGGTGATCATCCGGATGGAGAGCGGGTAGCGGTAGCGCTGGCCCTTATTCGTGGCCACGGCCGCCTGGATGTGGAAGATCAGCGACAGCACCCAGATCACCGGCAGCAGCAGGACGCCGATGAACACCACCGACAGGACGCCCGCCACGACGTAGCCGATGAACATCGTGATCTGGAAGTTCAGCGCCTCCGCCGCCTGGTCGCGGACGTAGGGGGACTGGTCACGCTTGATCAGGTAGATGATCAGCGGGCCGATCCAGGAGGCGAGCAGGCCGAGCAGGTGCGCCAGCATCGCCATCGTGGTGTCGTCGGTGCCGGGGCGGGGGCCGTGCATTCCCGGCACGTACGGGCCGCCGGGGGGCTTCGCGTAGCCGTAGCCGGGCGGGGGCTGCTGCTGGTAGCCGTAGCCGGGCTGCTGGCCGTAGCCGTAGCCCGGCTGTGACGGGGGCTGCTCGCCGTACCCGTAACCGGGCTGCTGACCGTACCCGTAGGCGGGCTGGGACGGGGGCTGCTGCCCGTATCCGTAGCCGAGCTGGGAGCCGGGCTGCTGCCCGTATCCGTAGCCGGGCTGGGAAGGGGGTTGCTGGCCGTACCCGTAACCGGGCTGGGAGGGCGGCTGCTGGCCGTAGCCGTAGCCCGGCTGCTGGGGGACGGCCGACGGCGGGACGTACCGGGTCGCGTCGTCGTCCGGCGGCGGGGCGTGGGGATCCTGGCTCATCATGTCTCCGTAACGAAGTCGATCAGTTCTTCGACCCGGCCGAGCAGTTCGGGCTCCAGGTCGGTGAAGGTCGAGACGGCGCCGAGGATGCGCCGCCAGGCGTCGGCCGGCTCCAGGCGCCAGCCCAGGGCGGCGATCACGCCCTCCTTCCACGGCACCCCGCGCGGCACCTCGGGCCAGGCGGGGATGCGCAGCACGGACGGCTTGACCGCCTGCCAGATGTCGACGAACGGATGCCCCACGACGAGCACGTCCGGCGAGGTGATCTCGGCGGCGATCCGGCTCTCTTTGGAACCGGGGACGAGGTGGTCCACGAGGACCCCCAGCCGCCGCCCCGGTTCGGGGCCGAACTCGGCGACGATGTCCGGCAGGTGGTCGACGCCTTCGAGGTATTCGACCACGACCCCCTCGACCCGCAGGTCGTGGCCCCAGATCTTCTCCACGAGCGCGGCGTCGTGCACGCCCTCGACGTAGATGCGGCTCTCCCTGGCCACGCGGGCCCGCAGCCCCTCGACGGCGATGGAGCCCGACGCGCTGCGCCGGGGGCCTTCGGGGGCGGCGGCCGGCGCGGGGCGCACCAGGGTCACCGGCCTGCCCTCCAGGAGGAACGCGGCCGGCGCCAGCGGGAACAGCCGCCGCCTGCCGAACCGGTCCTCCAGCGTGACGGCCTCCTTGTCGCAGGCCACCACGGCGCCGCAGAAGCCGCTGTCGGCGTCCTCCACGACGAGATCCGGCTCGGCGGGCACCTTCGGAATCTTGCCCTTGCCGGGCCGCCGCCAGTTACCCGCCAGAACATCACCGTCGTACACAGGGGGGACCGTAGCAAATCACCCGGCGGCCGCAAGGCGCTTGCGCGCGGAGGAGCGGCGCACCAGGACCACGATGGTGGCGATGATCGCGAGCAGGATGCCCGCGCCGGGGATCGCGAGCAGCGCGACGACCCCGCCGACCACCCCGCCGGCGGCGGACGACAGCGGCTTGCCGACGCCGTACTTGACCGCGGCCGACTCCTCGTTGCTGCAGGTGAGCTGGTAGTCGCCCTTGGCGGGCGCGTTGACCACGAGGATCTGCTCCCACACGACGCCGTTGACCGTGACGGTCTGCGAGCCGCCGGTCTTGGCCAGCTTGGCCTGCCCCGATCCGCCGGCGATCTGGCACGAGTATGTGACCGGCGTGTCGGAGGAGAGGTAGACGGCGGGCTTGTCGGCCGGGTCCACGGTGACGGTGACGTTCTCCCCCGAGGCGAACGTCTTGGTGGGCGCGAGGTCGTTCACGCCGCCGGCGACGCCGTTCACGAAGAGCACGATGCCGAGGACGCCGCAGAGCACGGCCACGATCCAGGCGCCGCCGACCCACCACAAGCTGGGTTTGATGGCTTTGGAATCGATTCGTGGTGGGAACTGTGGTTGTTGGCCGTATTGTCCGTACTGAGGCGGCGGACCATACGGCTGCGGAGGCGTGCCGTATCCCGGCTGCCCACCGTATCCGGGCTGCGGCCCGTATGCGGGCTGGGAGCCGGGCTGCGGGCCGTATCCGGGCTGAGGCGGGAATGGCTGATGGTGGTACGGACCCTGTCCGGGCGGTGGCCCGTACGGGGGCTGTGCTTCGTCCGACATGTCCGCAAGTGTGAAGCCTGTCGCTTGTAAGACGCTAGCAAGAGGATGGGAGCCGGTGTCATCGCACCCTGTGGGCGAGAGCCGTACACTTGGCACTCGGGAACACAGAGTGCTAGGCACCGCGTTTTCCCTACGGGCAGAGGCAGGAGGTGAGCACGTGCTCGACGAACGGAAGCTGGCGGTGCTCCGCGCCATTGTCGAGGACTACGTGTCCACCAACGAACCGGTGGGCTCCAAGGCGCTGGCCGAGCGCCACAATCTGAAGGTCTCCCCGGCGACGGTCAGGAACGACATGGCCGCGCTGGAGGAGGAGGGCTACATCACCCAGCCGCACACGAGTGCGGGGCGGGTGCCGACGGACAAGGGCTACCGCCTGTTCGTCGACCGGCTCTCGCAGATCAAGCCGCTGTCCGGCGCCGAGCGCCGGGCGATCGAGACGTTCCTGGCCGGCGCCGTCGACCTGGACGACGTGGTGATGCGCACGGTGCGGCTGCTCGCGCAGCTCACCCGGCAGGTGGCCGTCGTGCAATACCCCACGCTCACCCGTTCGACCGTCCGGCACGTCGAGCTGGTGCCGCTGAGCGAGCGCCGCGTCATGCTGGTGCTCATCACCAACACCGGCCGCGTCGAGCAGCGCGTCGTCGAGCTGCCCGAGGCGCTGGAGGACACCCGCATCGCGCACCTGCGCGCGGTGCTCAACTCCGGCCTCGACGGCTGCCAGCTCAGCAGCGTTCCCGAGCTGGTCGCCGACCTGCCGGAGCGGCTGCCCGTGGAGGACCGCCCGGCCGCCGCCACGATCTTGTCCGTGCTGCTGGAGACCCTGGTGGAGCGGTATGACGAAAAGATCGTTTTCGCGGGTGCGGCCAACCTCGCCGGAGCGGACTTCTCCGTCGGCCTGCGCGACGTGCTGGAGGCGCTGGAGGAGCAGGTCGTGCTCATGCGGCTGCTCGGCGAGACCTCCCCCGACACCCCGTCCGCCCTCACCGTACGGATCGGCTCGGAAAACCCCTACCTCCAGGGCACATCCGTGGTCGCGACCGGATACGGTCTTGGCGACAACCAACTCGCCCGGCTCGGTGTGCTGGGTCCCACCAGGATGGACTATCCCGTGACGATGGGCGCCGTGCGCGCGGTGGCTCGCTACGTCAGCCAGATCCTGGCTGCATCATAAGAGGTCGATAAGTGGCAAACAGCGACTATTACGCCACCCTCGGGGTGCGGCGTGACGCGAGTCAGGACGAGATCAAGAAGGCATACCGCCGGCTCGCCCGCGAGTTGCACCCCGACGTGAACCCCGATCCTGACACCCAGGAGCGGTTCAAGGAGATCACGCAGGCCTACGAGGTGCTGTCCGACCCGAACAAGCGCCAGATGTACGACCTGGGGGGCGACTCCTCCTTCGCCGGCGCGGGAGCGGGCGCCGGGGGCTTCGGCGCCGGCTTCCCGTTCAGCGACATCATGGACGCCTTCTTCGGCACCGCCGCGGGCGCCCGTGGCCCGCGCTCGCGCGCCCGCCGGGGTCGCAACGCCACCATCCGGGTCGAGCTCGACCTGCGCGAGACGGCGTTCGGCACCACTCGTGAGCTGGTCGTCGACACGGCCGTGGTGTGCGAGGTCTGCCACGGCGCCGGCGCCTCGCCCGGCACCCACCCCGACACCTGCGACATGTGCAACGGGCGCGGCGAGATCTCCCAGGTCACCCGCTCGTTCCTGGGCCAGGTCATGACCTCGCGGCCGTGCCCGCAGTGCGGCGGCTTCGGCACCATCATCCGCCACCCCTGCCAGGAGTGCTCGGGCGACGGCCGGGTGCGCACCCGCCGCACCATCAAGGTCCGCATCCCGGCGGGCGTCGAGGACGGCACCCACATCCAGCTCGCCGGCGAGGGCGAGGTCGGCCCCGGCGGCGGCCCGCCCGGAGACCTGTTCCTGGAGATCGTCGAGCGCGCCCACGAGATCTTCGAGCGGCGCGGTGACGACCTCCACTGCACCGTCCAGCTCCCGATGACGGCCGCCGCGCTCGGCACGGTGCTCGCGGTCGAGACGCTCGACGGCACCGAGGAGGTCGACGTCCGGCCCGGCACGCAGTCCGGCCAGGTCATCACCATGTTCGGGCGGGGCGTGCAGCGCCTCAACGAGTCCGGCCGGGGCGACCTGCTCATCCACGTCAACGTCGAGACCCCTTCGAAGCTCGACGCCCAGCAGGAGGACCTGCTGCGCGAGCTGGCCAGGCTGCGGGGCGAGGAGCGCCCGCCGGGCAAGTTCGCGCCGGGCCAGCAGGGTTTCTTCTCGCGCCTGCGCGACGCGTTCAACGGCAGGTGACGTGAGCGTTCCGGTGTTCATCGCCCCCGAGCTGGGCGACGGTCCGGAGCTGACGCTCGACGGCCCCGAGGGGCGCCACGCCGCCTCCGTGCGCCGTCTGCGGGCCGGCGAGCGGGTCGATCTCACCGACGGGGCCGGCCGGGTCGCCGAGTGCGTGGTGCGCGAGGCGTCCAAGGACGCGCTCGGCCTGGACGTGCTGCGCCGCTACGAGGTGCCGGCCCCGCGACCGCGGCTGACCGTGGTCCAGGGGCTGCCCAAGGGCGACCGGGGCGAGCTGGCCGTCGAGATGATGACCGAGGCCGGGGTGGACGTCATCGTCCCCTGGTCGGCCTCGCGCAGCATCGCCCAGTGGAAGGGCGACAAGGTCGCCAAGGGTCTCGGCCGCTGGCGGGCGACCGCGCGCGAGGCGGGCAAGCAGTCCCGCCGCTTCCACCTGCCCGAGGTGAGCGAGCCGGCCACCACCGCGCGGGTGGCGGAATTGCTGGCCGGGGCGGCGCTCGGGCTGGTGCTGCACGAGGAGGCGGCCGAGCCGCTGTCGAAGGTGGCGCTGCCGGCCGAGGGCGACATCGTGGTGGTCGTCGGGCCGGAGGGCGGCGTCTCGGACGAGGAGCTCGACCGGTTCAAGGCCGCGGGGGCGGCGCCGGCGCTGCTCGGGCCGACGGTGCTGCGCACGTCCACGGCGGGGGTGGCGGCGGCGGCCGTGCTGCTCACGCGCACGGGCCGGTGGTGAGCCGCCGGTCGACACCTGGTGCTAAGGGGTGGTGCCGCCGCCGGTCTCGATGAGCGGGGTGGCGATCTCGGCGGGGCTCTCGCTGATGCTGTCGGCCGGGCACTGCTCGGTGGGGCACGTCGAGGGCTGAGCGGCGGGGTCGGCCTCTGTGGGCGCCGGCGACGCCGACGTGGCCGGGCAGTCGTCGCCCGGGGTCGCGGCCACGGGCGGGCAGGTGGTGGTGGTCTCCGTACGCGGGGTCGGCGACGGCCGGCTCGTGGACCCGGCGGTCCTGGGCGGCTTGCTCGGCGACTCGGTGGTGGGCTCCGGCGGCACGACGACCGGGTTGTCCTGGCTGGGCGGAGGCGGGGGCGGCTGATGGGAGCGGGTGGTGGAGGAGTTGGACGGCACCCTGCCCGTGGTCTCCTGATCGACCACCGTGATCGGGCTCTCGTTGATCACCTTGGACCGCAGCTCGGGCACCACCATGACGATCGTGCCGGCCACCAGGACGGCGCTGGCCGCGGCCGCGCCGGCCCGCCACCAGAAGAGGTTGCGCACGCCGCGCCGCTCGATCCTGGCACGGATGATCTCCAGACCGTCCGGCGAGGGCACGACCGCGTCCGCCTCCGCGCGGAGCGCACGGCGCAGGAGGTCGCCGTGCTCGTCGGGGCGAAGGGTCATGACATTTTCTCCAGGACGGATCGCAACGCGGCCATGCCACGGGCGGTGTGGCTCTTGACCGCGCCCTTGCTGATGCCCATCGCGTGAGCGATCTCAGCTTCGGACAGATCACCGTAATACCGCAGAACCAGTGCTTCTCTCTGCCGGGTCGGGAGGGCTCGTAACGCCTCGATGACGGCGGACCGTTCCAGCTCGCCGATCGCACCGTTCTCGGCGCTCGGCGCGTCGGGCAGGCCCTTGGGCGCGTATTTCTCGACGACGGCGCGGTGGCGCAGCACCGAACGCGAGCGGTTGACGACGGACTGACGGAGGTAGGCGAGTGCTTTGTCGGGGTCGCGCAGCCTGCGCCAGGCGCCGTGAATGGCGACGAACGCGTCCTGCACGACCTCCTCGGCGGTCGCGATGTCGCGCACCAGCAACACAGCGAGACGCACCAACGACCGAAAGTGCGCGCTGTAGAGCGCGGTAACGGCCATGTCGGCATCCCACTCGACCGGCACCGCCCCCATCGACCTGTCGGCCAGAAGGGTTTCGGTGGTCACATCAGTGGGACGCGCGGCCTTCCCAGTGGGTTTACGCTCTTCCGGTTCTTGAGGTTTCCCCGGTTCCTTAGGGTGCATTACCCAGTCGTGTCCTCGCCAGGTGGCGCTCGCCCGACCCTGAATCGTCTTTTTTGTTGAAGTGTCGCACACCCACCCTAACCGCGTTGATCTTCCCGCGCACGACACCGCCGATTACCGATTCGCAACGGACCGGCGGGCGGGAGGCGGGTCGGTATGGTGCTGCTGTGAAGGACTGCCTCTTCTGCAAAATCGTCGCCAAGGAGATTCCCGCCGAGATCGTCTACGAAACCGGCAGGACACTGGCGTTCCGCGACATCGACCCCAAGGCGCCGACCCACGTCCTGGTGATCCCCAAGGAGCACCACGCGGACGCGGCGGCGCTCGCCGAGGCCGACGACGGCCTGGCCGACGAGGTGCTGAAGGCCGCGCACGCCGTGGCCGTGCTCGACCAGGTGGCCGAGCGCGGCTACCGCGTCGTCTTCAACACCGGACCCGCCGCCGGGCAGACCGTCTTCCACACGCACGCCCATGTCCTGGGCGGCCGCGACCTCACCTGGCCGCCCGGTTAGAGCCGCCCGGTTAGACCTGTTGTGGTGTCGAGAGGGGCCGGTGCGGTGATATTGACGCGAGCAAACCGCCTGGCCCCGGATACGATGGGCGGAGAAGAACTCCGCAAGAGACCGGGAGGCATCAGGCCACTGGCCTGCCCATGTCCGAACTACATGAATCCCGACGCACGGCACCTCCCTCGCGCACTCAAGCCAAGGTGCTGATTCCGGACGAATACCCGATGGTCAGCCTCCTCGGCTCCCGTGATGAGCTGCTTCGCGTCATCGAGGGCGCTTTCAAGGCCGACATCCACGTACGGGGCAACGAGATCACCGTCACCGGCAGCCCGGACGAGAGCGGCGTCGTCGTGCGCCTGTTCGAGGAGCTCGTCGAGGTGCTCCGCAGCGGCGGCGAGCTCACCCCCGACGCGGTCGAGCGCAGCATCGCCATGCTCCGCATGACCTCCGACCGTCCCGCCGAGGTGCTGTCGCTCGACATCCTGTCCTCGCGCGGCCGCACGATCAGGCCCAAGACCGTCAACCAGAAACGCTACGTCGACGCGATCGACAAGCACACGGTCGTCTTCGGCATCGGTCCCGCCGGCACCGGCAAGACCTACCTGGCCATGGCCAAGGCGGTCCGGGCGCTGCAGGAGAAGCGGGTCAACCGCATCATCCTGACCCGCCCGGCGGTCGAGGCCGGCGAGCGGCTCGGCTTCCTGCCCGGCACGCTCTACGAGAAGATCGACCCCTACCTGCGCCCGCTCTACGACGCGCTGCACGACATGGTCGACCCCGACTCCATCCCCAAGCTGATGGCCGCCGGGACGATCGAGGTCGCGCCGCTCGCCTACATGCGCGGCAGGACGCTCAACGACGCCTTCATCATCCTCGACGAGGCGCAAAACTCCTCGGCCGAGCAGATGAAGATGTTCCTCACCCGGCTGGGGTTCAACTCCAAGATCGTGGTGACCGGTGACGTCACGCAGGTCGACCTGCCCTCGGGCACGGTCAGCGGGCTGCGGGTGGTCCAGGAGATCCTCGACGGGATCCCCGACATCCACTTCGCCCGCCTGTCCAGCGCCGACGTCGTCCGCCACAAGCTGGTGAGCGAGATCGTCGACGCCTATGGGCGCTACGACGCCTCGCAGGCGGCCCAGGAGCCCAAGGCCATCCAGCAGCGGGGGAAGCGCCGGCCATGAGCATCGAGATCAACAACGAGTCCGGCGTAGGCGTCGACGAGGAGAGCCTGGTCGCGCTGGCCACGCACGTGCTCGGCGAGATGGGCATCAACCCGCTCGCCGAGCTGTCCATCGTCGTGATCGACGAGAACGCCATGGCCGAGCTGCACGAGAAGTGGATGGGCGAGCCCGGCCCCACCGACGTGCTCGCCTTCCCGATGGACGAGCTGCGCCCCGGCGGCGGCGCGCGCGGCGACTCCGAGAGCCCGGCCGACCCGGCGCTCCTCGGCGACGTCGTGCTCTGCCCGCAGGTGGCCGCCCGGCAGGCCCAGGAGGCCGGCCACGCCACCGCCGACGAGCTCGAACTGCTGTGCACGCACGGCATCCTCCACCTGCTCGGCTACGACCACGCCGAGCCGGAGGAGCACAAGGAGATGTTCGGGCTCCAGGCGCAGCTCCTGGAGTCGTGGCAGGAGGTGCGCGACTCGCGGTGAACGTGCCCTGGTTGCTCCTGGCCGTCGCGCTCGTCATCATCGGTGGCCTGATCGCCAGTGCGGAGACCGCGCTGACGCGCATCTCCCGCGTGCGGGCCGAGGAGTTCGTCCGCGACGGCCGGCGGGGGGCGCGGCGGCTGCAGGCCATCGTGACCGACCCGCCGCGCTATCTCAACCTGCTGCTGCTGCTCCGGCTGAGCTGCGAGCTGGTGGCCACGGTCATCGCCACGCTGCTGTTCATCGACGTCATGGAGGACCAGGGCTGGGCGTACGTCTGGGCCGCGGTCGTGATGATCGTGATCAGCTACGTGGTGGTCGGGGTCATGCCCCGCACGCTGGGCCGCCAGCACGCCGAGCCGGTCGCGCTGGCCAGTGCGCCGGTCGTCTACGGGCTCACCCGCATCTTCGGCCCGCTGCCCAAGCTGCTCATCCTGCTCGGCAACGCGCTCACGCCCGGCAAGGGGTTCCGCGACGGCCCGTTCACCTCGGAGGCCGAGCTGCGTGACCTGGTCGACCTGGCCGAGGAGCGCCGGGTGATCGAGCCGGACGAGCGCGAGATGATCCACTCGGTGTTCGAGCTGGGCGACACGCTCGTGCGCGAGGTCATGGTGCCGCGCACCGACATGGTCTACATCGAGCGCGGCAAGACGATCAGCCAGGCGCTGTCGCTGGCGCTGCGCAGCGGCTTCTCCCGCATCCCGGTCGCGGGCGAGAACGAGGACGACGTCGTCGGCATCGCCTATCTCAAGGACATCGCCCGCAAGATCCACGAGTCGGGCGAGGGCGGCGGCAAGGAGCCGGTCGAGACGATCATGCGGCCGGCCGCGTACGTGCCGGAGAGCAAGCCCATCGACCAGCTCATGCGCGAGATGCAGGCCCGGCAGATCCACATCGCCATCGTCATCGACGAGTACGGCGGCACCGCCGGCCTGGTCACCATCGAGGACGTCCTGGAGGAGATCGTCGGCGAGATCACCGACGAGTACGACCAGGAGGCCCCCCGGGTCGAGCGGGTCCCCGACGGCGCCCTGCGGGTCACCGCCCGGATGCCCGTCGACGAGCTGGCCGAGCTGTTCGACACCGAGATCGAGGTCGACGACGTCGAGACCGTCGGCGGCCTGCTGGCCCACGCGCTCGGCCGGGTGCCCATCGCGGGCTCCCACGCGGAGGTGGCCGGGCTGTCGCTGACCGCGGAGACGCTGGCCGGCCGGCGCAACCGCATCAGCACCGTCGTCGTACGCCGCGTGGCCTCCCCCGAGGAGGACGAGGAGTCGGTCCCGGCGAACGCGGGGCAGGAGTAGGCGGGAAGGCCGCTCGCAAGCGATCTACAAGTTTTCTGCAAGCACCGTCGGGCACTCTGTGAATCACGACATCCAGTGCGGTGGGTGTCAAGGGGGAGGCGTCCGAACGCCGGGTGGGGTTCGCGGCGGGAGGACGACTCCAGGGGGGACGACAGCGTCCCGGCCGGGCGGCCGGCTGAGGCGCTGGTCGGCGTAAAGGGTGTTCTTGTCCGGCATACCGGATGAGGACACCCTTTTTGCGTGTCGCCGAGATCCCCTGGTGAGCGCCCAGGGCATTTTCCGCGCTGGGGGAATCATGAGACGAAGACGGAGGACCGCCGCCACGGCCCTGCTCGCCTGGGCGCTCGCCGGAGTGCTCACGGGCGCGCTGGCGGGCTGCGGCGGCGGAGGCGGGGAGAGCTTCATCGACCCGCGCGCCATGGCGCAGCTGCGTGAGGCGCTCAGCAAGGAGCCGAGCCTGCCCGACGGCTTCACGGCCCGGCCCGACCAGGCGTGGCGGATGCCGTTCGGCCCGGCGCAGCGCAGTTGCCGCGCGCTGCTGGAGCCGGCCGCCGGGCACGCGCCCGGCCAGGCGCTCACCGCGCAGGCGGCGGTCAGCTACCAGGGCGACGGACTGGGGGAGCAGGCCGGGGTGGGCCTGGCCCGGTACGCCGGCGGGGAGGCCGGGGCGCACCTCGACGAGCTGGACAGGGCCCGCAGGGAGTGCCAGGTGGTGCGCACCTCGTCGGGGACCGACCTGTGGCTGAGCGAGCTGCCGCCGGAGGCCGCCGGGGACGACGCCGTCGGCGCGCGGCTGCAGGGGCGGCTGCACGGGTATCCGTACGCGCTGGACGTGGTCTTCTCCCGGGTGGGCGACACGCTCGTGTCGGTGGTGCACACGGGCATGAACGACGTGGACCCGGCACGCACCAGGCAGGTGGTCGAGGCGGCCATGGCGATGGCCGGCACCTGATCCGGGGCGCCTAATCTAGAGCGCGTGACTCTCGACCCTGAAGACAGCAAGATCATCACCTTGGCGCGGGCCGCGCGGGCGCGCAACGGCTCGGCCGAGGGCGCCGCAGTGCGCGACGAGACCGGGCGCACCTACTCGGCGACCGACGTCAAGCTGGCCGCGCTCTCGCTCTCGGCCGTGCAGGTCGCGGTGGCCATGGCCATCTCCAGCGGCGCGCGGTCCCTGGAGGCGGTCGCGGTGGTGACCGAGGGCGAGCCGGGCGACGCCGACCGGGCCGTGGCCGCCGAGCTGGGCGTGCCGACGCTGCTCGTGGCCGGCCCCGACGGCACGCTGCGGAGCTGACATGCCGATGTCCCCGTTCCTCGCCAGGCTGCGCGAGAAGGTGGGCGGCGACCTGCTCATGCTGCCCTCGGTGACCGGGTTCGTCTTCGACGGGACGGGGCGGCTGCTGGTGGCCAGGCACGGCGACGTGGGCCTGTGGGCGGCGCCCGGCGGCGGCGTCGACCCCGACGAGCGCCCCCAGGACGCCGTGGCGCGCGAGCTGCGCGAGGAGCTCGGCATCGAGATCGAGGTACGCGGCCTGGTCGGCGTCTACGGCGGCCCGGAGTTCCGCGTCCGCTACCCCAACGGCCACCAGGTCGGTTACGTCATCGCCGGCTACGCCTGCGTGATCGTCTCCGGCGACCCCGAGCCCGACGGCGACGAGATCAACGAGTGCCGGTGGGTGAGGGAGGAGGAGCTGGCCGGCCTCGACACCACCGCCTGGATGCCGCTGGCGGCGCCCGAGGCGTTCGCCTGGTGGCGTGAACACGCCCGCCGATAGGACAGAATGCAGAGGTGACCTCGCCAGACAGCCATCGCGCCGGATTCGCCTGCTTCGTGGGCAGGCCGAACGTCGGCAAGTCCACGCTGATGAACGCCCTGGTCGGCTCCAAGGTGGCGATCACCTCCTCCAAGCCGCAGACCACCAGGCGCGCCATCAGGGGCATCGTGCACCGTCCCGACGCCCAGCTCGTCATCGTGGACACCCCCGGCCTGCACCGCCCGCGCACGCTGCTCGGCGAGCGGCTGGACAGCCTGGTGTTGTCCACGCTGACCGAGGTGGACGTGATCGGCTTCTGCGTGCCGGCCAACGAGCCGATCGGCAAGGGCGACCGGTTCATCGCCGACAAGCTGTCGGCGGTGAAGAAGACGCCGGTGGTGGCCGTGGTCACCAAGTGCGACCTGGCCTCGCGCGAGCAGATCGCCGAGCAGCTGCTCGCGGTGTCGCAGATCGCGGAGTTCGCCGACGTGGTGCCGGTCTCGGCGCAGTCCGGCGAGCAGCTCGACGTCGTCGGCGACGTGCTGATCAAGCACCTGCCGGAGTCGCCGCCGCTCTACGAGGACGGCACCCTCACCGACGAGCCCGAGCAGGTGCTGGTCGGCGAGCTCATCAGGGAGGCCGCGCTGGAGGGCGTACGCGACGAGCTGCCCCACTCCATCGCCGTGGTCGTCGACGAGATGCTGCCCCGCGAGGGGCGTGACGACCTGCTCGACATCTACGCCCACATGTTCGTCGAACGGCCCTCGCAGAAGGCCATCGTCATCGGGCACAAGGGCGAGCGGTTGCGCGAGGTGGGCACCAAGGCCCGCAAGCAGATCGAGGCGCTGCTCGGCACCCGCGTCTACCTCGACCTGCGCATCAGCGTGGCCAAGGACTGGCAGCGCGACCCCAAGCAGCTGCGCCGCCTCGGCTTCTACGACTGACCTGCTACGACCGGCCTGCGGGCCTGGCCCTCCTGACCAGCGCCAGGACCCCGAGCACGACGAGCGCGAGCGCGCAGGCCAGCGTGGCGAACCAGCCGGCCCTGATCACCGGCGAGACCGACAGCAGGCCGAGGTCCACCGAGATCCGGTCCCGCACGCCGCCCCCCTGCAGCTGGAACATCAGGGTGGCGGCCACGGCCAGCCCGCCGGGCAGCACGGCCAGGGCGGCGAGGCGCGGATGCGCCAGCAGCCCGGCGAGCCCGCAGGCGAGCGCCGCCAGCCCGGCCAGCAGGGCATAGACGCCGAGCCCGTCGTCGATGCCGCGCACGTCGCCCGACACCCCGGCGCCGAGCACGCCGATCCTGGCCTCGACGCCGGCCCAGGGCAGGATCGCACAGAACACCAGGAGCGCCGCGACGACGGTCACGGCCAGCGGGTAGCCGCGGCCGGGGCGGCGGACGAGCTGCAGGTCTTCGGCCACACGATCAGGGTATGCCGGGCCGCGCGCCACCGCCACGGCCTGCGACAGTGTCGTCACCATCTCCGGACACCGCGCGCTCCCCGCGTTCCAGGCGGGCGCGCAGCTCCACCGCGTCCGTGGCGAGGGCCGAGACCACCGTGCCGGACGCCGCCAGCGGCAGCACCGCGAGCCCGTCGGACACCAGGGGCTCCTTCGCGGTGGCGGTGAGGAACGTGGTGCCGAGGCAGCGCGCCCCGCCGAGCACCGCCGGGGAGGCGTCGAGGCCGGGATCGCCGAGCGTGAGCTCCTGCCGCAGCAGCGGGCGGCCGGCGAGGGTCGCGTCGAAGCGGGTGCGGCAGCGGCCGGGCCGCTCGCCGTGCCGGCCGAGCACGATCTCCTCGCGCCACAGCACGCTCGCCTCCGGCTCCAGCTCCAGGCGGACGATCAGCCGGTGCGCGCAGCCCGCGGCGAGCACCGTCGGCTCGGGGACGAAGCGGAGCCGCGCGCCCGCGCCGACCCGGGCGGTGACCAGCAGCTCCGACTCTCCGGTGCCGGGCAGGACCAGCGTGCCGGCCACCGACGCCAGCTCCAGCGTCGTACGGGGAGCGACGTCCAGGTCCAGCCACAGGCGGTCACCGCCGAGCGGACCGGCCGCCGTCGAGACCAGGTGCACGGTGTGCGGGCCGGTCTGGCGCAGCGTCAACGGCGGCGCCGAGGCCAGCCGCCGCAGCACGGTCCGCCCGCCGGGGCCGAGCGCCGTCCCCACGGCCGCGGCGGCACGCATCCCGGCCGCACGCATCAGGAGGCGGGGGCGGCGTGCGCGTGGGACCAGGTGGTCACCTGGTCGCTGACCCAGCCCGCGACCGCGTCCGCCGACGGCTGCTCGCGGATCGAGGTGAACAGGACCGGGCGCTCGCCGCGTACGGCGGCCGCGTCGCGGTCCATCACGCCGAGGTCGGCGCCCACCATCGGCGCCAGGTCCGTCTTGTTGATCACCAGCAGGTCGGCGGTGGTGACGCCGGGTCCGCCCTTGCGCGGCACCTTGTCGCCGCCCGACACGTCGAGGACGAAGATCTGCCGGTCGGCGAGCCCGCGGCTGAACGTGGCCGTGAGGTTGTCGCCGCCGCTCTCCACGATGACCAGGTCGAGCGGCCCGAACCGATCTTCGAGCGTCTCGACGGCGTCGAGGTTGGCCGCGATGTCGTCGCGGATGGCGGTGTGCGGGCAGCAGCCGGTCTCGACGGCGAGGATGCGCTCGGGGTCGAGCACGCCCGCGCGGCGCAGGAAGTCGGCGTCCTCGGTGGTGTAGATGTCGTTGGTCACCACGCCCAGGGACATGACGGGCCCGAGCGTCCGGCACAGCGCGGCCACCAGGGCCGTCTTGCCGCTGCCCACGGGGCCGCCCACGCCGAGGCGCAGCGCCCGGCCGTGGCCGTCGGGAGCGTGGTGGTGGTCGTCGTGTCGAGCGCCCATGTGAAGGGTCCTTCCTAGGAGACGAACAGCCGGATCTCGGCCCTGGCGTGCTGCTCGGCGAGCAGGTCCAGGGCCGGGGCCGAGCACGCGGGCAGCTCCGCCCATGAGCCGGGCGGGTGCACCCGTCCGGCCACCGCCGCGAGGTCGGGGCCGAGGGCGGCGAGCAGGGCGTGCACGGCGACCGGGTCCAGGCCGAGCAGCCGGACCGCCGCCGTGGCCGGGCCGCTGACCGCGTGGTACGCCGCCGCCAGCGCCGCCTCCCCGGCCGTGGCCCCGGCGGCGTACGCGGCCACGCCGAGCGCGACCGGGTGGTGCGGGCTCGGCGTCCGCCGCGCCAGCTCCTCCAGAGCCTCGGCCGGCCACACCCGGCGGGCGACCCGCAGCAGCAGGCGGCCCTGCGTACGGGACGCCGCCCGCTGGGCGGGGGAGGCGGTGCGGGCGTCGGCCTCCTCGTCCAGCAGCTCCCACCCGGGACGCTCGGCGGCGGCGTGCGCGGCGGCGGCGAGGGCGGCGGCCAGCGCGCCCGCCGTGTGCAGGCGGCCCCGCAGGAACCCCTCCAGGGACGGCACGTCGTGCACCGCCCCCGACGCGATCGCCCGCTCGGCGCCGCCGGAGTGCGCGTGGCCGCCGGCCGGCAGGCGGGAGTCGGCGAGCAGCAGCAGACCTGGACTCAGCATGAGGTCATCAGAACAGGAAGTAACGCTGGGCCATGGGCAGGCTGACGGCCGGGGCGGGCTCGATGAGCTCGCCGTCGACCCGCACCTCGAACGTGTCGGCCGCCACCTCGATCCTCGGCAGGGCGTCGTTGAGCGGCATGGCGGACTTGCCGCGCCGGCGTACGTCGGCGGCCGGAGCGAGCCGCCGCCGCACGGCGAGCCGGTCGGCGAGCCCCGACTCCAGCGCCATCGGCGCCACGAAGTGCAGCGAGGTGGCCGCGGCGGTGACCGGTGAGGCGCCGAACATGGGCCGTGGCAGCACCGGCTGCGGCGTCGGGATGGAGGCGTTGGCGTCGCCCATCTGCGCCCAGGCGACCACGCCGCCCTTGAGCACGAGGTCCGGCTTGACGCCGAAGAACGCCGGGTCCCACAGGACGAGGTCGGCGAGCTTGCCGCGTTCGACGGAGCCGACCTCGCCGTCCAGGCCGTGGGCGACGGCCGGGCAGATGGTGTATTTGGCGACGTAGCGGCGGGCCCGCAGGTTGTCCGCGGGGCCGTCGCCGAGCCGGCCGCGGCGGGTCTTCATGACGTGCGCGGTCTGCCAGGTGCGGATGATCGTCTCGCCGATGCGGCCCATGGCCTGCGAGTCGGAGCCGATCATCGAGATCGCGCCCATGTCGTGCAGCACGTCCTCGGCGGCCATCGTCGTGGGCCGGATGCGCGACTCGGCGAAGGCGAGGTCCTCGGGGATCGACGGGTTGAGGTGGTGGCAGACCATCAGCATGTCGAGGTGCTCGTCGAGCGTGTTGACGGTGTGCGGCCGGGTGGGGTTGGTGGAGGAGGGCAGCACGTTGGGGTAGGCGGCGACGCGGATGATGTCGGGGGCGTGGCCGCCGCCCGCGCCCTCGGTGTGGTAGGCGTGGATCATCCGGTCGCCGATGGCGGCGAGCGTCGACTCGACGAACCCGGCCTCGTTCAGGGTGTCGGTGTGGATCGTCACCTGCACGCCGGTCGCGTCGGCCACCCGCAGGCAGGCGTCGATGGCGGCCGGGGTGGTGCCCCAGTCCTCGTGCAGCTTGAAGCCGGAGGCGCCGGCGCGCAACTGCTCCAGCAGGCCCTCGGCGCTGACGGTGTTGCCCTTGCCGAGCAGCGCGAAGTTCAGCGGGTAGGAGTCGAGCGACTCCAGCATGCGGCCGAGATACCAGGTGCCGGTCACGGTGGTGGCCTTGGTGCCGTCCACGGGTCCGGTGCCGCCGCCGACGATCGTGGTGACGCCCGATCCGATGGCCTCGTCGAGGAGCTGCGGGCAGATCAGGTGGACGTGCGAGTCGACGGCCCCGGCGGTGAGGATCTTGCCGTTGCCGGACAGGATCTCGGTGGACGGGCCGATGACGAGGTCCACGCCGTCCATGGTGTCGGGGTTGCCGGCCTTGCCGAGGCCGTGGACGCGGCCGTCGCGGATGCCGACGTCGGCCTTGATCACGCCCCAGTGGTCGAGGATGACCGCGCCGGTGATGACGAGGTCCATCGCGCCCTCGGCGCGGGTGGCGCGCGACTGCCCCATGGACTCGCGGATGACCTTGCCGCCGCCGAACACGGCCTCGTCGCCGGCGCCCGCCGGGCCCATCGACAGGTCCTCGGTGACCTCGATGAACAGGTCGGTGTCGGCCAGCCGGATCCGGTCGCCGGTGGTGGGGCCGTAGAGCGCGGCGTAGCGGGCCCGCGAGAGGTCAGCCATCGAGCGGCCCCGCCCACTCGGGACGCAGCCCGGGGACGATCCGGCCGCCGGCCAGCGGCACGAGCGTGACGTCGCGCTCGACGCCCGGCTCGAACCTGATCGCGGTGCCCGCGGGCACGTCCAGCCGCATCCCCCACGCCGCCTTCCTGTCGAACTCCAGCCCCGGGTTGACGGCCGCGAAGTGGTAGTGGGAGCCCACCTGGACCGGCCGGTCTGCCGTGTTGACCACGCGCAGCGTCGTCCGTTCGCGCCCGGGGTTGAGCGGGTGGGAGCCCTCGGGGTGCGCGTACTCGCCGGGGATCACGGGATCGGCCTGTGCACGGTCACGAGCTTCGTGCCGTCGGGGAACGTGGCCTCGATCTGCACGCGTTCCAGCATCTCCGGCACGCCCTCCATGACGTCGGCCCGGCTCAGCACCGCGCGGCCGGCCTCCATGAGCTCGGCCACGGTGCGCCCGTCCCTGGCGCCCTCCATGAGGAACGAGGCGATGACGGCGGTGGCCTCGGGGTGGTTGAGCCGCAGGCCCCTGGCCTGCCGCTCGCGCGCCACCCCGGCGGCGACGTGGATGAGCAGCCGTTCCTGCTCGTGTGAGGTAAGCCGCATGGCCGGACCATAGGAACCGGGGGTTTCGCCGCCGTTGCCGGGGGATGTCGGGTCTGTTTCGCGCTGCGGAGAAGGCGCACATGACGGGTTATGTGCACTTGTGAAGATCCGGCAAAGGCGTATTAACGCCCGGGATCCGAGCGCGAAACGCGCCGGGGTCACCTTTCTCGCAGAACCGGTCGGCAGGAAGGAACCGCCGTGCGCATCTCCCGCCCGATTGTCTCAGGAGCCCTCGTCCTGGCCTTAGCGGCCTGCGGATCCAACGCCCAGCCGGCCGCCGAGGCCCAGGAGATCAAGGTCGGCCTCCTCCACTCGCTCAGCGGCACGATGGCGATCAGCGAGGTCACCGTACGCGACGCCGAGCTGCTGGCCATCGACGAGATCAACCGGGCGGGCGGGGTGCTCGGCAAGAAGCTCGTCCCCGTGGCCGAGGACGGCGCCTCCGACTGGCCGACCTTCGCCGAGAAGGCCACCAAGCTCATCAGGCAGGACAAGGTCGCCACCGTCTTCGGCGGCTGGACCTCCGCCAGCCGCAAGGCCATGCTCCCGGTCTTCGAGCGCTACAAGGCGCTGCTGTGGTATCCGGTGCAGTACGAGGGCCTGGAGAGCTCGCCGTACATCTTCTACACCGGCGCCACCACCAACCAGCAGATCATCCCCGGCCTCGACTACCTGAAGGAGCAGGGCAAGAAAAAGGTCTTCCTGGTCGGCAGCGACTACGTCTTCCCGCGCACCGCCAACAAGATCATCAAGGCGTACGCGGCCGCCAACGGCATGGAGGTCCTCGGCGAGGAGTACACCCCGCTCGGCCACACCGAATACTCGACCCTCGTCAACAAGGTCGTCCAGGCCAAGCCGGACGCCGTGTTCAACACCCTCAACGGCGACAGCAACGTCGCCTTCTTCAAGCAGCTCAAGAGCGCCGGCGTCACCGCCGAGACGATGCCCGTGCTGTCGGTCAGCGTCGCCGAGGAGGAGGTCACGGGCATCGGCGTGGACAACATCGCCGGCCACCCGGTCGCCTGGAACTACTACCAGACCACCGAGACCCCGGCCAACGAGGCGTTCGTCAAGGCGTACAAGGCCAAGTACGGCGCGAACAAGGTCACCTCCGACCCGATGGAGGCCGGCTACAACGCCGTCTACTTGTGGGCCGAGGCCGTCAAGAAGGCCGGCACCACCGAGGTCGAGGCGGTGAAGAAGGCCGCGCCCGGCATCTCGCTGGACCGCCCCGAGGGCAAGGTCACCATCGACGGCGAGAACCAGCACCTGTACAAGACCGCCCGCATCGGCATCATCCAGCCCGACGGGCTGATCAAGCAGGTGTGGGACTCCGGCGAGCCGATCAAGCCCGACCCGTACCTGAAGGGCTACCCCTGGGCGGCCGGGCTGGCGGCCTCCTGATGACGGCCTTCGTCAACCAGCTTCCCATCGGGCTGTCCATCGGGGCGGTGCTGCTGCTCGTGGCGCTCGGGCTGACGTTCACGTTCGGCCAGATGGGCGTGATCAACATGGCGCACGGGGAGTTCATCATGGCGGGCGCGTACACCGCGTTCCTCATCGGCGACCTCGTGCTCGCGCTCCCGGCGGCGTTCCTCGTCGCCGGGGCCATGGGGCTGGTCCTGGAACGCGCGGCCGTCCGCCACTTCTACGGCCGCCCGCTGGACACGCTGCTGCTCACCTGGGGCGTCAGCCTGGTGCTGCAGCAGCTCGCCCGCGACCTGTTCGGCGCGCCCAACGTGCAGGTGCCCGCGCCCTCCTGGCTGGCCGGGGGCGTCGGCATCCTGCCCTACAACCGGCTGTTCATCATGGCGCTGGCCGTCGCCGGCGTGGTCGCGGTCTGGGTCTACCTCAACCGGACCGCGCTCGGGCGGCGTACGCAGGCGGTGGTGCAGAACCGGCGGCTCGCCGCGACCAGCGGGATCGACACCGGGCGGGTGGACATGCTGACGTTCTTCGTCGGGTCCGGGCTGGCCGGCGTGGCCGGGGTGGCGCTCACCCTCATCGGGCCGGTCGGGCCGGGGCTCGGCACGTACTACATCGTGGACGCCTTCCTCGTGGTGGTCGCGGGCGGGCTCGGGCAGCTGCGCGGGGCGGTGCTCGCGGCGGCCGGGCTCGGCCTGCTCAACTCCTACGCCGAGTTCTGGTCGGACGCCTCGCTGGCGAAGGTGATCGTGTTCGCCGTGATCATCGCGTTCCTCCAGGTGCGCCCGCAGGGGATGTTCGTGCTCCGATCGCGGGTGCTCACATGAAAGGGCTGATCCGGCGCAACCTGCCGTTCGCCGCCGTCGCCGTGGTGGCGCTGGTCGCCGCGCCGCTGCTGCTGGAGCCGTTCCGGCTGGGCCTGCTGGCGAAGTACCTGTGCTACGCGATCGTCGCGCTCGGCATCGGGCTGGCGTGGGGCAAGGGCGGCATGCTCACCCTCGGGCAGGGCGTCTTCTTCGGGCTCGGCGGCTACGCGATGGCGATGTACCTCAAGCTCACCGAGGCCGGGCCCGGCGGGCTGCCGGACTTCATGGTGTGGAGCGGCGTGGAGGAGCTGCCGGCGCTGTGGGCGCCGTTCGCCAGCCCGGTCCTCGCGCTCGCGATGGCCGTGCTCGGGCCGATGGCGCTCGCGGCGGTCCTCGGCACGCTGGTGTTCCGGCAGCGGGTGCGCGGGGCGTACTTCGCGATCCTCACCCAGGCGCTGGCCGCCGCCCTGGTCATCCTGCTGGTCGGTCAGCAGGGGCTGACCGGCGGCACCAACGGCATGACGAACTTCTTCGAGCTGTTCGGCCAGGACCTCGCCGAGGATTCCACGCAGCGCGGGCTCTACCTGGTGACCGCGGGCGTGCTCGGCGTCCTCTACCTGGCCACCCGGCAGCTCGTGAACAGCCGCTTCGGCCGGCTGCTGGTGGCGGTGCGCGACGGCGAGGACCGGGTGCGCTTCCTCGGCTACGACCCGGCCCTCGTCAAGACCGTCACCTTCGCGATCTCGGCCGGCATGGCCGGGCTGGCGGGCGCGCTGTTCGTGCCGGTCGTCGGCATCATCTCGCCGGCGCTGCTCGGCGTCGTGCCGTCGCTGGAGCTGGTGGTCGCGGTGGCGGTCGGCGGGCGGCACGCCCTGGCGGGGGCCGTGCTGGGCGCGGTCGTCATGGGCTACGCCAAGACCGCCTTCAGCGAGCAGTTCGCCGACGGCTGGCTCTACCTGCAGGGCGCGCTGTTCATCCTGGTCATGACCCTGGCCCCCAAGGGGATCGCCGGACTGCTCGGGAGGGTGCGCCGTGCTCGAACTGCGTGACGTGCGGGTGGAGTTCGACGGCTACCGGGCGCTCGACGGCGTGGACCTGACGGTCCCCGAGGGCGAGCTGCGCTTCCTCATCGGGCCGAACGGCGCGGGCAAGACCACGCTGATCGACGTGATCACCGGGCTGACCCGGCCGGTGGCGGGCAGCGTGCGCTTCGCCGGCCACGACCTGGCAGGCCGCAAGGAGCATCAGATCGTCCGGCTCGGCGTCGGCCGGACGTTCCAGACGTCGGTGGTGTTCGAGGAGCTGACCGTCCTGGAGAACCTCGACCTGGCGGCCGGCTTCCGCAGCCCGCTCTGGTCGCTCGCCCGGCGGCGCCGCGGCGTCTCCGAGACCGTCGCCGAGGCCCTGGCCAGGACCGGGCTCGAAGAGCTCGCCGAACGTTCAGCGGGCGTTCTCTCGCACGGCCAGCGCCAGTGGCTGGAGATCGGGATGCTGCTGGCGCAGCGGCCGCGGCTGCTGCTGCTGGACGAGCCGGTGGCCGGCATGTCCGGCGACGAACGCGAGCGCACCGGCCGGCTGCTCACCGAGATCGCCGCGGACCACACGGTGATCGTGGTCGAGCACGACATGGAGTTCCTGCGGCGGCACGCGTCCACCGTGACCGTGCTGCACGAGGGCAAGGTGCTCGTGGAGGGTTCGGTGGAGCAGGTCAGCGCCGACCCGCGGGTGCAGGAGGTCTATCTCGGGAGGAGGCCGAGCGATGCTGCTGTCGGTGAACGGACTTGAGTCGGGGTACGGACGGGCGCACGTGCTGTTCGGAGTGTCGCTGGAGGTGGAGCCCGGCCGGCTCGTCTGCGTGATGGGCCGCAACGGCGTCGGCAAGACGACCCTGCTCAACACCGTCATGGGCGTGCTGCCCGCCACGGCCGGCACGGTCGCCTTCGACGGCCGCGACGTGACCGGACTGAAGCCGCACGAGCGGGTCAGGCTCGGCATGGGGTACGTCCCCCAGGGCCACCAGTGCTTCCCCCAGCTCTCGGTGCTCGGCAACCTGCTGGTCACCGTCGAGGCCGCCAAGCAGCCGAAGGAGGCCGTGGACGAGGCCCTGGACCTGTTCCCGGCGCTCAAGCCCATGCTCAGGCGGAGCGCCGGGCACCTGTCCGGCGGCCAGCAGCAGCAGCTCGCGATGGCCCGCGCCCTGGTCACCCGCCCCCGGATGCTCATCCTGGACGAGCCGACCGAGGGCATCCAGCCGTCGATCATCCTGGAGATCGAGGCGGCCATCGAGCGGCTGCACGCCGCCGGGCTGGCGGTGCTGCTCGTCGAGCAGTATCTGGACATCGCGCTGCGGCTCGCCGACCGGTTCGTCATCCTCGACGCCGGGCACGTCGTCCGCACCGGGGGCGCCGAGGAGCTGCGGCGCGACGACGTACGCAGGCTGCTGGCGGTGTAGGCCGCTTACGCGGAGGAGCCCAGGAGGGCGAGCAGGCTGCGGGCGTTCGCGGCGCCCCGGCGCTCGCCCGTCCTGTCGAAGATCTCCAGCGCCGCCCTCGCCAGCTCGCCGGCCCGCCCGGCCGCGCCCTCCGCCCGGCCCACCCGGGCGAGGGCCAGCAGGGCGTGGGCGTCGAGCAGCCGGTCGCCGAGGCGTACCGCGAGGCTTCTCGCCTGCTCGGCGGCGGCGCGGGCGTCCGGCTTGCGCCCCTGCGCGAGGCGCGCCGCCGCGAGCTCCAGCAGCGTGTCGGCCTGCCGGTGCCGGTCGCCCAGCGCGGCCAGCCGGTCCACGGCGGCGGTCAGCCGGTCGGCGGCCTCGTCCAGGCGTCCCGCGCGGCGCAGCACCATGCCGAGGGCCTGCTCGGCGTCGGCCGCGTCGCGCTGGTTCTCCGCCCGCGAAAGGCAGGCCAGCAGCGTGCGCTCGGCCTCCTCCAGCCGGCCCAGCTCCAGGTGCACCCGGCCGAGCCTGCGGGTGGCGCGGGCGCTCTCCCTGGGCTGTCCGGCCAGCTTCGCCAGCGCCGCGAGCAGCAGTTCCTCGGCCCGCGCCCAGTCCCGCTCGGCCAGGTGCAGATCGCCCAAATCCAGCAGGACGAGCCCCTCGCCGTCGCCGGAGCGCCGCGCCGACACCAGCGCGAGCGAGGTGACGGCCCGCCAGTCGTCCAGGAAGCGCTGCCGCTCCAGGTAGGGCGCCAGCAGGTGCGCGAGCCGCCAGCACGGCTCGTCGAGGCCGGCCGCGTGCAGGTCGGCCACCAGGCTCACCAGGAAGCCACGTTCGGCCGCCAGCCACTCCACCGACTCGCGGATGTCGCGGGTCGCCACGGTCGTCGCGGGATCGCCGGACACCAGCTGGAAGCGGGAGGCGCGGACCCGTTCCAGCACCACCTCCGCGAGCCGCGGCAGCACCTCGGGCACCGGCCGCTCGCGGGCGAACAGCCGGGTCAGGTCGTGCAGCCGGTAGCGGACCTGGCCCGCCACGTCCACGCCGTGCGTCTCCAGCAGCCCCGCGTCCACCAGCGCCTCGGCCTGGCCGCCCAGCAGGTCGGTCACCCAGTCGGCGAAGTCGGGGGCCGACAGCGCGCCGAGGCCGCGCAGCGTGCGCCTGGCCGCCTCCGGCAGCCCGTCGAACCCGATCGCGAACACGCTGCGCACCGCCAGGTCGCCGGCGTGCAGCCGGTCCAGCCGCTCGTGCTCGTCCTCCAGCAGGCGGACCAGGTAGCCGACGGTCCACTCGGGGCGGGCCGCGAGGCGCGAGCCCGCGATGCGCAGCGCGATCGGCAGGCCGCCGCAGAAGCGGGCCAGGCCGCGCAGCCCGTCGTCGCCCGCCCGGCCCGAGCTCCTGGCCAGCAGCTCCAGCGCCGCCGCGTCGTCGAGGACGCCCACCGACAGCCGCCGCGCGCCCGGCAGCCCGCCGAGCGGCGAACGGCTGGTCACGACCGTCGGGCAGGCGCTGAGCAACGGCCGGACCTGCGCCTCGCCGACGGCGTTGTCCAGCAGCACGAGCAGCCGCCGGTTGGCGGTGTAGGCGCGGAACAATCGCTCGCGCTGCTCCAGCCCGGCCGGGATGGCCTGCGCGGGGCAGCCGAGCCAGCGCAGGAAGTCCTCCAGGACGGCGGCCGGGGTCGTGGTCTCGCGCAGGTCGGCGTACAGGATGCCGTCGCCGAAACGCTCGCGGGCCCGCCAGGCCGCGTGCACCGCCAGCGCCGACTTGCCCGCCCCCGCCTGCCCGTGCACCACGACCAGCCCGCCGACCACCTCGCTCAGCAGGTCCTCGCGGCCCGTGAAGTCGGCCACGTCGGGCGGCAGCAGCACCGGCGGGCCGGCCGAGACGTGCAGCGACACGTCGTCGTGCAGCATGCGGTGGTAGAGGAGCTGCAGCTCGGGGTCCGGCTCGATCGCGTGCCCGCCGTCGAGCCGGTCGCGCAGCACCGCGTACGCGGCCAGCGCGTCCACCCGCCGCCCGCTCCGGTAGAGCGCCAGCATGTACTGGCCGCGGAAGCGCTGCCACAGCGGATACCGCTTGGTGAGCTGACGCAGCTCCGCCAGCAGCTCGCGGTGCCGTCCGGCGTCCAGGTCGGCCTGGACCCGCCGCTCCAGGGCCAGCAGCCGCAGCTCCTCCAGCTCCTCGCGCAGCCGCCGCGTCTCCACCCACCGCACGCCGTCGGGGTCCAGGTCCTCCAGCGCCTCCCCGCGCCACAGGCCCAGAGCCTCCTCGTACGCGCCCTCGCCCACCAGCAGCCGGAACCGGTCCACGTCGAGCCGGCCGTCGCCGAGGTGCAGCGCGTACGCGCCGGAGACGGTCGCGATCGTGTCCTGGCCGATGAGCTTGCGGAGCTGCCCGACGTAGCCGCGGATCAGCGAGTCGGAGCGCTCACCGCCCTCGCGCGGCCACAGCAGCCGCCGCAGCCGCTCGGCGGTGAGCGGCCGGCCGGCGTTGAGCAGGAACATCGCCAGCAGATCCCGGTGCTTGGGCACGGCCGGGGTGCGGTCCGCGCCGTCGGCGTCCCGGACCTCCAGCGGCCCCATGATGCGGAATTCCACCGCCCTTCCTTATCAGGCCCCTGGAGCTCCGGCTACCCGGAAAGGTCAACCCGGCGCCGAGCCGCCGGTCCAGGCGAGGGCCGAGCGCACGATCTCCTCCAGCCGGCCGCTGTGGGCGCCGCGCCAGTAGACCTGGCCGCAGTCGCGGCAGCGGCCATAGGCGTCGTAGCTGCGCCTGGTGCCCGACTCCAGTTGCCGGGAGATCTCCTGCTTGTCGACCGGGTCCAGCTCGCCGTTGCAGGCCGTGCAGCGCGACCACGGGCGCAGGGGCGGCGAGAAGCGGTCGAGGAGGTCGTGCAGCTGGTCGGCGGGGTCGGAGCCGCGGACGTACGCGCCGAGCCACAGCGCGCGGCGGCGCAGCAGGCCGCGGTCCTGGGTGAGCAGGACCCTGCGCTCGGCGTTGGCCTGCGCCACGAGCGAGGGGTCGTCCATGTCGTTGTGGTAGGCGGCGTCGACGCCGAGCAGGCGCAGGCGGCGGGCCAGGGTGCCGAGGTGCACGTCCAGCAGGAAGCGGGGGTCGTCGGGCAGGCGCTGGGGCCGGGGCTTGGGCGGGACCTCCGCCACGTCCCCGGGCGCGAGCTGGTAGGAGAAGGGCACCGGGCGGCCGGCCACGGTGAGCTGGCCCACCTCGGTCAGCGGGACGCCGGTGGACTCCACGTGGTGGCCCAGGGTGGAGGTGCCGTCCGGCGTCACCTCGTGCCACTCCTGGCGGCGGCTCACGGGCAGGAACATCCTCAGCTCTGGGGCGATGCGCAGGCGAGCGGTGGTCACAAGGTCCATTCTGCTCCGGCGGATAACGTGAGTTCATGTCCATTACCCGCCGGTCGCTGCTCGCGCTGCCCCTGGCGGCGGCCGCCTGCTCGGGCGGCGGCCCGCCCGAGGCCGAGCTGCGGCTGGTCACGGGGCAGACCGGCGGCGCGTACGGGCAGCTCGGCGACCGCCTGGCAGGGGAGCTGCGGCGGGACGGGCTCCGCGTACGGGTGCTGTCCACGGCGGCCAGCGTGCAGAACCTGACGATGATGGCCGACGGGCGGGCCGACGTCGGCTTCGCGCTGGCCGACACCGCCGACGACGCGATCCGGGTACGCCACCAGGCGGTCGCGGCGCTCGGCCGCGTCTACATGAACTACGTCCACCTCGTCGTGCCCGCCGGGTCCGGGATCGCCGCCGTCGGCGGCCTCGCCGGGCGCAGGGTCGCGATCGGGGCGGAGGGGTCGGGCACCGCGGTGACCGCCACCCGCGTGCTCGCCGCGGCCGGGCTCGCCCGCCCGCCCGAGCTCGTCCGGCTGGAGCTGGACGCGTCCATCGCGGCGCTGCGGGCCGGGGAGGTGGAGGCGTTCTTCTGGTCGGGCGGGGTGCCGACGCCCGCGCTTGAGGCGGCCGGCGGGATCCGGCTCGTGCCGCTGGACCCCATGGTGACGGTGCTGCGGCGGGAGTTCGGCCCCGTGTACGAGCACGGCACCGTCCCCGCCGGCGCGTACGGCGCGGCCGGGCCGGTGGCCACCGTCGGGACGCCCAGCTACCTGATGTGCCGGGCGTCGCTGGGGGAGGACGTGGCGTACACGGTGGTCGAGACGGTGTTCAGGGCCCGTGACCGGCTCCAGGCGCCGTCCGCGCCCGGCGGGCGGCTCGACCCGCGCTACGCCATCGGCACCGGGGTGGTGCCGCTGCACCCGGGCGCGATCCGGTACTACCGGTCGGTCTACGGCTGAGGTCCTTGGAGAGAAAGGGCGGAGCTGGGCTGAGACTCTTCCAGTGCCCGGCTCTGGTGGGCCAGGAGGCGCAGGGCGTCGGCGGAGCCCGGGTCGTCCGGGGTGTAGAACTCCAGCCGGTGGTCCGGGCTCTCGGGCTGGAGCCAGACCTGGTAGGTGACGTTCACGGCGCCGACGGTGGGGTGCCGCAGGCGCATGGCCCCCACGGTGCAGTCGGCGACCTCGCCGGCCGCCCACATCGTCGCGAACGCGTCGCTGCGCATCGTGAGCTCGCCGATCAGCTCCGCCAGGCGCGCGTCCGTGGGGAACCGCCCGGCGGTGAGCCGCAGGTAGGCGACGTGGACGCGGGCAAGCTCGTCCCAGTTGTGGTGCAGGTCGCGGGTGAGCGGGTCGAGGAAGAACATCCGCGGGACGGACGGGCGGCCCGCCGGCTCCCACGGCGCGTCGAAGGGAAGGTGCTCGGCGACGAGCGCGTGACCGGCGCGGTTCCAGGCGAGCACGTCGCCCCGGCGGCCGAGCACGATCGCCGGCGTCGCGTCCGCCAGGGAGCGCAGGAGCGCGAGGACCCGCGGGTGCGGCTCCTCCGGCGGCGGTTCCGAGAGGCCGGGCCGCGCGGGTTGCCGGGCGAGGTTGTGCAGGTGCACGGTCTCGACCGGGTCGAGCCGCAGCACCCGCGCCAGCGCGTCGAGCACCTGCTCGGAGGCGGTGTCCGCGTGCCCCTGCTCCAGGCGCGTGTAGTAGCCGACGCTCACCCCCGCGAGCTGGGCGAGCTCCTCGCGCCGCAGACCGGGGACCCGGCGGGCGGTCCCGAAGGTGCGCAGACCGATCGCGGCCGGCGTCACCTGGTCACGCCGGCTCTTCAGAAACGCTCCGAAACTCTCCACGCCGTCGATCGTAGGCCGAGCGGCGCCCCGGAGGGTGTCCCTGTCAAGTGCACCCACGCCAGGGGGATGGTTGCCGGGCCCCCTCCTGGCGGACCGTCGATGCCATGTCTCGACAGCACACGCACACTTCGCCGGGGCCGCGGGCCTGGCTCGGCCTGGCGGTGATCCTCGGGCCCGTCCTGCTGGTCTCCATGGACGGGTCCATCCTCTTCCTGGCGATGCCCCGGATCAGCCAGGACCTCACGCCGACCGCCGACCAGGCCCTGTGGATCCTGGACGTCTACGGCTTCGCCGTCGGCTCCCTGCTGATCGCGTTCGGCAACCTCGGCGACCGGTACGGCCGGCTGAAACTGCTCATGATCGGCGCGACGGCGTTCGGGATCGGCTCGGCGGGAGCGGCGTTCGCGCCCGGCCCCGAGCTGCTGATCGTCGCCCGCGCGCTGATGGGGGTGGCGGGCGCCACGCTCCTGCCGTCGGCCCTCGCGGTGCTGAGCGAGCTGTTCGCCGACCCGCGGCGGCGGGCGCAGGCCATCGGCGTCTTCGCGGCGGCGTTCGCGGCCGGGTTCGCCATCGGCCCGGTCGTCGGCGGCATCCTGCTTGAGCGGTTCTGGTGGGGCTCGGTCTTCCTGATCAACCTGCCCGTCGTCGCCCTGTTCCTGCTCCTCGCGCCCATCCTGCTACGCGAGGTCCGAGCGACTCGTCCGGGTCGCGTCGACGTGCTCAGCGTCGTGACCTCGGCGGCCGGTCTCCTGCTCGTCATCTACGCGCTCAAGCACGCCGCCGCCGAAGGCCCGTCGGCCGTCGCGGTCGTGCCGGGGATCACGGGGGCGGCGCTGCTGGCGTGGTTCGCGCGCAGGCAGCGCGGCCTCCGGCACCCGCTGGTGGACTTCTCGCTCTTCCGCGACCGGGTCTTCACGGTGGCGATCATCACCGGGCTGCTGCCGCTGGCGGCCTGGTCGGCGACCGCGTACCTGGCGGGCGTCTACCTGCAGTCCGTCCTCGGCCTGCCCGTCCTGCGCGCGGCCCTGCTCGCGCTGCCCGGCGCCGTGGTCCTCACGGTCAGCTGCGTCGTCACGCCCCTCGTGGCCGGCCGCGTCGGGAAGCGCGCCGCCCTCGCGGTCTGCCACTTCTCCATCGCGGCCGGTCTGCTGCTCCTGCTGCCCACGGCCGTCACGGGCGGGACGGGCTGGTACGTCGCCTCCACGGTCGTCGCGGGCATCGGCTACGGCATCTCCTTCAGCGTCGTCGCCGACACCGCCGTCGGCGCCGTCCCTCCGGCACGAGCGGGCTCGGCGGGCGCGATCGCGGAGACCAGCAACGAGCTGGGCAACGCCCTCGGCATCGCGCTCCTCGGCTCGCTCGCCGCCCTGGTCTTCCGCCTCCAGGGGCCGGACCTGGCGCCCACCCTCGGCGAGACCCTCCGGCTTCCCGGCCTCGCGGCGGCGGCGGCCGAGGAGGCGAAGACGGCCTTCGTGACCGGCCTGCACGTGGCCGCCGCCGTGGCCGGCGTCCTGCACCTGGCACTCGGCGTCTTCGCTGTCCGCCGGCTCTCCAACTCGGCACGGACCGGCCCCGGAATCCGACACGGAGCTCACGAGGGGAGACGGAGCTCCACGGTCAGTCCGTGAGGAACGGTGGGCAGGAGGTGGAGGGCGCCGCCGCAGGCGCGGGCCAGCTCGGCGGCGATGGCCAGGCCGAGCCCGCTCCCCGGCACGTTCGCGTGCGAGCCCGCCCGCCAGAAGCGCCCCAGCGCCTCGGCCCGCTCCTCCTCGCCCAGCCCCGGCCCGTCGTCGGCCACCCGCAGCACCCCGCCGGCCAGGGTGACGGTCACCGTCCCGCCCTCGGGGACGAACTTCTGCGCGTTGTCCAGCGCGATGTCGGCGATCCTGGCCGCCGCCTCCGGCACCTCGCCGTGCTCGGGGGCCACCAGGGCGAGCCCCTTGGCCGCGTACACCTCGCGCCAGACCGCGAGGCGCGGACCCAGCGGGACCGGCCGGGACTCCAGCCCTGCTCCCGCCTCCACCCTGGCGAGGGTCAGCAGGTCCTCCACCAGCAGCGCCAGCCGGTCCAGCTCGGCCATCGCCTCGGCGTACTCGGCCGAGCCCTCGGCCTTCAGATGCGGCTCCAGGTTCTCCAGCCGCAGCCCCAGCACGGTGAGCGGGGTGCGCAGCTCGTGCGAGGCGTCGGCGACGAACGCCCGCTGCCGCTCCATCGCCCCCGCCACGGCGTCGGCCATCGCGTTGAAGCGCTCCTCCAGCCGCCGCAGCTCCGACGGCCCGGCCCCCGGATGCGCCCGCGCGTCCAGCCGGCCCCGGGCGATGGCCCGCGTGGTGCGGTCCAGCTCGGTGACCGGGCGCAGGATCCAGCGGGCCAGCCGCCTGGCCACCAGCGCGCCGAGCCCGAGCGCGGCCAGCGCGCCGAGCGCCAGCGCGCCCCACACCAGCGACACGTCCAGCCGGGCGCGGCCCGCCGGGGCCTGGAGCAGCACCACGCCCGAGAGCTGCGCGTCCCGCCCGGCGGGCTCGGCCAGCAGCGCGTACGCCGGCCCGAACGGCGTCGTCATCGGCAGGTCATCGGTGGTGCGGCCGGACAGCGCCAGGCGGGTGGCCTCGCGGTCGTCGGCGGCGAAGGAGCCGGCGGTGAAGCGGACCGAGCCGTCCCGGTCGCGGACGCGGACCGCCGCGCCGTACAGGTCGGCGTAGCGGCGCACCTCCTGCACCAGGCCCGCGTAGTCGCCCTCGCGCGCCGCCTGGTCGGCCAGCTCGGCGAAGCGGGTGGCGTCGGCGCGGCGGTCGAGGAGCAGCCGGTTCGTCCGGTGGGAGGCGTACGCCCAGCCGAGCGGCACCGCCAGCGCCGCGATGAGGATCGCGATCAGCGTGGTGAACGTGACCACCAGCCGCGCGTTCATCCGGCCGAGCCCAGCCGGTAGCCCGTGCCCCGCAGGGTCTCCACCAGCCCCGGCCGGCCCGTCTTGGCGCGCAGCCCCGCCACGTGCACGTCCAGCGACCGCGAGGCCGACAGCAGCGGGTCGCCCCACACCTCGTCGAGGATCTCCTCCCGGCTGCGCACCACGCCGGGCTCCCTGGCCAGCAGCGCCAGCACGTCGAACTCCCGCCGGGTCAGCGTCACCGCCTCCCCGGCCACCGTCACCTGCCGCGTCTCCAGGTCGATACGCACGTCGCCGACCTGCACCACGTCGTCGCGGCGCGGCAGCGGGCGGGTGCCGCGCCGCACGACCGCCTCCATACGGGCCATCAGCTCCGCCGTACGGAACGGCTTGACCAGGTAGTCGTCGGCCCCCGAGCGCAGGCCGCGCAGCACCTCGCGCTCCTCGGTGCGCGCGGTCACCACGATCAGCGGCACGGCCGACACCCGGCGCAGGCGGCGCAGCACGTCGAGGCCGTCCATGTCGGGCAGACCCAGGTCCAGCAGGACGAAGTCGACGCCCCCCGCCAGGCGGAGGGCGTCGACGGCCAGACCCGCCCGCGTCACCCGGTGGCCGTGCCGGGCGAGCGCCGTCGTCAGCGCGGCGGCCAGCCGGTCATCGTCCTCGACCAGCAGAACTCGCATGCCGCCAGGGTAGACGCGCGCGGGCTACACGCGTTCCGGGACGGCCCCCGCCGTCTGCTCGGCCCGCGACAGGGCCGCGTCCCGGGTCTCGCGCATGAACAGGTAGACGACGAGCGAGACGGCGGCGCAACCGGCGACGTACCAGAAGAAACCGGACTCCATCTTCGCGTTCTTGAACCACAGAGCCACGTACTCGGCGGTGCCGCCGAACAGCGCGTTCGCGATCGCGTACGGCAACGCCACCCCGAGCGCCCGCACCCCGGTCGGGAACAGCTCGGCCTTCACCACCGCGTTGATCGAGGTGTAGCCGGTGACGATCACCAGCCCGGTCAGCGACAGCGCCAGCGCCCCGCCGAACCCGCTCGCCCCGCCGAGCGCCGTCATCAGCGGCACCGTCCCCAGCATCGACCCGATCCCGAACGTGATCAGCAGCGGCCGCCGCCCGATCCGGTCCGACAGCGCCCCCGCCAGCGGCTGCAGGCACATGAAGACGAACAGCGCGCAGAAGCTCACCAGCGTGGCCGTCTCCTTCGCCAGGCCCGCCGTGTTCGACAGGTATTTGGTGAGGTAGGTCGTGTAGGTGTAGTACGCCACCGTGCCGCCCATCGTCAGGGCGATCACCAGCAGCGCCTCCCTCTTGTGGGCGAGCAGCCCCCGGATCGTCCCCCGGTCCGAGCTCTCCTCGGCGTGCCGCTCCTCGTCGTACGCCTCGGTCTCCAGCAGGCTCCGCCGCAGGTAGAACACGACCGCGGCGGCGAGGGCGCCGACCACGAACGGGATGCGCCAGCCGTAGGAGCTGAGCGCCTCCTTCGACATCGTGTTCTGCAGGATGATCTGCAGGCCGAGGCCGACGAGCTGGCCGGCGGTCATGGAGACGTACTGGAAGCTGGAGGCCAGGCCGCGGCGGCCGCGCGGGGTCGCCTCCGTGAGGTACGTGGCGCTGGCCGCGTACTCGCCGCCCACCGACAGGCCCTGGAGCAGCCGGGCGACGACCAGCACCAGCGCGCCGAAGTAGCCGACCGACTCGTACGTGGGCGCGATCGCGATCAGCAGGGCGCTGGCCGACATCAGCGTGACCGTCAGCGTGAGCGCCGCCTTGCGGCCCCGGCGGTCGGCGTAACGGCCGAGCAGCCAGCCGCCGAGCGGGCGCATGAAGAAGCCGACGGCGAAGATCGCCGCGGTGTTGAGCAGTTTGGCCGTGTCGTCGCCCTCCGGGAAGAAGGACGCGGCGAAGTAGACGGCGAAGCTGCTGTAGACGAACCAGTCGTACCACTCGACCAGGTTGCCGACCGAGCCGCCGACCACCGCCTTCCACGGCACACGGGGTTTGCTCACTTGGGGACCTCCAGGGGGCTGGGGGAGTACCTGCAGGTCAGAGCCTCACCCCAGGAAGGAGCCCGGACAAGGTGGAGGGGCCGAGATCTAACGTCCGCTTAACATCGGCGCCTTCCGGTGGAAACGTCAGCGCAACGGCGGGTTCGCCAGCTTCGCCCGTTCCAGGGCCATCTCCGCCCACCATGTGCCCGCCTCCGGCGCGACGACGCCCCGTTCGGGGTCCTTGTCGCCCTTCGTGCCGCGCCGGCAGTGGCCGCCGGAGGTGCCGGGACGGGCGATCCACAGGTAGGCGTCGGCCAGCTCCTCGCCCGTCTCGGTCGTCGGACGGTCGCCGACGCCCCTGCCCGGCGGGTTGCACCAGGTCTGCGGGTCCGCGTAGTGCTTCTCCGGCGCCCAGGAACCCTGTCCGTTGCGGGCGGTGTCGACGACGAAGTGCGGCAGCGCGGCCGGGTCCACCGGCGCGTCGGGCGGGCAGTCGGAACGGCCGGCGCGGCGCAGGGCGACACAAACCGAGAGCTTCTTGCCGTACCCGACGGCCTTCGCGGTGCGCTGGAAGGCGGCGGCGTTGACGAAGAAGCCGTCGGTCTCGCCGACGCCCGCCTTGAGCAGGCGCTCGGCCATGACCTCGGTGCCGGGGTAGAGGTCCTGGGCGCCGTCGAGGTAGACGGCGGTGCGCGGGTTCGCCTTGAGCGCCCCGGCCGCCGCGCGCAGGGCCGCGTAGCGCTGGTCGGGGGAGCCCTGCGGGTCGCAGTTCTTCGTGCCGGGCAGCTTGACCAGGCTGCCCGGCTCCAGGACGACCACGGCCGGGGACGTGCCGATCTGGCCGGCGATCCCCTCGATCCAGCTCTGGTACGACTCCAGCTCCGCCGGGGTGGCGGGCCGGCACTGGTCGCTGCCCGGCAGGTAGTTGACCAGGAACACCGGGACCCCGCCCGCGGCGTTGTCCACGGCTTGGGCCACCTTGTCGCGTACCTCCGGGTTGCCGAGGCGGATGGCGTGCGGGACCTTCGCCAGCTTCTCCATCAGGGCGGCGTCCTGGGGGCGGTCCTTCTTCCAGAGGGCCGCCTGGCCGGCGGCGTTGGGCTCTTCGGGGGAGTAGAAGGCGACGGGACGGGCGGCGCGCAGCGGGTTCCCGTCCCCTGGAGCGGTGGCCGTCGTCGTGGGATCGCCCCGGCCGCTCACCCGGGAGGCCGCGCCGGGCGAGGCGTTCTCGGCGGGCGAGCCGCCGCCGGGCCCGGCCACCCCGTTCAGCACCAG
The DNA here is from genome assembly GCF_041402765.1 of Nonomuraea sp. AD125B. Lineage (NCBI taxonomy): Bacteria > Bacillati > Actinomycetota > Actinomycetes > Streptosporangiales > Streptosporangiaceae > Nonomuraea > Nonomuraea sp. AD125B. The sequence goes on along the minus strand of NZ_JBGLOU010000013.1, from coordinate 173,313 downwards.
CCCCACCGTCACCCCGGCCACGGCCACGGTCACCGCCGCCACCCCGGCCACGACCCTGCCCCGCCTCCGGCCACCGGACGGCGCGGTCGTCCCCTCGTCTCCCGCCACGCCCTCACCCTCCGCCCCGCCCTGAGAGTCCGGTGGGGGAGGGGCGGGAAAGGCGTCCACGGGCAGGGCCGAGGGATTGGCGGCGCTGAGACGGTCCAGGAGGTCCTGGGCCGTGGGCCGCCGCGCCGGGTCCTTGGTGACCGCGGCCTCGACCAGCTCCCGCAGCACCCCCGACAGCCCGTGCAGCTCCGGAGCCTCGTTCACGATGCGCAGCAGGATCGTCGGCACCGAGCCCGTACCGAACGGCGACACCCCCGACGCCGCGAACGCCACCGTGCACCCCCACGAGAAGATGTCCGACGCGGGCCCCACCCGCGACCCCGACACCTGCTCGGGCGACATGTACGCGGGCGTCCCCACGATCGCGCTGCTCACCTCCGCCTCGGTGAAGCGCGCGATCCCGAAGTCGATGACCTTGGGCCCCACCTGGGAGAGCAGCACGTTGGACGGTTTGAGGTCCCGGTGCACCACGCCCGCCCCGTGGATGGCCCGCAGCGCCACCGCCATGGCCGCCGCGAGCCCGTCCAGCGCCGACCCCGTCAAAGGCCCCGACGCGCGTACCGCGTCACCGAGGCTCGGGCCTTCGACGTACTCGGTGACCAGGTAGGCGGGGTCGCCGTCCACGTCGGCGTCGAGGACCGGGGCGGTGCAGAAGCGGGCGACCCGCCGCGCCGCGGCGACCTCCCTGGCGAAGCGGCGGCGGAACCCGGGGTCCGCGCTCATCCGCGCGTTGATCAGCTTGACCGCCACCCGGGCGCCGTCCGGCGCCCGCCCGAGGTAGACGATCCCCATGCCGCCCTCGCCCAGCCGGCCCAGCAGGGTGTAGGGCCCGGCCTGGCGTGGATCCCCGTCGCGCAGCGCGTCCAAGGTCATAAGCCGTCAGAGTAACCCGCCCGCAGGAGCCTGGGGAGGGTCACAGCTCAAGCCGCCAGGTGTGCCACTCGTCGAGCAGCCGGAATCCCATGGCCTCGTTGATGGCCAGCATGTGGACGTTCGTGCCGGCGTTCCAGGTGATGACGCGGTCGAGGTGCGGCTCGCTCTCGCGCAGCCACAGCAGGTTGGCGAGCTTGACGAGCAGGCCGAGGCGGCGGCCCCGGTGCGGGCGCAGCACCACCGTGTCCACCTGGCTCGCCCAGCCGTCGGAGCGGTCGGCCTTCAGGACGATGCGGGTGAAGGCGGCGGGCGCGCCGTCGCCGGCGCGGCGGGCGATCGTCGTGTAGCAGGTCTGGCCCGCCTCGGCGATGCTCCGCTCGCGCTCGCCGACCCGCTCGGCGTCGTAGCGGCTCGCCTCGACGCCGGCGTCGCGCGGCGCGTCGTTCATGCCGTCGAACAGCGTGGCGAGGTCGTCCAGCAGCTCCGGCCCCGCCGGACCCACCCACTGCTGGAGCGTGTAACCCTCGACCGCCGGCGTCAGCGCCCGCAGCGCCGCCGGGTCGGCCGCGTGCAGGTCGAGCGTACGGCGCGCCTCGGTGACCGAGGGCGTCATGCCGTGCGCCCGCGCGAACCGCGCGCCCGCGCCCGTGGCCGGCGTCTCGGTGAGCAGCAGCCGGCGGCCGTGCGCGCGGGCCCGGCCCACGGCGTGCTCGAACAGCGCGGCGCCCAGTCCGCGCCCGCGCCGCTCGGGCCGCACCACCAGGGGGAACACCGACGCGGTGTGCGTGTTGTCGAGGCGCGGCAGCCCCAGGCTGTAGCCGCCGGCGACGTTCCCGCGCTCGACCGCCACCCACATCTCCACTCCCTGGCCCGGCCGGTCGGCGCCGAAGTTCAGGCGGAAGCGGGGCAGGGTGGGGAGGGGGCCGGGGTCGTCGGCGTTGGCCGCCACGTAGGCGTCGTACAGGCCCGCGACCATGCCCTCGTCCCGGCCGAGATCGACTCGCTGGACAGCCATCCGGTCAGCATAGGCACGGCGTGCGGCCGGAGGACCATGATCGAGTCTTCCAGGGTCGCCACCATGGCGAAGGGGAACCGGTCGAGCTCAAGGCAGAGGGCGACGTCGTCAGGATGGGCTCCTTCACGCACCCCCTCCGTCAGCTCGGCGGCGGCACGTGACCCGGCGGCGCGGCGGAGGAATTCGGCCGCATCCGTCCCGGCCTCGGCGGCGCGGTGAGCGATGTACTGGGCGCACGCCAGATCCTCGTCGGCCTGCCCGTCCTCGCCGGTGACCACGAACGTGACGCTGTCGTACCCGCGTGCCCGCAGGAGCCGGGCCGTCGCCTCCGCCACCACGAAGCCGGCGCACAGCACCAGCGACGCCTCCTTGACGGCGAGGGCGCCGACCGTCCCCGCCGTGGTCTTCTGCACGACGGTCCGTCCGCCGAGGTCAAGGGAGCGCAGCAGGGCCGGCGAGTTGACGGCGTCGAACCCGGGCGCGGGCGGACCGTCCTTGAGCGCCACCCAGTCCGGGTGGCGGGCCTTGAGCGCCAGGGCGTCGTCCAGCGACTCGGCGAGCACGATCTTCTCCGCCCCCTGGGCGAAGGCCCAGGCGGCCACGGTGTAAGCGCGCATGACGTCCACCACGACCGCCACGGACGGGGTTTCGACCAAGTCAGTGATGCCGAGGAAACGGGGGTTCACTCCATGATGATCGCGCACTCCGGAGCGCGGGTCACTGGCGGTAGTTCTCCACCTGGCCGGCCGGGCGGACCGCGGCCTCGTCCGGGTCCTCGCCCGCGCCGCGCCGGGCCCGGCGCTGCCTCAGCAGGTCCCAGCACTGGTCGAGCGCCGTCTCCAGCTCCTTGACGCGGTTGTGCTCGTCGTCCGTCGTCACCTCGCCGTTCGAGAGCTTCTCGCGCAACTGGTGCTCCTCGTCGACCAGGGCGCTGATCCTCGTCAGAATCTCGTCATCACTCATGCCAAGACTCTAATCCGAACGTGATAGAACACGCCCTATGTCTGGTATCGCGCTGGTAAGGAAGCCCGGCCCCCGTATCGCCGAGGGCATCGTGACCCACCTCCAGCGCGAGCCGGTGGATCCCGGGCGGGCCCTCGACCAGCACGAGGCGTACGTCGCCGCGCTGGAGGCGGCCGGCCGGCGGATCGTGTACGCCGAGCCCGCCGACGACCTGCCCGACGCGCCGTTCGTGGAGGACGCGGTGGTGGTGTCGGGCCGCGTGGCGGTGCTGACCCGGCCCGGCGCGGCCGAGCGGCGGCCCGAGGTGGAGTCCGTGGCGCGGACCGTACGCGACCTCGGGCTGAAGACCGTCATGATCGCCCGGCCGGGCACGCTCGACGGCGGCGACGTGCTGCAGTCCGGCCCCACCGTCTACGTCGGCCGCTCCGCCCGCACCAACGAGGAGGGCATCCGCCAGCTCGCGGCCCTGCTGCCGGAGCGCCGCGTCGTGCCCGTGGACGTACGCGGCGTCCTGCATCTCAAGTCCGCCGTGACCGCGTTGCCCGACGGCACCCTCATCGGCGACCCCCGCCACGTGGACCTGCCCGGCCTGCTGGTGCCGCCGGAGGAGCCGGGCGCCCACGTCGTCCCGCTGGGCGGCGAGAGCGTGCTGATCGCCGCCTCCGCCCCGCGTACCGCCGAGCTGCTGGAGCGGCGCGGGCTCGCCGTCACGGCCGTGGACATCTCGGAGTTCGAGAAGCTCGAAGGCTGCGTGACCTGCCTCAGCGTGCTCGTCGAGGAGTGAGCCGCGACACACCGTTTCTCGCGATCTGAGATAACGCACGGCGCATACCGAGACGTCTGATAGCGTGCAAGACATGCTGCGCGGGCTCCTTCTTAGCTGCCGCGGCGGGGGCCTTTAAGGCCGGCTCCCTCGCCGCGGAGCCAGTCATGCGCGTCGGCCGCTTCCTTTCCGAACCGCCCGACGAGGAGCAACGACCATGACCGCTCAGCAGCCCAGCCGGATGCCGATCCATCGCTATCAGCCCTTTCAGCCCGTCAAGCTGACCGATCGCACCTGGCCCGACAAGGTCATCACCAAGGCGCCCCGCTGGTGCGCGGTGGACCTGCGCGACGGCAACCAGGCGCTGATCGACCCGATGGACTCCCACCGCAAGCTCCAGATGTTCGAGCTGCTGGTACGCCTGGGCTTCAAGGAGATCGAGGTCGGCTTCCCCGCCGCCTCGCAGACCGACTTCGACTTCGTCCGGCAGATCATCGAAGAGGGCCGCATCCCCGGCGACGTCGTCATCCAGGTACTGACGCAGGCGCGGCCCGAGCTCATCGAGCGCACCTTCGAGTCGCTGCAGGGCGCCAAGCAGGCCATCGTCCACCTCTACAACTCCACCTCCACGCTGCAGCGCCGGGTCGTCTTCGGCCAGGACAAGGAGGGCATCACCGCGATCGCCGTCGAGGGCGCCAAGCTGGTGAAGAAGCTCGCCGACGCGAGCGACGTGGACGTCTTCTTCGAGTACTCCCCGGAGTCGTTCACCGGCACCGAGCTGGAGTACGCCGTCGAGGTCTGCGACGCCGTCAACGAGGTGTGGCAGCCCACCCCCGACCGCAAGGTCATCATCAACCTGCCCGCCACGGTCGAGATGGCCACCCCCAACGTCTACGCCGACCAGATCGAGTGGATGAGCCGCAACCTGCGCCACCGCGACTCGATCGTGCTGTCGCTGCACCCGCACAACGACCGCGGCACCGCCGTCGCCGCCGCCGAGCTCGGCTACATGGCCGGCGCCGACCGCATCGAGGGCTGCCTGTTCGGCAACGGCGAGCGCACCGGCAACGTCTGCCTGGTCACGCTCGGCATGAACCTGTTCTCCCAGGGCGTCGACCCCGAGATCGACTTCAGTGACATCGACGAGATCCGCCGCGTCACCGAATACTGCAACCAGCTTCCCGTGCACCCGCGCCACCCGTGGGGCGGCGAGCTGGTCTACACCGCCTTCTCCGGCTCCCACCAGGACGCCATCAAGAAGGGCTTCGAGCACCTGGAGCGCGACGCCGCGGCCGCCGGGACGCCGGTGGACGAGTTCACGTGGGCGGTCCCCTACCTGCCGATCGACCCGAAGGACATCGGGCGCACGTACGAAGCCGTGATCCGGGTCAACAGCCAGTCCGGCAAGGGCGGCGTGGCGTACATCATGAAGTCCGACCACCAGCTCGACCTGCCGCGCCGGCTGCAGATCGAGTTCTCCAAGGTCGTGCAGGCCCGCACCGACAGCGAGGGCGGCGAGGTCAGCCCCGCGGAGATGTACGAGATCTTCCGCGACGAATACCTCCCCAACCCGGCCAACCGCTGGGGCCGGCTGAGCCTGCTGGCGCACCGCAGCGAGTCCACGGTCGACGACAAGGACCGCATCAGCGCCGACATCCGCCTCGACGGCGAGATCCGCGAGGTCGGCGGCACCGGCAACGGCCCGATCTCGGCCTTCATCGACGCGCTCGGCGGTGTCGGCATCGACGTACGGGTGCTCGACTACTCCGAGCACGCCATGAGCTCGGGCAGCGACGCCAAGGCCGCCTCCTACCTGGAGTGCGACGTCAACGGCGAGGTGCTGTGGGGCGTCGGCATCGACGCCAACACCACCACCGCCTCGCTGAAGGCCATCATCTCGGCGGTCAACCGCGCCTCCCGCTGACGCCGTACCAAGACCGCGCCTCACGGACGATCGTGGCGCGGTCTTGGTCTTTCTGCAGAACGCCCGTAGGAGCCTATGATGCGGCCTGACTACAAGAAAACTTTAGTTTCGTGCAGAGATGTGCGCGGAACTAAAAGCGACTTGTAGTTCCAGTGGCCTAGACTTGCCGCATGTCGATCGAACGGCATCGGCGGTCCGGACACGTACGCCGCGACAGGCTCTGGGAACTCGCCGCGAGCCAGCGTGGCTACTTCACTGCAGCTCAAGCCGTCGAACTGGGCTACTCCCACCAGGCTCAACACTTCCACGCCCAGCAGGGGAACTGGCTGCGCATCGGACGCGCGCTCTACCGCCTTCGGGAATTCGCCATACTGCCGGGGGGAGATCATGATCATTTTGTCCGTTGGTGGCTCTGGAGCGGCCAACGGGCCGTTGTCTCACATCTCAGCGCGCTCGCAGTTCACGATCTCGGGATCGCCAATCCGGCTGAGATCCACCTGACCGTCGGACGAGGGTTCCGGCAGAAGAACGACCGAGTCGTCCTGCATCGCGCGGAGCTGCCTGCGGACGACGTCGAGGATCGCGAAGGGTTCAGAGTGACCACGCCGGTGCGAGCGATCAGCGAGTCCGCCGCAGACGGGGCGGACCAGGACGTGATCGATTCGGCCGTCTCCGAACTGCTGCAGCGCGGGGGAGCCACCCGAGGCCAGCTCATTCGAGCGGCACAGCGCCTCGGAAGCCGCGCCGAGCTAGGGGTCGAGCGGGCGCTGAGGGCGGAGCGGACATGACCCGCTACCGGAACGCGGTCGCGCTGCGCCAGGCACTGGAGAGCAGGCTCAAGAGGCAGGCGGATGAGAACGGCACCGACCTCGGCAGGCTCCGCCGCAGGGTTCTCTTCGAGCGGGCCTTGGCGCGCTTGTCCGCGTCCCAGCCGGGGCGGTGGATTCTCAAAGGCGGCATGGCGATGGAGTTCCGGCTGCTGGATCGGGCGAGGTCGACCAAAGATCTCGACATGGCGATCCGCTCCGGCCAGCTCGATGGCGACGGCCTGCGGGACGAACTCATCGAGGCTCTCGGCTCGGACCCCGACGGCGACAACTTCGTCTTCCAGGTGGCCCCTCCCACCGAGTTGAAACCGGACGGCGAAGGTCGCCGGGCGTACCGCTTCGGGATCCAGGGCCGGTTGGCAGGTAAGGAGTTCGCCCTGTTCAGGCTGGACGCAGTCATGCGCCCGGAGGAGATCGCGCAGACTGACCAGCTCATGCTGCCGGGGACGCTCGCTTTCGCCGAGGTCCCGTCGCGCAGTGTCGAGGCGGTTCACCCTCGTCAGCACTTCGCCGAGAAGCTGCACGCGCTGACCAGAGACTACGGAGACCGGCCGAACACCCGCGTGAAGGACCTGGTGGATCTGGTCCTGCTGATCGAGAACGGCCTGGTCCCCGATGGCGAGCTTGTCGACGTCTGTCGCCATGTCTTCGCGGTCAGGGCGTCACATGCTCTTCCCGAGGAGATTCCCGACCTGCCTCCTCGATGGGACATCGACTATCCAACTCAGGCACAGGGACTGACGATTGTGCCCGCAGACCTGTCGTCGGCGCTCGCATTCGTACGGGGCTTCTGGGAACGGACGATCGCTTGGACAACGGACGGCGAGACTTCCGAGAAGGCCCCGAGCGAGTCGAAGGGCCTTCTCGGAGGATCGTTCGAGGTGGCTAGTCGAACTCACCGTCCTTCACCCCGTTGACGAAGGCGTCCCATTCGCCCGGGGTGAAGACCAGGGCCGGGCCGGTGGGGTTCTTGCTGTCGCGTACGCCGCGGTGCCCTCCGGAGAGGGTGGCGATCTCGACGCAGTTGCCGCCGTTGCTGCCCGAGTGAGAAGACTTGGTCCACGTGGCTGCGCGCAGTTCGTGGGTCAGCTCGTCCATCGTTGCATCGTCTCCTCGATCAATCTGATGGATTCCCGTTGAGACAGAGCTTCGGAGCGGATTCCTTCGTACCTGAATGCCAGGATCCTTACGCTCTCTGTCCCGTCGGTCACCTGGGCGTCGCAAGCGGCCTCGACGTACGCCGTGTCGGGGGCTCCGTGCGCCTGGCTGATGGCGAAGCCGCCGAGGAGCCCGGTCGTGGAGCGCGCGCTGAGCGGAAGGATCTGGATGGTGATCCGCGGCGCCGTGCCGAGTTCGGCGAGGTGGGCGAGTTGGGCGGCCATCACGGCGTGACCGCCGATCGGGCGGTGCAGGACTCCTTCGTCGAGAACCGCCCAGAGCATCGGGGGCTTGGGCCGGCGGAGAATGGACTGGCGCTCCATGCGCGCCGTGACGTTCGCCTCGATCTCCTGCGTCGTCACGCCGGGCTCGCCGCTGAGGATCGCTCGCGCGTAGTCCTCGGTCTGGAGCAGGCCGGGGACGATCAGGGGCTCCCATGTGCGGATCGCCTCCGCCGTGGCCTCCGCGTCGAGCCAGGGCCGGAACCATGGGGGCGCCGACGCGTGGCTGACCATCGGCCAGAGCCGCATCAGCGCGCCTTCCGCTTCCAGCGCCTCGTCGCAGTGGCGGGCGAACTCCTCGGTCGGTGACCGTCTGGCCGTCTCGATCATGCTGATCGTTCCGACGGAGTACGGCACCGCCTTCGACAGGCGGATCTGGGACCAGCCTCGGGCCTTGCGATGGCGCCGCAGTTCGAAGCCGAAGAGCGCGGTCGGCGAGTCAGAGGGACATAGCTCGCTTTCCTTTGGCATCTGACCTCCTGGGGGGTCACCGCCGTTCCGACAGGATATTTGTCGAAACGGTTGATGGCGTCGTGAAGTCAATCGGCTACACAATGTAGCCAAGGGTCGGTGCGGAGCCGAGGGTTATCGGCTCGATCCCGTCGGATCGGCCGCCCTCCCACAGCGGATATTCATGAGGTGTTGAATTCAGGCGACGGCAGACTTACGCTCCTTAGAGAACGGTTCGTTCACTAAGGGAGGCGTCATGGGGTTGGTGGTGACAGGGCTGATCCTGGCCATGCTGCTCGCGGCGCTCGATCAGACGATCATGGCCCCCGCGCTGCCCGTCGTGGCCGGTGACCTCGGCGGGCTCGACCAGATGCCCGGCGTCGTCACCGCCTACCTCGTCGCCGCCACCGTCTCCATGCCCGTCTACGGCAAGCTCGGCGACCGCTACGGCCGCAAGCCGACGCTGCAGGCCGCCGTCGTCGTGTTCGTGACCGGGGCCGTCCTGTGCGCGCTCGCCACGTCGATGCCGCAGCTCATCGCGTTCCGGGTGGTGCAGGGGCTGGGCGGCGGCGGGCTGATGATCGGCGCCCAGGCGACCATCGGCGAGCTGGTCAGCCCGCGCGAGCGGGGGCGCTTCCTCGGCTACTTCGGCTCGGCGTACGTCGTGGCCGCCGTCGGCGGTCCGCTGATCGGCGGGTTCCTCATCGACCGGGTGAGCTGGCGGTGGATCTTCGCGATCTACCCGCCGCTCGGGGTGCTGGCGCTGGTCCTGCTCACCGTGGCGCTGCGGCTGCCGCGGCCCGAGGGCGGGCGGCGGCCCCTCGACGTGGCCGGGGCGCTCGCGCTGGGCGCCCTCGTCGTGGGCGTGGTGCTGGTCGGGCAGACCCGCGAGCCGGTCCACCTGCTGGTGGCCGCGGGCGGGCTGGCCGGCTGGCTGGTCAGCGCCAGGTGCGCGGCCGACCCCATCATGCCGCTGCGGCTCTTCCGCGAGCGGGCCTTCGCCGTGCCCGTGGCGATCAGCCTGCTCATCGGGTTCGCGCTGTTCGGGACGATCACGTACATGCCGGCCTACCTCCAGATCGCGCACCGCGCCGGCGCCACCCAGGCCGGGCTTCTCGTGACCGCGCTCATGGGCGGGGTGCTGGCCGCCACGATCGTCTCCGGGCGGCTGATCACCAGGACCGGCCGGTACAAACCGTTCCCCGTCGCCGGGACCGCCGTCGCGGCGGCCGGGCTCGCGCTCGTCGGGCTCACGGCCGGCTCGCCGCCCGCGCTGGCCGTGTCCATGCTGGTCACCGGGCTGGGGGTCGGCCTGGTCATGCAGGTCATGCTGCTGGCCGCGCAGAACGCCGTCCCCTACGCCGACCTCGGCACGGCCACCTCGTCGGTCACGTTCGTCCGGCAGATCGGGGCGTCGGCCGGGGTCGCGGTCGTGGGCGCGTTCATCACCCTGCGGTCCGGGATCTCCGCCACCGAGACCCCGGCCGCGCTGCCCGACGGCGTGCGCGAGTCGTTCGCGACGGCCGTGCCCCCGGTGTTCGGGGCCATGGCGCCGCTGCTGGTCGTGGCGTTCGGGCTGGCGCTGGCGCTGCCGGCGCGCCCGCTCCGCACCACGGCGCACGCCGATGACATCCCCGTGAAGGAGAACTCGTGAGACTCGTCGCGCCCCTGGACGCCGTCGGCCGTGCCGACCTGCCCCTGGCCGGAGGCAAGGGCGCCAACCTGGGCGAGCTGGTCAGGAACGGCTTCCCCGTGCCGCCCGGCTTCGTCGTCACCACGCACGCCTACGACCTCGCGGGCCGGGACGGCGAGCTGCCCGCCGAGCTGCGGCGGGAGATCGCCGCCGGGTACGAGGCGCTCGGCGCAGGGCCGGTGGCCGTGCGGTCGAGCGCGACCGCCGAGGACCTGCCGGGGGCCGCGTTCGCCGGGCAGCAGGACACCTACCTCAATGTGGTGGGCGAGCAGGCGCTGCTCGACGCGGTACGCCGCTGCTGGGGCTCGCTCCACACCGAACGGGCCGTCGCCTACCGGGCCAGGCTCGGCATCGACGACGCCGGGGTGAGCATCGCCGTGGTCGTGCAGCGCATGGTCGAGGCGGACACGGCGGGCGTCCTGTTCACCGCCGACCCGGTCACCGGCGACCGGGAGCGCATCGTCGTCGACGCGGGCGCCGGTCTCGGGGAGGCCGTCGTCTCTGGCCTGGTCACGCCCGACCACTACGAGGTGGACCGCCGGGGCCGCATCGCCTACCGGCCCGGCCGGGGCGAGGTCGTCGTCCGGAGCGCTCCCAGCGGCGGCGTCGTCCACGAGACCCGCCCCGACGGCCGGACGGCACGGCTGCCGGACGCCGTCGTGGCCGAGCTGGCCGGGCTGGCCCGCCGGGTCGCCGCCCACTACGGCCGCCCCCAGGACATCGAGTGGGCCTATGCCGCCGGCCGCCTCCACCTGCTCCAGGCGCGGCCCATGACGGCCCTGCCGCCGCCCCCGCCCGGCCGGCTCAACCCGGTGCGGCGCCGGCTCACCGGCATCCTGATGGAATACCTGCCGGTCCGGCCGTACCCGATCGACATGACGACCTGGCTGCCGTACGGGCCTGCGGGGCTGATGGGCAAGGTGACCGGCGCGTTCGTGATCCGGGGCGGATTCGAGGGGTTCCTGCGCGAGGAGGACGGCGTCGTCGTCGCGCTCGTCCCGCCGAGGCCCCGCCCGACGGCCAGGGCGCTGACCGCGCCGTTCCGCCTCGCGGCCAAGGCCGGACGGTACGACCCCGCCCGCTGGACCGAGGACCGCCGCTTCACCGGCTACCTGGCGGCGGCGCGTGACCTGGCCGCCCTGGATCTCGGGACGCTGCCGTGGGAGGAGCTGATCCGCGTGCCCAGGAAGGCGCTCGACCTGGTCGCCCCGGTGGCCGACCTGCGCATCGACTACCTGCCGGGCACCGGGCTCGCGCTGCTGCGGCTGCTGGCGGCCGTCAAGCTGCTGCGCCGGGGTGCGCTCTTCCCCGGGCTGCTGGCCGGCGCGGTCACCCGGACGAGCGAGACCAACTGGGCGCTGGAACGGCTGGCCGAGCTGGCCGTCCGCACCGGCGCGCTCGACGACGGCCCGAAGCCCGCCGAGTTCCTGGCCGCGTTCGAGGAGTTCCTGCGCGAGTACGGCCACCGCGAGACCGCCAGCCCCATCCTCGTCACCCCGCCCACCTGGGCGGACGCGCCGGAGACCGTGCTCGGCCTGGTCCGGATGCTGGCCGCGCACCCCGCGCCGGCGGCCGGGGAGCCGGGCGACGCCCTCGACCGGCTGCTCGGCCACCCGCTCCTGCGTGCCCCGAGGCGGCGGGAGCGGATGCGGCGCTGGGTGGCCGCCGCCCGCGCCGGGATCGCCTTCCGCGAGGACAGCCATTTTTACTTCACGCTGCCGCAGCCCGTCCTGCGCCGCTCGCTCGTCGAGCTGGGCCGGCGGCTGTGCGCGGCCGGCCTGCTCGACCGCCCCGAGGACGTCTTCCACCTGCGGCTGGAGGAGCTGGAGTCGATCGGCGGCGAGGCCGCGCTGAGCGGTGCCGACGGGGCCCGGCTGCGCGAGCTCGCGCGGGCGCGGGCGGCGAAACGGGAGGAACTGGCCGGCGTACGCCTCATCGACCCCGCCGCCGTCTTCCCTCCCGCGGCGGCGGACGGGGACGCGCTGGTGACCGGCGCCCCGGCGAGCGCGGGCACCGCCACCGGGCCGGTGAAGGTGATCAGGGAACCCGCCGAGTTCGGCCGGCTGGCGGCGGGCGACGTGCTCGTCTGCCCCTACACGAACCCGTCGTGGACGCCGCTGTTCCAGCGGGCCGCGGCCGTGGTCGTGGACAGCGGAGGGACGGCCTCGCACGCGGCGATCGTGGCGCGGGAGTACGGCGTCCCCGCCGTCATGGGCACGGGCACCGGGACGTCCGTGCTGGCGGACGGCCAGGTCGTGACCGTGAACGGCGACGCGGGCACGGTCGTCCCCGCTGCCTAGGATGGCTGTCATGGTCACCGACCACCGCAAGCTGCCCCGCCGCAGAGGGGAGGCGCTCAACGCCGCGATCCACCGGGCGACGCTCGACGAGCTGGCCGAGAGCGGCTACGCCGGGCTCACCATGGAACGGGTGGCCGAGCGGGCGAAAACCGGCAAGGCGTCGCTCTACCGGCGCTGGCCGTCACGCCTGGAGCTGGTGGCCGAGGCCGTGCGGACCGTCCTGCCCACGCCCGAGTCCGTCCCCGACACCGGGGAGCTGCGCGGCGACCTGATCGCCATGCTGGGTCAGGCCGCGCGGGCCCTGTCGGGGCCGGCGGGGGAGGCGCTGCGCGGGCTCCTCGGGGAGGCGCTGAGCAGCGGCTCGCAGCTCGGCGCGATGCGCAGGACGTCGCAGGGGATGGGCAGGAAGGCCATGGAGGAGGTCGTGCGGCGGGCGGTCGAGCGGGGGGAGGTCGATCCAGGGGTGATCACCCCTAGGCGGCTGGACGCGGGGCATGCGCTGCTGCGGCACCACTTCCTCTTCGACGGCACCCCCATTCCCGACGAGCTGGTGGTGCAGATCGTGGACGAGGTGCTGGTGCCGCTCCTGACGAGAGGGTGAGGGGCACCCCCCGGCCAACTGCCCGGTGCCGCCGCTCACGGAAGGGTGAGACCCATGGTGGCGGCGGTGAGGCGCATGGCGTGGTCGAAGGCGGGGCGGCGGTCGTCGATGACGTTGTTGAACTGGCCGAACACCTCGAAGTTGACCCACCCGTACAACGTCGTCCACGCCGCGGCGGACGCCCACACGACCTCGTCCGGCACGCCGGGCATCAGCTGGCTCAACGCCCCCGCCTGCGAGGCCAGCTCGGGCGGCGGCGCGGGCAGGCGGTCGGGCAGACGCACGGTCCCGGCCCGCCAGGCGTCGGCGATGAGCGCCCCGAGCACGGTGACGTCCCGCGCCCGAGCCGCCACGGTGTCCTGCGGAGCGTGGTAGCCGGGCACGGGGGAGCCGTAGAGCAGGGCGTACTCGTGGGGGTGCGCGAGCGCCCAGTCCCGCACCGCGTGGCAGGCGGCCAGCCACCGCCCCAGGTGGTCCTCCCGCGGGCAGGCGGCCTCGCCCTGCTCGACGGCCTCGCCGAGCGCGTTGTAGCCGTCGATGATGAGGGCGGTCAGCAGGTCGTCGCGGCTCGGGAAATAGCGGTAGATGGCCGAGGAGACCATGCCCATCTCCCGTGCCACCGCGCGCAGCGACAGCCCGCCCGCGCCCTCGGTGGCGAGCTGGCGGCGTGCGATGTCGGTGATCTCCCTGGTGAGCTCGGCCCGGACACGTTCTCTGGCGGTGCGGCTTGCGGTCATGACGTCAGGTTATCAGAGCGGTGCGAAAATACGAGAGCACTGCTCTTGACGATTGTCGCTCTCTTGAGAGAGCATTGCTCTCGTAAGTGAACGGCAGTAACGACCGCTGGAGTCCCCGATGCTCACCCTCGCCAAGCATGCCAACGCCGCCCTGATGTTCTTCCTGGAGCTGGCCGTGCTGTTCGGCGCCGGCTACTGGGGCTTCACCGTCAGCCCGAACTGGGCTCTGAAGCTGCTGGCAGGGCTCGGCGCCCCGGCGCTGTTCATCGCGACGTGGGCGCTGTTCGGCGCGGGCGGCGGCGCGAACGCCGTCTACCCGCTCACCGGCCTGGCCCGCGCCGCTCTGGAGATCGTCTGGTTCGGCGGCGGCGCGCTCGCGTTCTATGCCGCCGGCGCCGCGACCCCCGCGGCCGTCCTCGCCGTTCTCTTCGTCGTCAACGCCGTCCTCCGTCTCGCATGGAAGCAGGTCTGATCATGGGTAAGCACGTCGTCGTCGGATCCGGGCAGGTCGGCGGCCATCTCGCCGCCAAGCTCCTCGACCAGGGGCACGAGGTCGTCGTCGTGACCCGCTCCGGCCGCGGCCCCGAGGGCGCGGTCAAGGTCGCGGCCGACATCGCCGACCAGGCCAGGCTCGTCCAGGTCGCCCAGGGCGCGGACGTCCTCTACAACTGCGTCAACCCCGCCTACCACCGCTGGCTGACCGACTGGCCGCCGATGGCCGCGTCGTTCCTGGCCGCCGCCGAGTCGAGCGGTGCCGTGTACGTCATGCTCGGCAACCTCTACCCCTACGGCCCGGTCGCCGGCCCGATGACCGAGGACCTGCCGCTCGCCTCCACCGACCCCAAGTTCCAGGTACGCGCCACGATGTGGGAGGACGCCCTCGCCGCCCACCGGGCGGGCCGGATCAGGGTCACCGAGGTGCGCGGCTCCGACTACTACGGCCCCGGCGCCACCGACCAGTCCTACCTCGGCGACCGCTTCATCAAGCCGCTGCGCGCCGGCCGGGCCGTCCCGATCGTCTGGCCGGCCGACGTGCCGCACGCCTGGACGTACCTGCCGGACGTGGCCGACGCGCTCATCGTTGCCGGGGGCGACGAGCGGGCCTGGGGGCGGCCCTGGCACGTGCCGACCGCCGAGCCGCTGACCTTCCGTCAGATGGGGGAGCGGATGGCCGCCCTGCTCGGCAGGCCCGCGCCGCGGCTCGTCCGGATCCCGTGGCCGGTGCTGCGGGCGGGCGGGCTGTTCTCGCCGATGATGCGGGAGCTGGGGCACGTCCGTCACCAGTTCACGGCGCCGTACGTGCTGGACTCCTCAGCCTTCCAGCGGACGTTCGGCGTCGCGCCCACGCCGGTGGACGAGGCGCTGAAGGCTACGCTCGGCCTGTGAAGACAGCAATCATCGGCCTGGGCGACATCGCGGAGAAGGCCTATCTGCCCGTGCTCGCCGCCCAGCCCGGCCTCGACCTGCACCTGTGCACCCGCAACACCGCCCGGCTGGACCGGCTCGGCGACGCCTACCGCGTCGCCCGCCGCTCCACCAGCGTGGACGAGGTCATCAAGGCGGGGGTGGAGGCGGCGTTCGTGCACGCGGCCACGGAGGCCCATCCGGAGATCGTCGAGCCGCTGCTGGCCGCCGGGGTGCACGTCTACGTCGACAAGCCGATCGCGTACACGCTGGCCGAGTCCGAGCGGCTGGTGCGCCTGGCGCGGGCCGAGGGCAGGTCGCTCATGGTCGGCTTCAACCGCCGCCGCGCCCCCGGCTACGCCGCGCTCGCCGAGCTGCCCCGGCACCTGGTCGTCATGGAGAAGAACAGGGAGAACCACCCCGACGACCCGCGCAGGGCGGTCTTCGACGACTTCATCCACGTCGCCGACACGCTGAGGTTCCTGCTGCCCGGCCCGGTCACGGACACCACGATCAGGGCCAGGGTCAGGGACGGCCGCATCGAGCACATCGTGCTGGAGCTGTCCGGCGACGGCTGCACCGCCCTCGGGATCATGAACAGGGTGAGCGGCGCGAGCGAGGAGTCCTGCGAGGTCATGGGCGACGGCGTCAAGCGGCGGGTGGTCAACCTCGGCGACGTGGTCGACTACCGCGGCGGCGAGACGCTCACCCGGCGGCCCGACTGGGTGCCGGTGTCCCGTCAGCGCGGCATCGAGCAGGTCTGCGTGGAGTTCCTGGACGCGGTCCGCGCGGGCCGGGTGCTGGACGCGGGCGACGCGCTCGCCACCCACGCCCTGTGCGAGGAGATCGTGGCGCGGGCCGGCTGAGGTCAGTCCTCGCGCTCGGCGCGCATCTCCCGGTCGGCCCTCGCCAGCATCCGCTCGAAGGGCCGGCCGCCCAGCCGGGTCAGCACCGTGTAGCCCTTGGCGTCGCTCAGCGGGCTCGACGACGACACCACGCCCGCGACCGCGCCGCCGTACAGCGCGGGCCCGCCGCTGCCGCCCGCGGCGGCGTGGCAGTTGCGGGTGACCATGAGCCCAGGCCCCTCCGAGACGCCCTCGGTCGTGTCGCCCAGGCACCGGTGCAGCCGCACCCCCGGATAGCCCTTGCCGGCGGGGTAGCCCAGCAGCTCCAGGCCGCGCAGCGCGGTGCCGCGCCTGGTCGGCATGGGCGCGAGGCCGCGCCCGGTGACCGCCTCCAGCGGGCGGCCCCGCCGGGTGACGCCGGCCAGCCCCACGTCGTACGGCAGCAGCTCCGTCGAGTACGGCCGGTGCCGCCACCGCGCCGGCACCCACGAGCGCACCACCGGCCACACGCCGTGCCGCGCCCGCCCCCGGTCGTAGCCGGGCAGGAAGGTCAGCCGCCCGAGCTGCCGCCCCTGGTGGTAGAGGCAGTGCGCGGCCGTCAGCACCAGGCTGCGGCTGCGCGAGCCGATCACGGTGCCGCCGCACATGATGTCCTGGCCGGTCGCCGCGTCACGCCCGACCAGCACGCCGGTGAGCTGCCGCGCCCCCGTGAAGGGGCGCGGCACCGGGGCGTAGCCGAGGCGGTCGCCGTCGGGGGTGAGCACGCGCGGGGCGGGGATGTTGCGTTGGGACACCTCGATGACGGCGCTTGGATCGAGCAGGAGCAGGGACAGCACCAACCTGAGCACCCTCCAACAGGTAGCAGAAGATGATCAGCGCCCCGACCTGCGACATCCGGGTTTACTAACTCGTGTACTGGGAACCGAGCGCGCGCAGCCGCTCGTGCGCGGACTCGTAGACGCCCGGCCCGCCGAGGTACGCCTTGGGCAGCTTGGCCACCATCGTGTAGTTGGTGTCGCACACGTTGCCCACCGGCGCCTCCCCGGCCTGGCTGACGAGCTGGTAGGCGTCCAGGGTGTCGAGCCCGGTCAGCTCGGCGGCCCAGGTGACCAGGTCGTGCTGGCTGATCCGGTAGGCGTCCTCCAGCGGCCGGGCCGAGCCCGTGGACATCAGGTGCAGGTCGTCCTCCAGCCGCGGCCACGGCGTGGCCACGCCCTTGATCAGCTCGACCGCGACCACGGTGTTCATGGCGGACTCGACCGCGGTGCCGCACACCTCGCCGTGGCCCTGCCTGGCGTGCCCGTCGCCGATCGCGAACAGGCCGCCCTCGACGTTGACGCCCAGATAGACGGTGACGCCCGCGCGCAGCTCGGGGGTGTCCATGTTGCCGCCGTGCGCGTCGGGGGTGATGGTCATGCGGGCCTCGTTCGCGCCGGGGGCGACGCCGACCGTGCCGTGCATGGGGTCGAGCGGCAGCTCCACGCTGAAGTCGCTGGAACGGGCGTGGTAGACGGCCACGCCCTTGTCGAGGTCGAGGTCGTAGCGCCAGACGCGCTCCTCCAGCGGCGGCTGGAGCATGGCCGTGGTGTGGGTGCCGGTCAGCGCGCCGAAGTGCGGGAACGTCGTGGACACCGCCCAGTCCCGCGCCGGGGTGATCCGTACGAAGTGCAGCGCCAGCGTGTCGCCGGGCTCGGCCCCCTCCACGTGGAACGGCCCGGTCACCGGGTTGAGGTAGGGGAACTCGCACACCCGCGACGGCAGGTCGTCCACCGTCCGCACCAGGCCGCCGAAGCAGTCCTCGGTGAAGATCTCCAGGATCGTGCCCGGGCGCACCTTGCCCACCGGCGGCCGGCCGCCGAAGGTGTAGCTCAGCTCCTCGGGCTTCGGGCGGTAGGAAACGACGTTCACACGACCTCCTTGGGAAGCTCGGGCCGGCGGCCCGCCAGATAGGTGATGCCGAGCACGACCAGGCCGAGCAGCAGCCACAGGCCGCCGACCCACTGGGCCGCGACGTTCTGGTTGATGACGACGGCGGCCAGCACGAGGAAGCCGACCACGGGCACGACCAGGTGCGCCAGCAGGTTACCGCTGCGCTTCCTGATCAGGTAGTGGACCATGACGGAGACGTGCAGCATCAGGAACGCGAACATCGCGCCGAAGTTGACCAGCGAGGCCAGTTCCCCGATGCCGTTGTCCCGGGTGCTCATGAAGATCCCGAGGACGAGCGAGATGGCGGCCACCACGAGCGTGGCGTTGACCGGGACCTTGTGCTTGGGATGCACCTTGGCGAGGAACGACGGCAGCATCCGGTCCCGGCCCATCGCGAACAGCAGCCGCGAGGTGGCCGCCTGCGCGACCAGCGAGTTGGCGAACCCCCACGCGACGGCGGTGGCCACGGCGGTGAGCGCCGCCAGCCAGGGCCCGCCGGCGAACTCGGCGGTGTCGTAGAAGGCGTTGCCGGCCTCGTCGCCGTTCGCGATGAGGTCGGCCCGGCCGGGGGTGAGCAGCGCGGCCACCCACGTCTGCACCACGAACAGCACGGCGGCGACGGCGAGGGCGGCCAGCATGGACCGGCCGAGCCTGCGGGCGTCCTCGCGGTTCTCCTCGGCGAGCGTCGAGATGCCGTCGAAGCCGAGGAACGACAGCACCGCGACCGACGCCGCGGCCAGCACCACGCTCCAGCTGAACCCGGCCGAGTCGAACAGCGGCGTGAGCGCGCCGGTCTGCGCCTTGCCCTGCGCCAGGGCGACGCCGCCGACCACCAGGAAGATCGCCAGCACGACCAGCTCGGCGGCCAGCATGATCCGGGTGATCCTCGCGGTCATCTGGATGCCGAGGTAGTTGACGACGGTGTTGAGCACCACGAACGCCGCCAGCCAGGCCACGACGGGGACGGCGGGCACGAAGGAGTTCATGGCCACGCTCGCGACCAGGTAGAGCAGGGACGGTACGAGCACGTAGTCGAGCAGGATCGCCCATCCGGCGATGAACCCGACCGGCGCGGCGATCCCGCGCCCGGCGTAGGTGTAGACGGACCCGGCCATCGGGAAGGCGCGGGCCATCTGCGCGTACGACAGCGCGGTGAACGCCATCGCCACCAGGCCGATGAGGTACGCCAGCGCGACCATGCCGTGCGAGACGGCGAAGACGTTGCCGAAGATGCCGAACGGCGCGATCGGCACCATGAAGATCAGGCCGTAGATCATGAGGTCGGCGAAACCCAGGGACCGCTGTAGTTCCTGGCGGTAGCCGAACTGCTCGACGGTGCTCATGGACGTGGCTCCTAGCTGCGTCAGGGGGCGATTGGCACCTTAGAGCCAAAGCTTTCTAGAGAAAAGGTTTCTCCAGAAAGAATTGGAGGCCGTCCGCGCGGGCCAGGTGGACCGGGTGGGCCACCTGCCGGTCCCGCAGCGTGAGCCGGCCCCGCCCGCTGGTGATCGTGGCGCCCTCGGCCACCGCGTCCAGTGCGGGCACCGCCAGCGAGCCCGCCCGCCCGCACAGCGCCGCCAGCATGGCGACCGCCTCGTAGCAGCCGTGGCCGTGCGCGTTGAGCATGGGGGCGTCGGGGCCGAAGCGGGCCGCGTACCGCTCGGCGAAGTCCAGCGCCGGCTCGGTCGTGAGGTCGCGGAAGTAGCCCATGGACGCGTACAGCTCGCCGGTGCCGTCGCCGCCGATGCCGAGCAGGCCGTGCTCCTCCAGCGCCCCGCAGAGCCGGGCCGCACCCAGCCCGGCGGCGGCGTAGGCCCGGTTGAAGGCCACCAGGTCGCTGCCGATCAGCGTGAGCAGGATCGCGTCGGGCCGGGCCCCGGCGACCCGGTCCAGCCAGCGCGTCGCCTGCCCGTAGCCGGCGAGGCCCTCGCCCACGACGCTCGCCCCGGCCGCGCCCAGGCGGACGCGGGCGGCCGCGTGCACCAGCCGGGGCCAGACGTAGTCGTTGCCCAGCAGGAACCAGCGGCGGGCCCGGCGGGTGCGGATCAGCCAGTCGATGGCCGGTTCGAGCTGGCGGCGCGGGGTCTCGCCCAGGAAGTAGACGCCGGGGGCGTGGCCGCCGCCCTCGTACGGGGGCGCGTACACGAACGGCACCCGCCCGGCGAGCGCCGCCACCACCTCCACCCGCACGTCGCTGGCGTGCGTGCCGGCGACCGCCTGGACCGTGCCCGAGGCGACCAGCCCGGCGACCTCGGCGGCCACCTCGCGGGCCGGCCGGCCGCCGTCCACCAGGACCAGCTCCACCGGCCTGCCGAGCACCCCGCCGGCCGCGTTGAGCTCCTCAGCGGCCAGCACGGCGCAGTTGATCGCGCAGGGGCCCACCAGCCCGAGCACCCCGGACACCGGCACGACGAGGCCGATCCTGAGCGAGTCGGAGGGGAGGAGCCGCGCTTCTAAGGGATCGACGACCGCCGCCACGCCGACGAGTATCCTCCGGAATAGCTCCCCTAAGAAAGGACCTTGTCCATGAACGACTCCGGTCTCGGGTCCTCACTCGCCTACCTGCTGAGCTGTGCGGAGCGGAGCGTCACCCGCGGTCTCGCCGCCGTGCTGGCCGGCGAGGACGTCACCGTCGAGCAGTGGCGCATCCTGCGGGCGCTGGCCGAGGGCCGCGGGCATTCCATGGGCGAGCTGGCCGAGGCCGTGCTGATGCCGCATCCGACGTTGACCAAGGCGGTGGACCGGCTCATCGACCGGGCGCTGGTCTACCGGGGGCCGTCGAAGGGCGACCGGCGGAGGGTGGCGGTGTTCGTCTCCGACCGGGGGGCCGAGCTGCTGGCCCGCACCGACGGCGCGGTGGCCGAGCACCACCGGCTCATCGCTGACGCCTTCGGCCACGAGCGGACCGAGCGGCTGATGCGCGACCTGGAGACCCTCACGGCCGCGCTCGACTACGCCGAGCTGCGCGTCTGACCCGCCCGATCACGACGGCCCGGCCGCCCGCCGAGGGCGGCCGGAGCCTTTCGAATGTCAGCTCACGGGTAGAGCCCGCGCATCTGGTGGGCCTCGGCCACCCGGCCGACGCCGATGACGTGCGCCGCCTGCCGCAGCGTGAGCCCGCGGGCCCCGGCGAGCGAGCGCACCTCGGCGAAGGCGTTCTCCATGAGGTCGCGCAGCTTGACCTCGACCTCGCCGGAGCTCCAGGAGTAGGCCTGCATGTTCTGCACCCACTCCAGGTAGGAGACGATCACCCCGCCGGCGTTGGCGAGGATGTCCGGCACGACGGTGGCGCCGTTGGCGTTCACGATCTCGTCGGCCTCGGGCGTGAGCGGGCCGTTGGCGCCCTCGACGATCAGGCGGGCGCGCACGCGGGGCGCGTTGGCCTCGGTGATCGCGCCTTCCAGCGCCGCCGGGACCAGCACGTCCACGTCGAGCTCCAGCAGGTCGTCGAGCGGCAGCTCGTCGGCGTGCGGGTAGCCGCGCACGGTCCCGTGCTCGGCCGCGAAGGCGCGCAGGCGGGAGACGTCGAGGCCGCCGCTCGCGTACACGGCGCCGCCGACATCCGAGACCGCGACGACCTTGCAGCCGGCGTCGGCGAGGTACTGGGCGGCGAGCGCGCCCACCTTGCCGAAGCCCTGCACGGCCACGCTCACGCCCTCGGGCGAGCGGCCGAGCGCGGCCAGCGTGGCGATCTGCACGCCGCGCGAGGTCGCGCCGGCGCGGCCGAGCGAGCCGCCCAGCGTCATCGGCTTGCCGGTGACCACCCCGGGCACGGAGTAGCCGGCGCTGACGCTGTAGGTGTCCATGATCCAGGCCATGGTCTGCTCGTCGGTGCCGACGTCGGGCGCCGGGATGTCCTTCTCCGGGCCGATCAGCGGCAGGATCTCGTTGACGTAGCGGCGGGTGAGCCGCTCCTGCTCGACCACGGTGAGCGTGGCCGGGTCCACGGCGACGCCGCCTTTGGCGCCGCCGTACGGGATGCCGACCAGCGCGCACTTCCAGGTCATCCACATCGCGAGCGCGGTCACCTCGTGGATGTCGGTGCCGGGATGAAAGCGGATGCCGCCCTTGGCGGGGCCGCGGGAGACGTTGTGCTGGACGCGGAAGCCCTGCACGACGTCGAGTCGTCCGTCCTCGCGCCGCACCGGGACCGAGACGGTCAGCGAGCGGCGCGGCGTCGCCAGCACCGTACGCAGCCCGTCGTCGAGCCCGAGGTGCTCGGCGGCCTGGTGGAGCTGGTG
The DNA here is from genome assembly GCF_041402765.1 of Nonomuraea sp. AD125B. Lineage (NCBI taxonomy): Bacteria > Bacillati > Actinomycetota > Actinomycetes > Streptosporangiales > Streptosporangiaceae > Nonomuraea > Nonomuraea sp. AD125B. The sequence goes on along the minus strand of NZ_JBGLOU010000013.1, from coordinate 151,201 downwards.
GAGGGCGGAGTCGAGGGCCTGTTGGCCCGGGGTGATCAGGGCCGGCGTCTTTGACGGCACCATGATGCTCATGGAAGAGTGTCCTCCTGGTATATACGCCCGTTTTGCGTAGAAAGCGCCATTGCTTTCCACTTAGGGCGAGGTTGTCACGATCATCCTAGGGCGGGGCGTTTCAGGTTGCCTAGCCGTTGGTAGAAATCCAAGCCGATGATCGAGATGCCGTGACCCTGCCACTCTGGCAGGCTGGGCCGCGACAATGTGCCGAAACATCGAAACGGAGGGTCGGATGCCCGCACTCGTGGTGGGGCCGATGCTCAGACACGTCGATTCCCATAGCGCCTCGATCTGGGTGGAGACCGCCGAACCCTGCACGGTCGCCATCGAGGCGGAGGGCAGGACTTACCGGTCGCCTACCTTCACCGTGCACGGACACCACTATGCGATCGTGGATCTCGTCGAGCTCACCCAGGATATCCCGTCGTATTCCGTCACCCTCGAGGGGGAGCGCGTATGGCCGCTGGCGGGTCGCCCGCCGAGCCGGATCCGGCTGATGCCCGAGAGCGGGGCCCGGCGGCTGGCGTTCGGCTCGTGCCGCACCAGCGTGCCGCACGACCCCGCCACCGTGCGCGTCCACGGCGAGGACGTGCTGCGCTCCTACGGCCGCCGGCTCTACGAGGCGCCCGACGAGGAGTGGCCCGACCTGCTGCTGCTCATCGGCGACCAGGTCTACGCCGACGCCCCCTCCCAGGACATCCTGGCCTTCATCCGGGCCCGCAGGGACACCGCGCCCCAGGACGAGATCGCCGACTTCGAGGAGTACGCCGAGCTCTACCGCCAGGCCTGGACCGAGCCCGACATCCAGTGGCTGCTGTCCACCGTCCCGACCGCGATGATCTTCGACGACCACGACCTGCGCGACGACTGGAACACCTCCCAGCCCTGGCGCGAGCAGATGGCCCGCACCACCTGGTGGCAGCGGCGGGTGGTCGCCGGGCTCGGGGCCTACTGGGTCTACCAGCACCTCGGCAACCTCTCGCCCGCCGAGCGGGCCGCCGACCCGCTCATGCGCACGCTGCTCGACCTCGGCGGCCGTGACGGCGCCGCCGAGCTCGACGCCTTCGCCGAGAAGGCCGACGCCGAGCCGAGCAGCAACCGCTGGAGCTACGCGCGCGACCTCGGCGACGCCCGGCTGATCATGGTCGACACCCGGTGCGCGAGGCAGCTCACGCCCGGCGACCGGCGCATGCTCGACCCCGACGAGTGGGCCTGGCTGGAGGAGCAGCTCGCCGCGCCGGCCGAGCGCCTGATCATCGGCTCGTCGATCCCGTTCCTGCTGCCCGAGGGCGTCCACGGCGTCCAGAACTGGAACGAGGCCCTCGCCGACGGCAAGTGGGGGTCGCGGGTGCGGGAGTGGTCGGAGCGGTTCAGGCAGGCGATCGACCTGGAGCACTGGGCGGCGTTCCGGCGCTCGTTCGAGGACCTCGCCAGGCTGCTGGTCAGGACCGGCAAGCCGGTGATGATCCTCTCCGGCGACGTCCACTACTCCTACCTCGCCAGGACCAACAGGGGGCAGATCTTCCAGATCGTCTGCTCGCCCATCCGCAACCCGCTCAGCCGCCTGCTGCGCTGGGCCAATGTGGTCACGCAGTTCTCGGTCGCCACACTGGTGGGCGGCCTGCTGGCCCGCCTGGCGGGTGTCCGTCGGCCGCCGTTCCGCTGGCGGATCACCAAGGGGCCGTTCTTCCAGAACGCCATCGCCGAGCTCGCCCTCCCCGACGAGGTGAGCTGGTACGAATCCCGCAACGACACCCTGCGCCGGATCGACTCGGTGCGGCTGCGCTGAGCCGCCGGCGCAGGGTGCGCCCGCTAGCCCTTGTTCCTGAACTCGTAGACGGCGTCGGCGAGCTGGTCCACCGCCCAGACCAGGTCGTCCTCGCTGATCACGATGGGCGGGGCCAGCCGGATCGTGGAGCCGTGCGTGTCCTTGGCCAGCACGCCCCGCTTCATCAGCGCCTTCGACACCTCGCGCCCGGTGGCGAGCTCGGGGTCGATGTCCACGCCGGCCCACAGGCCGCGCCCGCGCACCTCGACCACGCCCTTGCCGACCAGCTCGCGCAGCCGGGTGTGCAGCACCTCGCCGAGCTTGGCGGCCCTGGCCTGGAACTCACCGGTGGCGAGGATCTCGATGACGGCGTTGGCGACCGCGCAGGCGAGCGGGTTGCCGCCGAAGGTGGAGCCGTGCTGCCCCGGGTGGATCACGCCGAGCACGTCGCGGTTGGCGGCGATGGCCGACACAGGGACGACGCCGCCGCCGAGCGCCTTGCCCAGCACGTAGATGTCCGGCACGACCCCCTCGTGGTCGCAGGCGAACGTCTGGCCGGTGCGCCCGAGCCCCGACTGGATCTCGTCGGCGATCATCAGGACGCCCTCGGCGGTGCACAGGTCGCGCACGTCGCTCAGGTAGCCGTCCGGCGGCACCAGCACCCCGGCCTCGCCCTGGATGGGCTCGACCAGCACGGCCACGGTGTTCGCGTCCATCGCCGCCCTGATCGCCTCGACCGACCCGTACGGCACGATCCGGAAGCCCGGGGTGTACGGCCCGAAGCCGTCGTGCGCGTCGGGGTCGGTGGAGAAGCTGATGATCGTGGTGGTGCGGCCGTGGAAGTTGTTCTCCATCACGATGATGTTCGCCTGGTCGGGCTCGACGCCCTTGACGTCGTAACCCCACTTGCGGGCCACCTTGATGGCGGTCTCGACGGCCTCCGCGCCGGTGTTCATGGGCAGGATCAGGTCCTTGCCCGTGAGGTCGCCCAGCCCGGCGCAGAACTGCGCGAACTGGTCGTGGTAGAACGCCCGGCTGGTCAGGGTCAGCCGCTGGAGCTGCTCCTGGGCCGCCTCGATGATCTTCGGGTTGCGGTGGCCGAAATTCAGCGACGAATAGCCGGACAGGCAGTCCAGATATCGCTTGCCGTCCACGTCGGTGACCCAGGCCCCCTCGGCCTCGTGGACCACGACGGGAAGCGGGTGATAGTTGTGCGCGCTGCGGCGCTCGCTCAGCTCGATCAGCTCTGCGCTGCTGGTCATGTCAGTTTTCCCCCCTGATTTCCAGTGTGCAGCACTTCGGCCCGCCGCCCGCCTTGCGCAACTCCGACAGGTCGACCGGAATCACCTCGTACCCACGGCGCTTGAGCTCCAGCTGCAGCGTGGACGCCTCGGCGTTGATCACCACGTTCCTGCCGTCGCTGACCGCGTTGAGTCCCAGCACCTCGGCGTCCTCGGCCCCGGCGAGCACGGCGTCGGGGAACATCCGGCGCAGCACCTCCTGGCTGCCGGGCGAGAACGCCTGCGGGTAGTAGGCGACGTTGCGGCCGTCCAGCGGGAACAGCGCCGTGTCGAGGTGGTAGAAGCGCGGGTCCACCAGGGTCAGCGAGACGACCGGGCGGCCCAGGAACTCCTGCGCCTCCTTGTGGGCCACCACGTCGGTGCGGAACCCGGTGCCGGCCAGCACGACCTCGTCGAGCGTGAGGAAGTCGCCCTCGCCCTCGTTGACGTGCGCGGGCTCCAGCACCGGGTAGCCGCGCTCGGCGAACCACCGCAGGTAGGCAGGGCCCTCCGGGCCGCGCTGCGGGAAGGCGAAGCGGGCGCCGTAGACGCGGCCGCCGACGACCAGCGCGCCGTTGGCGGCGAAGACCATGTCGGGCAGGCCGTCGATCGGGTCGATGAGGTCGACCCGGTGCCCGAGCTCCTCGTAGGCCGCTTTCAGGCCCTCCCACTGGCGGACCGCGACGTCGCGGTCCGCGCCGGCCTCGGGATGCATCCACGGGTTGATGGCGTACTCGACCGTGAAGTAGTCCGGACGGCACATCAGGAAGTGTTTGGGCATGCGGCTTCTCCGTCGCACTTATGCGGGCACAGGGGGACGGACACAGCCTAGGAATCACATTTGCGCAGGCCAAGCGGGTGGCATTGCGTCGTCGCGCGGGTCTGTTGCGAGTTTCACCCGATCAGCCGCGTTTCGTTGCGCAGCACCCCGGAAGGGGCGTCCACCAGGCGCGACAGCACGATCGCGCTCTTGGTGCGGACCACGAACGTCTCCGCCGCGATGCGCTCGATCACCCGCTCCACGTGCCGCACGTCGGTGGCCCTGATGTGGAGTAAGGCGTCCGCCTCGCCGGTGATCGTGGCCGCCCCCACCACCTCGGGGAACTTGGCCACGGCCAGCGCGATGTCCGACGGCTTGGTCTTGCCCTGGCAGAACAGCTCGACGTACGCCTCGGTGGTCCAGCCCAGCGCCTCCGGCGCCACCCTGGCGCTGAACCCGGTGATCGCGCCGCTCTCGCGCAGCCGGTCGACCCGCCGCTTGACCGCCGAGGCGCTGAGGCCCACGAGCTGCCCCACCTCCGCGTAGGTCGCGCGGGCGTCGTCCACGAGCGCCGCGATGATGTCACGATCGAGCCGGTCCAGTTCCACGCGCCCTGTATACCGCCTGGCCAGGCTGGCGCGCGACGAGCGGCGCGCGGGAGACTGGTCCCTCGCGATCGATGACGAAGGGTTTCCGCCGTAATGAGCACCGCAGCCTTCCCCGAGGGCTTCGTCTGGGGAGTGTCCACCTCGGCCTACCAGATCGAGGGAGCGACGACGGCCGGCGGGCGCGGCCGGTCCATCTGGGAAACCTTCTCCGCCGACGGCGCCGAGGCGTGCGACCACTACCACCGCTACCGCGAAGACGTGCGGCTGATGAAGGACCTGGGCATCGCCGCGTACCGCTTCTCGGTGAGCTGGGCGCGGGTCTTCCCCGAAGGCTCGGGCAAGCCCAACGACGCCGGGCTCGACTTCTACGACCGGCTTCTGGACGCGCTGCTGGAGGCGGGGATCACCCCGTACGCCACCCTCTACCACTGGGACCTGCCGCAGGCGCTGGAGGACGCGGGCGGCTGGCCGGAGCGCGAGACCGCACACCGCTTCGCCGACTATGCGGCGACCGTCGCCGCGCGGCTGGGGGACCGCGTGGACACCTGGTTCACCGTCAACGAGCCCTGGGTCGCGGCCTTCCTCGGCTACGGCTCCGGCATCCACGCCCCCGGCCGCACCTCGCCCGCCGACGCCTTCCGCGCCGCCCACCACCTGCTGCTCGCGCACGGACTCGGCGTCCAGGCCCTGCGCGCGGCCGGCGCGGCGAAGGTCGGCGGCGTGCTCAACATCTCGCCGGTGCTGACCCCCGGCCAGGTCGGCGACCCCGGCCGGCCGCTGTCGGAGGAGGACGCCGAGGCGGTGGGCCGCATCGACGCCCTGGTCAACCGGCAGTTCCTGGACCCCATGCTGCGCGGCTCCTATCCCGCCGAGCTGCTGCCCATCGTCGAGCGCACGGCCGGGCTCGACCATGTGCGCGACGGCGACCTGGAGCTCATCGGCCGGCCGATCGACCTGCTCGGCGTCAACTACTACACCCCGCTCGTGGTGCAGGCCCAGCCCAGCGAGCCCGCCGACCCCACCTACCCGGGCAGCGAGGGCGTGCTGTTCTGCACCGTTCCCACGGCGGTCACCGCCATGGGCTGGCCCATCGTCCCCGGCTGCCTGTCACTCGTGCTGCGCCGCCTCGCCGCCGAGTTCCCCGGCACCGAGTTGATGGTCACCGAGAACGGCGCCGACTTCGTGGACGTCGTCACCGGCGACGGCATCCACGACGTCGAGCGCATCAGCTTCATCGAGGAGCACCTGCGCGCCGTGCGCGCGGCCGTCCAGGAGGGCGTGCCGGTCCGCGGCTACCTCGTCTGGACGCTGCTGGACAACCTCGAATGGGCCGACGGCTACCGGCGCAAGTTCGGCCTCGTGCACGTCGACTTCGCCACCCAGCGGCGGCGGATGAAGGACAGCGCGCTCTGGTACCGCGACGTCATCCGGCGTAACGGCCTGCTGGAGTCGCGCCCGAAGCGGCCCACCCTGGAGACCGTGGCCGCCCGCGCCGGCGTCTCCCGCGCCACCGTCTCCCGGGTGGTCAACGGCGAGGCGTCCGTCCGCCCCGAGGTCCGCGAGACGGTGCTGCTGGCGATCAAGGAGCTCGGGTACGTCCCCAACGCCGCCGCCCGCAGCCTCGTCACCCGCAGCACGAACTCCGTCGCGCTGGTGCTGTCCGTGCCGCGCCAGGGCGGCGACCAGCTCACCGCCGCCGTCGTCCAGTACGTCACCAGCGTCCTGGAAGGCGCCGGCAAGCAGATCACGCTCATGCTGGCCGACACCGCCGAGAGCCACCGGCGCATCGTCCAGCACGTCGAGGCCCGGCTGGTGGACGGCGTCGTGCTGCTGCCGCCCGACCGCGGCGACACCCTGGCCGAGCGGCTCTCGCGCACCGGGGTGCCGGTCGTGCTGCTGGGCAAGCCCGCGATCGCCTCGCTGGTGCCGTACGTGGACGTCGACAACGCGGGCGGCGCCGCGGCCGCCACCGAGCACCTGCTGGCCGGCGGCCGGAGCCGAATCGGCATGATCACCGGCCCCCTGGAGCTGGTCGCCATGCAGGACCGCCTGGCCGGTCACCGCGACGCGATGCGCCGGGCCGGCCGGCAGCCGCTGCTCGCGCCCGCCGAGCTCACCCGCTCCTCCGGGGCGGCCGCCACCCGCCGGCTCCTCGGCGACGAGCCCGCGCTCGACGCGGTCTTCGCCGCCACCGACCAGCTCGCGCTCGGAGCGCTGCAGGCGGCGCGGGAGGCCGGGCGGCGGGTGCCCGAGGACCTGGCGGTCGTGGGCTTCGACGACGTGGACGCCGCCTCGGCGGTCGTCCCCGGGCTCACCACGGTCAGGGTGCCGGTGGCCGAGCAGGCGCTGGCGCTGGCCCGGCTGCTGCTGTCGCGGCTGGAGGGCCGCCACACCGAGTCGGTGGCGCTGCCGGTCCGGCTGGTCGTGCGGGAGTCCGCCTAGTCGGGCCGCTCGTCGAGGGTCTGGAACAGGCGGGGGAAGACCTTGGAGACCTTCGCCAGCAGATACTCCCCGTAGGTGCCGGTGAAGTCCACCTGGCCGTCCCAGCGGTGGCCGGGGGCGTAGGGGAGCGGCGGCACCTCGCTGTCCCAGCCGGGGTCGAAGAAGAACGGGAAGCTGAGCCGCTCGTTCCCGCTGAGGTTGCGCACCCGGTGCGGGGTCGAGCGGTAGTGGCCGCCGGTCAGCTTGTCGAGCATGTCGCCGATGTTGCACACGAACGTGCCCTCCAGCGGCGGCGCGTCGATCCAGCCGTCCCGGGTGCGGACCTGGAGGCCGCCGTTGGCGTCCTGGAGGAGCAGCGTGAGCAGGCCGTAGTCGGTGTGCTCGCCGACGCCCCAGCTCTCCGGGTCCGGCGGGGCGGGCGGGTAGTGGAAGACGCGGAACAGGATCGTCGGGTCCGCGGTATAGCCGGTGCGGAAGTAGTCCTCAGCCAGCCCCAGGCTGAGCGCGACGCCGGACATCACCGTCTGCGCCACTTCGGTCATCCGGTCCAGGTAGGCCAGCACCGCCTCGCGCAGCTCCGGCACCTGCGCGGGGAACAGGTTGGGGCCGTGCAGCGGCAGCGGGCCCGGCGGCTCCTCCGCGCCGAAGTAGACGCCCTCCTTGAGGTCGGGCCGGCCCGAGGTCAGCTCGCCGCCGACGGGGAAGAAGCCCCGCCAGGCCCGGCCGCCCCGGTCCATCGCGATCTCGTTCTTGACCGGCTCGGGCAGCGCGAAGAAGCGGCGGGCGGCGGCGTCCAGGTCGGCGATCAGCCCGGCCGGCACGCCGTGGCCGGCGACGTAGAAGAAGCCGTTGTCCCGGCAGGCGGCCCCGATGGCGGCGGCGACGGCGGCCTTGCCCGCCTCGTCCTCCCCGAAGAGGGGCGCGATGTCGATGACCGGCAGTTCGCTCATCGCCCCATTGTTGCCCAGATGGACGGATGCCGCGCCCGCGCGGGCCCCCCTGCGCGGGCGCGGCCGCCGGTCAGGAGGTGGAGAAGGTGAACCAGTTGACGTTGACGAAGTCGGCGGGCTGGCCGCTGCTGAAGGTCAGGTAGACGGTGTGCGTGCCGGTCACCCCGGAGATGTTGGCCGGGATGGTGCGCCAGCTCTGCCAGCCGCCGGTGTTCGCGAGCGCGAAGTCGCCGATGGGGGTGGCCGTGGGGCTGTCGAGGCGTACCTGCACCAGGCCGCTGACCCCGGCCGCCGCGCCCGACGCCACCCTGGCCTTGAACTGGGTGGCCGCCGTGGAGCCGAAGTTCACGCCGTCGTAGCGGAGCCAGTCGCCGTTGCCGATCGCGCCGACGTTCTGGCCGCCGCCGCTGTCGGTGGTGGTCTCGACGATCGTGCCCGACTGGGCCTGGTAGCGCTCGGCCTGGATGGTGGAGCGGGCGTCCACGCCGCCCGGTGAGGTCGGGGTGATGGTCGGGTCCGGCGTGCTGCCGGTGCCGCTCTGCCACACGGCCACGTAGTCCACGACCATGGGACGGCCGGGCACGGTCGCCGCGGTCGGGGTCTGGCCGCCGAGCGCGTTCGGGAACGCGCCGCCCATGGCCACGTTCAGCAGCAGGAAGTAGCCGGCGTGGCCGGTCATGTTGGCCCAGGTCGTGGCGTCGAACTGGGACTGGTTGACGCCGTGGAACTGCTGGCCGTCCACGTACCAGCGCAGCTGGTTGGGGCTCACGCTGCGGTCCCACTCGAAGCGGAAGGTGTGGAAGGCCGACTGGCAGGTGGAGCCGGGGCAGGCGCGGCTGGCGCCGAGGCCGGTGGTCTCGTTGCACGGTCCGCCCGGGTTGACGCCGCAGTGCAGGACGCCCCAGACGGAGTTGATGCCGTTGACGTTCTCCATGATGTCGAACTCGCCGATGGCCGGCCAGTTCCAGTAGTTGCCCCGGTAGGGCGCGCCGAGCGCCCAGAACGCCGGCCAGTAGCCGAGGGCGGCCTCGCCGGTGACGTTCGGCATCTGGAGGCGGGACTCGATGCGCAGGATGCGGCCGTCGGCGGGCTTGAAGTCGGCCCGCCGGGTCTCGATGCGGGCCGAGGTCCACTCGCCCGAGCTGCTGCGGAGGGGTGTGATGCGCAGGTTGCCCGAGCCGTCGAGGCTGAGGTTGGAGGTGCTGGAGGTGTAGTTCTGGATCTCGCCGGTGCCCCAGTTGGCCGGGCCGCCGGGGTAGGCGTGGCCGGTGTCGATGATCCAGTTGCTGGAGGACGGGAGGGTGCCCGCGGAGCCGTTGAAGTCGTCGGACCAGACGAGCGACCAGCCCGAGGGGGTGGCCGGAACGGCGGCGGAGGCGCTGACCGCGGCGTTGACCAGGAGACCGGTGAGCGCGACCAGCGCGGTGAGCACCGTGGCCACGGGCGCCAGACGGCGTCGTGGCCTGCTTGCTGAGGTTGTCATGGCGCGTCTCTCCTAGGGGGTGCGGGGAGGCGGGAAAGCCAGAGAGCGCTCTCTGGGATGATCTGAGCACACGGCTCACTTCCCGTCAAGCAATCGGTGAGAGCGCTCTCCGCTTCGGGGTCCGGACCGACGACAGGAGTCAGGCCTTCTCGGCCTCGCCGGTGGCCTGCTCCATGGCCTCCTCGGGGGACGCCTCCAGGTCCTGCTCGGCGTCGGCCCCCGCCTGCGCGCTCGCCTTGTCGAGACGCACCCAGCTCGTCACGCTCTCGACCGCGAACAGCACGAACAGGTAGGCCGTCAGCACCGCCAGCACGGGCGTCAGGAAACCGGCCGCCGCGCCCACGCCGATGATGAGCAGCCGCAGCTCCCAGCCGAGCCCCGCCCGGAACACCCAGGCGGGCGGCCAGATGCTCTGCCGCGTCCGGTAGACGGTGTCGTAGGTGTGGTAGCCCACCACGTACACCAGCACGAACAGCAGCCACTTCGGCGCGTCGGCGGCCAGGCCGATCGCGATCGTGGCCAGGAACTCGGTGCCGCGCAGCAGCGGCGGCGTCAGCCAGTCGAGCCGGCCCAGGTGGTCGCGCGGCGCCGTCGGCAGGATGAGCAGCAGGGCGATGGCGACGGGCACGAGCAGCATGGGGCCGGACTCCGGCAGCCCGGCGACCGTGACCCCGGCCACGGCGAGCAGCGCGACGAGCGCGGCCGGCACGGGCGGCAGGCCCCGCCCCAGCCGGGGCGCCAGCGCCTGGACGAGCGGGCCGTCGTCGCGGTAGGCGAGCAGGCGGGCGGTCTGGATGCGCCGGCGCTCCTCGTCGGGGTCCGGCGTGGGGGTGGCCATGGCCTGCGGTTGGGTGATCATACGAGCGACCTCATGAGGCGTCCGGTGAGGGAGTAGGCGGCGGCGACGGAGCCCCAGATCACCAGCGTCAGGAAGGTGATCCGGGCGTCGAAGAGGGCGGCGGTGATCGCGATGGCCGCGAACCGCTCACCGATGGGGAAAACGATCATCTTGCGCGCCCAGTGGACGGCCCGGAACCTGCCGGCCCTGGTCCACATCTTGAGCACGCCCCGCAGGCCCTGGCTGCGCTCTTCCCGGCGGCGCGACAGCGCGGCCCGCAGCTCGCGGTCGTCGGGGGCGTCGAGCGCCAGCGTGGGCAGCTTCGCGGGCGGCTTGCGGCGGTTGGCCGCGCCGAAGGAGAAGTCGAGCAGGTGGCGAATGGACTGCAGGCCCAGCGCGGCCAGCGCGAGGATCCAGATGTCCTCGCCGTTGCCCGCGATCACGTAGCCGAGGGCGAGGCCGGCGAAGACCACGTATTCCTTGAACCGGTCGAACGTGGCGTCCAGCCAGGCGCCGAGGACGCCGAACTTGCGGGCGTACCGGGCTACCTGGCCGTCGACGCAGTCGAAGACGAACGCGAAGTAGATCAGCACCCCGCCCAGCACCATCCACGGCCGGTCGCCCGTCGCGAAGCAGGCGGCCGCGGCCACGCCCAGCGCGATCGAGATCAGCGTGACCTGGTTGGGCGTCAGCCCCCGCCGGGCCGCCCAGCGGGCGATGAAGCGGGAGTAGGTGGAGACGAAGTAGGTGGTGAAGAAGCCGTCGGCGCCCTTGACCGCGTTGTTGAGCCGGGCGCGGTCCTCGTCCATGGCGGCCATCTCGGGGCCGGCCTCGTTGACCTCCTCCTGGGTGGTGACCCGGCGGTAGAAGAGGTCGCGGCGGCCCCTGATGCCGACCGACACGCCGTTGCGCACCAGGCCGAACACGACGAGCTGCACCAGGTCGTCGTCGGGGCCGAAGGTGTGGGCCATGGCGGCGAGCTCGCGGCAGGTCTCCGCGAGCACCGGCGCGTTGCGCGCGCTGACGTGCAGCGGGCCGAGCAGCGCGCCGTTGGGGCGGGTCACGGCGTGGGTCGCGGTGCCGACCGAGACCACCCGTGACTTGCCGATGCGGGCGCGCACCGGCAGCCCTTCCAGCCGGTTGAGGCCGATCTCGGGATCGGCCTCGTCGATGGGGACGAGCTCGGACTCGGCCTCGGCGGGGTCCTCCGGAGCCTCCTCGTCCGTGCTGCCCGCTCGCGGCTCCTTGGCGACGAGCGCCAGCGCACCGCGCTTGGTCTTGGTGATCTGGTAGATCAGCTCGTCGTGGGTGACCGAGTTCTCGGGGATGATGAGCAGGCTCTCCGTCGCCGACTCGGCGACCTCCGCCAGCGCGCGCAGGGCGGCGGCCACGTCGCCGGCGGCGATGGTGGCGGGCCTCGGGTCGTAAGAAGCCAACTGGCCGCGCAGCCGCTCGGCCACGGTGGGATTGCCGGGCAGCGCGGCCAGCCTCAGGCCGGTCGGAGAGGTGTCGGGGCCGGGCGAGGCGCCCAGCAGGACCACGCGGGTCATGACTCCCTTTCGAGGCGGTAGCGGGGGGTTGAACAACGGGTAATGCGGGGACAGGCGTCAAAGTCTAGTGAGAGTCACGCAAAGTCGCGTCATCCGAGCATGCCCGTAACGCCGGACTCCTCGGCACACAAGGCGGCCGTAAGATGTCGGAGTGAGTCTCTATCGTGACGAAGGCGTGGTTCTGCGTACGCAGAAGCTCGGCGAGGCCGACCGCATCGTCACGGTCCTGGCCAAGCGCACCGGCAAGATCCGCGCCGTCGCCAAGGGCGTGCGCAGGACCACCTCGCGCTTCGGGGCCAGGCTGGAGCCGTTCACCCACGTCGACCTGCAGCTCCACACCGGCCGCACGCTCGACGTCGTCACCCAGGCCGAGACGCTCAGGCCCTACGGCGAGGCGCTGGCCGCCGACTATCCGCGCTACACCGCGGGCAGCGCCATGCTGGAGACCGCCGACCGGCTGACGCACGGGGAGAAGGAGCCGGCGCTGCGGCAGTTCCTGCTGCTCGTGGGCGGGCTCCGCACGCTCGCCGAGCGCACCCACGAGCCCCGGCTGGTGCTCGACGCCTACTTCCTGCGCTCGCTGGCGGTCGCCGGCTACGCGCCCGCCCTGGAGGCGTGCGCCCGCTGCCAGACCCCGGCGATCAGGGCGTTCGCCATCGTCGCGGGTGGCGTGGTGTGCGGGTCGTGCCGCCCGCCCGGGGCGGCGGTCCCCGCCGGGGAGACGATCGGGCTCATGGCGGCGCTGCTGCGCGGCGACTGGGTCACCGCCGACGCCTCCGACTCGCGCCACCGCAACGAATGCAGCGGGCTGGTCGCCGCATACCTGCAATGGCACCTCGAACACGGAATACGCTCTCTCCGACACGTCGAAAGGGAGCCAGTGTGAACGTCCGTCCTCCGACCCCTCATCCGTCCGGCGCCACGCCGCCGCCGATCCCGCGAGAGCTGGTGCCCCGGCACGTGGCCATCGTCATGGACGGCAACGGCCGCTGGGCCAAGGCACGCGGCCTGCCGCGCACCGAGGGGCACAAGGCGGGCGAGTCCTCCCTGTTCGACGTCATCGAGGGCGCGCTTGAGCTGGGCATCCCCTACCTCAGCGCCTACGCCTTCTCCACGGAGAACTGGAAGCGCTCGCCCGACGAGGTCCGCTTCCTCATGGGCTTCAACCGCGACGTGATCAGGCGGCGGCGCGACGAGCTCAACGCCATGGGCGTGCGCGTGCGCTGGGCGGGCCGGCCCGGCCGGCTCTGGAAGAGCGTGATCTCCGAGCTGCAGACCGCCGAGGAGATGACGGTCGGCAACCGCAAGCTCACATTGCAGTTCTGCGTCAATTACGGCGGGCAGGCCGAAATCGTCGAGGCGGCGCTCAAACTCGCCCAGGACATCGCGGCCGGCCGCGTCAAACCCGGCAAGGTGGACGAGAAGGTCTTCGCCCGTTACCTCGACGAGCCGGAGATCCCCGAGGTCGACCTGTTCGTGCGCTCGTCGGGAGAGCAGCGCTTCTCGAACTTCCTGCTGTGGCAGTCGGCCTACGCCGAGATGGTCTTCCTCGACCGGCTCTGGCCCGACTTCGACCGGCGCGACCTGTGGGAGGCGTGCGAGATCTACGCCAAGCGCGACCGCCGCTACGGCGGCGCCCTCCCCAACAAGGTCTGACCGCCGCGTACGGCCCCGGCGTGGTGGCGCGGGGCCGTACGCGATCAGTCCGAGGAGCGGGGCCTGAAGGACAGCAGGTCGCCGGGCTGACAGCCGAGCACCTCGCAGATCTTGCTCAGCGTCGAGAACCGGATCGCCTTGGCGCGGTTGTTCTTGAGAATCGACAGGTTCACGTTGGTGATGCCGACCTTGTCGGCCAGCTCGACCACCGTCATGCCGCGCTCTTCGAGCAGCCGGTCCAGATGCACCTCGATGGCGTGCTCGAGGTTCTCCGCGGGTGACATCAGACGGTTCCTTCGAGTTCCTCGCGCAGGTGCGCGCCGACGCGGACGACCTTGGACATCACGACGAGCCCGAGCCCGGCGATCAGGTACGCCCAGGGGAAGCTCCAGCCGCGCAGAGCCATCGACCCCACCTCCCTGACGGTCCCGGCCACCATCGACACGGCCAGGCCGGTCTCCACAATTGTGGTGTAAAGCGACGCCGCGAGCGTGCCGGCGATGAGGAACACGCCGAGGAAGCGCAGCTTGCGGACGATCGTCTCATCGAAACCGCTGTCCCGCCGGGCGTCCGCGATCAGCCGGTCGAGGAGGAAGAGGGCGACGAGCACGACGAGCGGGGTGGCGAACCGCGAGGTCTGGTAGAGCGACTACGTGCCGAGGCCGGCGTCGTCCTTGCAGAGCTGGGGCAGTCCGTGGGCGAAATCGACTCCCTTCTCCACGGGATAGGGGTTGTCGTCGGCGCCGCTGCTCTCCGCCACTGCCTTGCTGCGTCGGGGGTCTTCGGTGACATTTCCCTCCACGTGAAGGATGCCCGGTGAGGCCACGCACACCAGGCTCCGGTCGCCGAGGGATCCGGAGGCGTTCTCTCCGCCGGTCAGGACCGCACGCCCGATCTCGTAGGCCAGCGTGGCGGCGAACAGCGCCAGGAGGAGGCGGACGACGATCGCCGTCCACTTCAGGGAGGCGGATGTGTCGAGGGACACGGCACAGCTCCATATCGTTGCTCGATATTATTGTTTCTCGATAGTATCGAAGAACGATAAGGAGTCAAGCGCGGTCGCCCGGGTTCCTGAGATGAAGGGCGAGGCGGGTGCGGTCAGGGGTGCCGTGACTCGGCCATCAGGCGTCCGCGACGGGCGGGGCGAGCACCGTCTCGCCGCGGCCCGCCCGGTGCATGAGCTCGACGCCGTCCATCCCGGGCATTCTCGCGTCCACCAGCGCCACGTCCGGACGGCACTCCCCGGCCACGCGCAGCGCCTCCTCCCCGTCGGCGGCGACCGCCGGCACCATCCGCCCGCCGCCCCAACGGCGGCGAGCCGACGCGACTTGTGTCCCGGATCGTCGTGCCCGACCGTTGAGGCATGAGAATCTTGACCGTCTTTGTCGCCATCCTGCTGTCGGCCGTCCTGGGCGGTTGCGGTGAGGAGCGGATGCGAGGAGCGGGGCCGTCGGCGTCGCCATCGGCGTTACGTCCTTGTCCGGAGATCGCTGAGCCGCCGATGCCGAGCCCTTGTGTGACGATGCCCTCCTGGGAGCAGAAGCACGCCGGCAACAGGGCGTACCGCCAGCGCGCCGCGCTTCCTCCGGAGGTGGCTGCGGAGGCCGAGCCGGTGGCCGAGGCTCTGCGGGACAGATTCGCCGGCCTGCGCGAGCGGAAACTGCACGGCGAGGTCCACGTCGCGAAGGCGGTCCGGGCGGTCGCTCCACCGGGGACGAACGTCATCATCAGGGCGGGGGGCGCTCGCTCCGCCGTGGTGTTCGCCATCGAACTGCGGGGAGGATGCCTGACCGGCTTCTACGACGAGCGTGAGTCGAAGGTGGAGGTGGGCGGCTACATCAACGACGGCGGCTGCCTGACGGCTCCCGGTCACTGACCCTGCGCTTCAGAAGGGGGTCAGGCGCGGCGGCGGGCGCGGTAGGCGGCCACGTGCATGCGGTTGCCGCACGTACGGCTGTCGCAGTAGACGCGCGACCGGTTGCGTGACTCGTCCACGAAGACGTGGTCGCAGTCGGGGGCCGAGCAGGTGCGCAGGCGTTCGCCCTCGCCCTCCACCAGCAGCAGCGCCAGCGCCACCCCGCAGTCGGCGGCCAGGTGCTCGGCCAGGCTGGAGTCGGCGGCGAAGTAGTGGACGTGCAGGGGGTGGCCGTCGTGCTCGGTCAGGCGCGGCGTGATGCGGGTGGAGGAGAGCAGGGAGTTGAGCGTGTGGACCGCGGTCGGCTGGTCGGGCGCGGTGAAGACGCGGTGGAAGGCCTCCCGGACCGCGCGGACCTGGGCGAGGTCGCGGGCCGTCAGCTTGCCGATGCCGCTCACCTCGCGGGACTCCACGAACGCCTGGAGCTCGGCCAGGCCGGGCAGCCCCTCGTCGCCGCCCGTGGCCGGTGAGGTGTTGACCAGTTCGACGACAGTGGCCAGAGAATGCACCATGTCATGGCCAAACGGCATGTTGACTCCTGTCCGCGCCGGATCCTAGCGTGGTCGAACTGTATCTCTTACTGCGGCCACGGGGGTTTTCATGGGGGCACACCGTCGTATCGTGATCATCGCGATCGTCGGCGCGCTCGTCATCTCCACCTCCGCGCCGCTGGTCCGGCTGGCCGAGGTGTCGCCGGCGACGTCGGCGTTGTTCCGCTGCGCGTACGCGATCCCGCCCATGCTGGCGCTGGCCTGGCTGGAGCGGCGCAGGCACGGCCCGCTGCCGCGCCGGGCGGTGCTGCTCGCCTGGGCGGCGGGCCTGACGTTCGCGTTCGACCTGCTGTTCTGGCACCACGCCATCGCGTACGTCGGCGCGGGACTCGCGACCGTGCTGGGCAACCTGCAGGTGTTCCTGGTGGCGTTCGCGGCCTGGGCGGTGTTCGGGGAGCGGCCGTCGAGGCGGCTCGTGGTGGCGACGCCGGTGGTGTTCGGCGGCGTGGTGCTGATCTCCGGGGTGTTCGACAGCGCGGCGTACGGCGACGACCCCGTCATGGGGGTGCTCGCCGGGGTGGCCACATCGGTGTCGTACGCGGCGTTCCTGCTGCTCATGAAGGGCGGCTCGGACCGTGCGGCCGGGCCGCTCGCGCACGCCACCGTCGTGGCCACGGTGGCGATCGCCGCGCTCAGCCCCGCCTTCGGCGGCGCGGACCTCGCCCCGAGCTGGCCCGCGCACGGCTGGCTGCTGCTGCTCGCGCTCGGGCCGCAGGTGCTGGGGTGGTCGCTCATCACGTTCACGCTGCCGCGGCAACCGGCCGCGCTCACCGCGCTGCTGCTGCTCGTGCAGCCCCTGACGACCGTGGCGCTGTCGGCGGTGGCGCTCGGCGAGCGGCCCTCGCCCTGGCAGCTCGCCGGATGCGCGGTGATCGTGCTCGGCGTGCTGTGGGGCTCGCGCCGCGGCGCTCAGCCGGCGGGCGGCGCGGACGGCGAACAGGACGCGCAGGTGCCGAACACCTCCACCGTGTGAGTGATCTCGGTGAAGCCGTGCTCGCTGCCCACGGCCTCGGCCCAGCGCTCGACCGCGGGACCGGCCACCTCGACCGTGCGCCCGCACTTGCGGCAGACGAGGTGGTGGTGATGGACCTCGCTGGCGCAGGCCCGGTAGACGGACTCGCCGTCGTCGGTGCGCAGCACGTCGACCTGACCGTTGTCGGCCAGCGCCTGCAGCGCACGGTAGACGGTGGTCAGGCCGATCTTGGCGCCGTGCAGGCGCATCTCCGCGTAGACGTCCTGCGCGCTGCGGAACCCCTCGCTCTGACGAAGGGTGTCGTGCACGGCGTCGCGTCTTGTCGTCATGCGACCTCCTCGACGCGCATTGTTGGACCCACTCTGGACTCCTCGTCGCTCCGGCCTCGGCGTACGAATTTACCGACAGCGAGGGCCAGGACGAAGCCGGCGAGAGCGATGAGCACGATCGAGGCGCCCGGCGGCACCTTCGGGGACACGGTGGAGGCGAGCAGCCCGCCCACCGAGGCCAGCACCCCGAACACCATCGCCGTCGCCATCGTGGCGCGGAAACCGCGCGTGAGCTGCTGACTCGTCGCCACCGGGATCACCATCAGCGCGCTGACCAGCAGCAGCCCGACCACCCGCATGGCGATGACGACGGTCAGCGCGGCCGTGACCGCGATCAGCAGGCTGAGGAAGCGCACCGGCAGGCCGCTCGCGCGGGCCATCTCCTCGTCCTGGCAGAGCACGAACAGCTCCCTGCCGAAGATCACGACCACGCCGATCACGGCCACGGCCAGCGCGGCGATGACCCAGATGTCGGCCGGGGTGACGCTCGCGATGGCGCCGAACAGGTAGGAGTTGAGCTTGGCGTTGCTGCCGCCGGGCGCGACGGCCATGAGCATGACGCCGCCCGCGATGCCGCCGTAGAACAGCAGCGCCAGCGCCACGTCGCCGCTGGTGCGTCCGCGCGCGCGTACGAGCTCGATGGCCACCGCACCGACGACGGAGACGAGCACGGCGGTCAGCACCGGCGCCGTGCCGGTCAGGAAGCCGAGCGCCACGCCGGTCAGCGCCACGTGCCCGATGCCGTCACCGAGCAGCGCGAGCCGCCGCTGCACGATGAACGTGCCGACGGCGGGCGCGCACAGCCCCACCAGCAGCGCCGCGACGAGCGCGAGCTGGAAGAGCTGCTCGCCCAGCAGTTCGAAGATCACCTTGGTTCCCCCTGCCACCCGGTCAGCGGCCCGGCCACCGGCTCGGCGGCGTGCGGATGCTGGTGCTCGTGCCCCGGCCGCGCGCACTCGCCCTCGGGACGCGGCGGCGGCCCGTCGTGCGCGATGCGGCCGCCGCCGATGACGACGCCGCGCGTGATGACCGGCTCCAGCGGGCCCAACTCGTGCGCGACCAGCACCACGGTCTTGCCGCCGAGCACCAGCCCGGCCAGCGTGTCGGCGAGCAGGTGCTGCGTCCCGGCGTCGACGCCCGCGGTGGGCTCGTCCATCACGTACGTGTCCGGCTCACCCGCCAGCGCGCGGGCGATGAGCACCCGCTGCTGCTGGCCGCCCGACAGCGACTGGACGGGGTCGCCCGCGCGGTCGGTCAGGCGGACGGCCTCCAGCGCCGCGGCCACCGCCGCCCGGTCGGCCGCGCTGGTGCGGCGCAGGCGGCGCTGGCGGGCGATGCGGCCCGAGGCGACGACCTCGCGCACGGTGGCGGGCACGCCGCCGCCGACCTGGAGGCGCTGCGGGACGTAGCCGATGCGCCACCAGTCGCGGAAGCGCGAAGGTGGCCGGCCGTAGATCAGCGTGCTGCCGCCCGAGAGCGGCGTGAGCCCGAGCAGGGCGCGTACCAGCGTCGACTTGCCCGAGCCGTTGGCCCCCAGGAGTGCGACGACCTCGCCTGTGTGAACGGTCAGGTCGATCCCCCGGAGGATCGGCTTGCCGTCGTAGGCGACCCGGCCGCCGGTCATCGCGAAGGCCGTCTCGCTCATGCCGTACACCCCAGTGCTGTTTGAAGAGTCTTGAGGTTATCGCGCATGGCGGAGACGTAGTCACCGGAGGGCTTGCTCTCCAGCGGGTCGAGCACGGCGGTCTTCGCGCCGACCTCGTTCGCCAGCACCTCGGCCACCTTCGGGCTCACCAGGGCCTCGGTGAAGATCGTGGTCACGCCCTCGGCCCTGGCGAGCTTGGCCACCTCCGACAGGCGCGCGGGGGACGGCTCGGTCTCGGGGTCGAGGGTGATGCCCACCTGCTTCAGCTTGTAGCGGTCGGCCAGATAGCCGAACGCCTCGTGCGCCGTCACCATCGTCCTGGACCGGCAGGTGGTCAGGCCCTTGGTGAACTCCTGGTCGAGCGTGGTCAGGGCGGCGGCCGTCTTCGCGGCGCGATCCCGGTACGCCTGGGCGTGCGCGGCGTCGGCGGCGGCCAGGCGCTCGCCGAGCTTGCCGGCGACGGTGGCCATGCGGGACGGGTCGAGCCAGAGGTGCGGGTCGTAGCCCACCTCGTCGTGGCCGTGCTCCTCCTCGCCCTCGTGCTCGTGCTCGTGGCCTTCGCCGGCGGGGATCGTGGTGACGGCGGTGGCGGCGTCGAAGCTCTTCTCCTGGTCGACGGCGTCGTCCACGGCCGGCTGGACGCCCTTGACGTAGACGGTGAGCGCGGCGTTCTGGAGGTCGGTGACCTGCTGGATGCCCAGCTCCAGGTCGTGCGGCTCGACGCCTGGGGCGGTGAGGCCGGTCACCTGGACGTCGGATCCCCCGACCTGCTCGGTCAGCCATTGCAACGGATAGAAGGCGGCGACCACTTCGGGCTTGCCGTCGGAGGTCGCGCCGACCTCGGACACACCGGAACCGCCGCCGCAGGCCGTGGCGCTGAGCAGGGCGCCGGCGGTCAACAGACCGAGCGCACCCAGCCGGGAAAATCCTGACATCATGGGAGTCAGTATGCGCCAAAATGAAAACGGTTGTCAAAATCTGTCCCCCGGACGCAGCTACGAAGGCGCGTAGAGGATTGGGGCGCGCCGCGCGCACGGGATCGGTGGCGCTGCGCACAGGGGATTGAGGGGCGCTGCGCGTATGGGATTGAGGGGCGCTGCGCGCGTACGGGATTGGTGGCGCTGCGCGCCAGGGGTTTGCGAGGGAGCGCCGTCGCCTGGACTGAGGAGCGCAGGGAGCGAAGCGACCGTAGCGACAAGGGAAGGCGACGGATCTGAGCGACCGAGCCGCCCGCGCGGAGCGCGGGCCATTAGACACGCCCTTCACCCGTGTAGACGTTCATCGAGTTTCCGCGCAGGAACCCGATCAGCGTCAGCCCCTCCTCGGCGGCGAGTTCGACGGCCAGCGACGACGGCGCCGAGACGGCGGCGAGCACCGGCACCCCGCCCATCACCGCCTTCTGCACCAGCTCGAACGACGCCCGCCCGGACACCATGAGCACGCAGCCGCGCAGCGGCAGCCGTCCTTCGCGCAGTGCCCAGCCGAGGAGCTTGTCGACCGCGTTGTGCCGGCCGACGTCCTCGCGCACGCACAGGGGGTCGCCGTCGGCGGTGAACAGGCCGGCGGCGTGCAGGCCGCCGGTCCGGTCGAAGACGCGCTGGGCGGCCCGCAGCCGGTCGGGCAGGCTCGTCACCGTGGCGGGCCGCAGCGTGACGGGGTCGTCGGCGGCGCTCCAGCGGGCGACGGTGCGCACCGCCTCCAGTGACGCCTTGCCGCACACGCCGCAGGAGGAGGTGGTGTAGAAGTTGCGCGGCTCGGGCGCGGGCACGCCGGGGGCGAGCCGTACGTCGAGCACGTTGTAGGTGTTGCCGCCGTCCACGGTGGCGCCCGCGCAGTAGCGGATGGTGGCGATCTCGCCGGGCGCGCCGACGGCCCCCTCGCTGACGAGGAAGCCGGCGGCGAGGTCGAAGTCGTCGCCGGGCGTGCGCATGGTGACGGTCAGCGGGGTGCCGTCGAGCCGGATCTCCAGCGGCTCCTCGGCGGCGAGCGAGTCGACGGCCGGCAGCCTGGCCCGGTCCTTGACGCGGACGATCCGCCGCTTGACGGTGACCCTAGACATGGGCGGGGACCCTAGACATAGCCGTACCCGAAGCGGCCCTTCACGCAGAGGTTGCCCTTCGTGACGGGGTTGTCGTGCGGCGACGTCACCTTGACGATCTTGTTGTCCTGGACGTGCAGGGTGAGGTTGCAGCCGACGCCGCAGTAGCTGCAGATGGTGGTGGTCTCGCTCTGCCGTGACTCGTCCCAGGTGCCCTCAGCCCGCATGTCGAACTCGGTCTTGAACGACAGCGCGCCCGTCGGGCAGACCTCGACGCAGTTGCCGCAGTAGACGCAGGCCGAGTCGGTGAGCGGGGCGTCGAACTCGGTGGAGATCGTCGCGTCGAAGCCCCGGCCGGCGACGCCGATGGCGAAGGTGTTCTGCCACTGCTCGCCGCAGGCGTCCACGCACTTGTAGCAGAGGATGCACTTGCTGTAGTCGCGGACGTAGAGGTCGTTGTCCACCTTGGCGGGCTGCTCGACGGTGGCCGCGTCCGCGCCGAACCTGGCGGGGTCGGCGCCGTACTCGGCGTTCCACTCGGCGGCGCGCGGCGTCGTGGACATGTCCACGGAGGAGCCGAGCAGCTCCAGCACCACCTTGCGGCTGTGCCGGGCGCGCTCGGTCCCGGTGCCGACCTTCATGCCCGGCTCGGCCTTGCGCGAGCAGGCGGGGGCGAGGGTACGGGCGCCCTCGACCTCCACCACGCACACCCGGCAGGCGTTCTTCGGGGTGAGGGTGTCGCCGTGGCAGAGGGTGGGCACGTCCTTGCCCGCCGCCCGGCAGGCGTCGAGGATGGTGGCGCCCTCCGGCACGCGTACGGTCTCGTCGTCGATCTGTACGTCGATGAGCCGCCGGGGCGGCTGCAGCGGGATCATTCGAACACTCCCAGGCGGTCGATGGCCGATTCGACGGCGTTCCACGCGGTCTGCCCGAGGCCGCAGATCGAGGCGTCGCGCATGGTCCGCCCCACGTCGCGCAGCAGCACCAGGTCGTCGTGCGAGACCCGCCGCGACAGCCGGTGCAGGGCCTCCTCCTGGCGTACGGTGCCCACCCGGCAGGGCACGCACTGGCCGCAGGACTCGTCGCGGAAGAACTCGGCGATCCGGAGGAGCAGCTGTTTGAGGTCCACGGTGTCGTCGATGACGAGGACCACGCCGGAGCCGAGCGTGGCGCCCGCGTTCCTGGTGCCCTCGAAGGTGAGCGGGATGTCCAGGTCTGTGACGAACGCCCCGGCGGCCCCGCCGAGCAGCACCGCGCGGGTGGTGCCGGTGGTCCCGGCCAGCTCCAGCAGCTCGCGCAGGGTCGCGCCGAACGTCAGCTCGTACACGCCGGGCCGTTCCACCGCGCCGGAGACGCAGAACAGCTTGGGCTCGGCCGCCGCGTACGCCCGCGCCCCGCGCTCCAGGATCGGCAGCACGTTGACCAGCGTCTCGACGTTGTTGACCACGGTCGGCTTGCCGAACAGGCCCTTCTCCACGGGGAACGGCGGCTTGCTGCGCGGCTCGCCGCGGTGCCCCTCGATGGAGTTGAAGATCGCGGTCTCCTCGCCGCAGATGTACGCGCCCGCGCCCCGGCGCAGCTCGATGTCGAAGGAGAAGCCCTTGCCGAGGATGTCGGGGCCGAGCAGGCCGCGGGCGCGGGCGGTGGCGATGGCGTGCGCCAGGCGGGCGGCCGCCCTCGGGTACTCGCCTCTGACGTAGAGGTAGCCCCGGGCGCAGCCGGTCGCCCACGCCGCCACGGTCATGGCCTCGACCAGCGCGTACGGGTCGTTCTCCATGACCACCCGGTCCTTGAACGTGCCCGGCTCGCTCTCGTCGGCGTTGCAGACCAGGTAGTGGGGGTGGTCGGGCTGGCGGGCGGCGGCGTCCCACTTGCGGCCGGTCGGGAAGGCCGCGCCGCCCCTGCCGACCAGCCCCGACTCCAGCACCTCGCGGATCACCCCGGCGGGGCCGAGCTCGAAGGCGCGGCGGAGCGCCGTGTAGCCGCCGGTGGCGCGGTAGTCGTCGAGGCTCGCGGGGTCGGCCAGGCCGGCCCGCCGCAGCAGGATGAGACCGTCCTGGCCGGCCTGCGGCACGGCGGCCACGGCGGGGGCGTCGCCGGCCACGTCGAGGCGCGGCCCGCTGCCGTTGGGGCTGGGGGAGCCGGCGACCGCGTCGGCGGGGGTCCTCGCCATGGCGTCGGCGTCGGCCGGGGCGTACACCTCGGCGCGCGGCGTGGTCCCCGCCTCCAGGGCGAGCGCGGCCGGGGCCCGTTCGCACAGGCCGAGGCAGGGGCTCTCCTGCCAGGTCTCGCCGGGCGGGCCGAGCCGCTCCTCGACCTGCTCGCGCAGCCGCCGGCCGCCCTTCGCCTGGCAGGCCAGGTCGGTGCACACGTGCAGCACCCGCGCCGGGCGCGGCCGCAGCGAGAACAGCGAGTAGAACGTCGCCACCCCGTACGCCTCCGCGGGCGGCACGGTCAGCCGCCGGCAGACGTAGTCGAGCGCGCCCTCGCTGATCCAGCCCACCCGGTCGTTGACCGCGTGCAGGGCGGGCAGCAGCAGGTCGCGCCGAGGCTCGGCGCGGGCGGCGAAGCGCAGGTCGGCCGCGGACCTGGCGCCGCCCTCCCAGCCGGTGGCGGGCGGGCCGAGCACGGCGTCGACGGCCGCGCGCTCCTCGTCGGACGGTTCTGCGTCGCGGAATCGGATGTCCATGCCTCACCCGGCCTTGACGAGCTTCTCGACGCGGACCGCGGCCGCCTTGAACTCGGCCGTGCCCGCGATCGGGCAGGTGGCCTCGATGGTCAGCGAGTTGACGTCCACGTCGTCGGGGAAGTGGAAGGTCATGAACACCAGGCCGGGCCGCAGCGCCGGGTCGATGAAGACGGGCGCGACGACCGAGCCGCGCCGCGAGGTGATCCGTACGTCCTCGCCGGCCGCGACGCCGAGCCGTTCGGCGTCCTCGGGGCACAGCTCGACGGTCTCGCCCCGGCGCAGCGGCGAGGCGAACCCGGACGACTGCACGCCGGTGTTGTAGGAGTCGAGGCGGCGGCCGGTGGTCAGCCGCAGCGGATACTCCTCGTCCAGCAGGTCCACCGGCGGCGAGTGCTCCAGCACCGCGAACGGCGCCGGCGCGCCCCGCCGCTCCGGGTCGCTCTCCCAGAGCCGCCCGTGCAGGTACGGCGGCTCCAGCGCGTCCTCCGACGGGCACGGCCACTGGATGCCCTGCAGCTCGGTCAGCCGCTGGTAGCTCATGCCGCGGTGCTGCGGCGACAGGGAGCGCAGCTCGTTCCAGACCTCCTCGGCGCCGTCGTAGGCCCAGTCGTGGCCGAGCCGGCGGGCCAGCTCGCAGAGGATCCAGATGTCGTCGCGGGCCTCGCCCGGCGGTTCGAGCGCCTTGCGGACCCGTTGCACCCGCCGCTCGCTGTTGGTGAACGTGCCCTCGGCCTCGCACCAGGCGGCGCTGGCCGGCAGCACGACGTCGGCCATCTGGGCGGTCTTGGTGAGGAAGATGTCCTGGACCACCAGGTGGTCGAGCATGGCCAGGCGCTTGGCGCAGGCGAGGGAGTCGGCCTCGGACTGCACAGGGTTCTCGCCGATGAGGTAGCAGGTGGTGACCTCGCCCTCGGCCATGGCCTCCAGCATCTGGGTGAGGTTGAGCCCGTAGCGGGGCTGGATGGGGGCGCCCCACGCGCTCTCGAAGCGGGCCCGCAGGTCCGGGTCGAGGATGTCCTGGAAGCCGGGCAGCCGGTTGGGGATCGCGCCCATGTCGCCGCCGCCCTGCACGTTGTTCTGGCCGCGCAGCGGCGACAGGCCGGAGCCGTAGCGGCCGACGTGGCCGGTCAGCAGGGCCAGGTTGATGAGGGCCCGGACGTTGTCGGTGGCGTTGTGGTGCTCGGTGATGCCGAGCGTCCAGCAGAGCTGGGCGCGGTCGGCGCGGGCGTACGCGTGCGCCAGCTCCCTGATCGCCGCGGCCGGCACGCCGGTGACCTGCTCGGCGGTCGTGAGCGTCCAGGGCTCGACGCACTCCTTGAACTCGGCGAAGCCCACGGTGGCCCGCTCGATGAACGCCTCGTTGTGCAGCCCGGCGTGGATGATCTCGCGGGCGACGGCGTGGGCGAGCGGGATGTCGGTGCCCACGTTGAGCCCGAGCCACAGGTCGGCCCACTGGGCCGTGCCGGTGCGGCGCGGGTCCACGGCGAACATCCTGGCGCCGTTCCTGATGCCCTTCAGCACGTGCTGGAAGAAGATCGGATGGGCGTTGCGGGCCGCCGACCCCCACATGACGATCACGTCGGTGTCCTCGACCTCCTGGTAGGAGGAGGTGCCGCCGCCGCTGCCGAACACGGCGGAGAGCCCCGCCACGCTGGGGGCGTGGCAGGTGCGGTTGCAGGAGTCCACGTTGTTGGTGCCGATGACCACGCGGGTGAACTTCTGCCCGACGTAGTTCATCTCGTTGGTGGAGCGGGCGCACGACAACATCGCGAAGCAGTCGGGGCCGTGCTCGGCGACGTTGCGGCGGAAGCCCTCGGCCGCGCGGTCCAGCGCTTCCTCCCAGGTCGCCTCGCGCAGCACGCCGTTCTCGCGCACCAGTGGACGGGTCAGGCGGTCATAGCTCATGATCCCTCCATTCTGTATACAGGCTACGGTATTCGGAGCTACACCGCGCGGACAAGGTTCGCGTTCAGCAGGTCGCTCACGGCGTGGATCGCCCGCAGCGTCGGGACGTCCGCGCCGGTCAGGTCGGCCAGCTCGACCACCGCCGCGAGGAGCACGTCCAGCTCCAGCGGCTTGCCCTTCTCCAGGTCCTGGAGCGTGGAGGTCTTGTGCTCGCCGGCCTTCTCCGCGCCCCGCAGCCGGCGCTCGATGGAGACGCCGGGGTCGCAGCCGACCCGCCCCGCCACCTCCACCGTCTCCCGCATCATGGCCACGACCAGCTCGCGCGCCCCGTCGTGGCGGCAGATGCCGGCCATCGTGGCGCGGGCGAGCGCGCTGATCGGGTTGAAGGCGATGTTGCCCATGAGCTTGATCCACACGTCGCGGCGCAGGTCGCGCTCGACGGGGCATTTCAGCCCGCCCTCGACGGCGGCCTCGCTGAAGGTCCGGCACCGGTCGGTGAGCAGCCCGCTCGGCTCGCCGATGGAGAACCGGGTGCCCTCCAGGTGGCGGATGACGCCGGGGCTCTCGATCTCGGTGGCCGCGTACACGACGCAGCCGACGGCCCGGTGCAGGGGCAGCGCGGCCGTGACCGCGCCGCCGGGGTCGACGCTCTCGATGCGGTAGCCCTCGTAGGGGCCCTTGAGCCGGTGGAAGTACCACCAGGGGATGCCGTTCTGCGCGGCGATGATGCTCGTGGACGCGTGCAGGAGTGGCGCGATCATGGGGCCCGCCGCGGCGTAGCTGTTCGCCTTGAGGCCCAGGAAGACGTGGTCCACCGGCCCGACCTCCGTGGGGTCGTCGGTGGCGTGGGGGTGGGCGGTGAAGTCGCCCCGGGGGGACAGCACCCGCACACCGGCGCGGCGGATGGCCTGGAGGTGCTCGCCGCGGGCGATCAGGTGCACCTCGGCTCCCGCCCGGTGGAGGGCGGCTCCCACGTACGCGCCGATGGCGCCGGCGCCAAGAACAGCGACCTTCATGCTGCGCGCTCCGTTCTCGCGTCGGATTTGCATTCGGTATACAGTATGGAAAAACGCGGGTCAAGGAGCTTGCGGATGACGGTTGTGCGGCATGATCCAGTGGTGGACGCGATGTCATGGGAGGCCGCGCGAGGTGTCGCGGCCGGGAGCGTGAAGCCGCTCGGAGCCGTGCCGGTGCCGGCGGCCGAGGCGCTCGGATGCCGGCTGGCCGGGCCGCTGCGGGCCCTGGTGGCGGTGCCCGGCGTGGACGTCTCCGCGATGGACGGCTACGCCGTGGCCGGTGACGGGCCCTGGCGGCTCGTCGGGCGGGTGCTCGCGGGGGGCCGGGCCCATGCCGGCCCGCTGGCGGCGGGGGAGGCCGTGGAGATCGCCACCGGGGCGCCGGTGCCGGCGGGGGCGGTGGCGGTGGTGCCGTACGAGCGCGCCGTGGCGGGCGCCGGGACCGTGGACGGGGCCGTGGAGCCCGGCCGGCACATCCGGCGGCGCGGCGAGGACATCCCCGAGGGGGCCGTGGTGCTGGAGGCGGGCGCGCCGGTGACGCCGGTCGCGCTCGGGCTGGCCGCCGCGCTCGGGCACGACGACCTCCTCGTACGGCCCCGCCCCGGTGTCCTGGTGCTGATCACCGGGGACGAGGTGGTGCACAAGGGGCGTCCCGGCCCGGGCCGCGTCCGCGACGCCATCGGACCGTTCCTGCCCGGCCTGGTCGAGTGGGCGGGCGGCCGGGTCACCGACACCGTCCACCTCCCGGACGGCCCGTCCGCCCTCCACGCCGCCCTGTCGGGAAGGGGAGCGGACGTCGTGGTGGTGTGCGGCGCCTCGTCGAAGGGCCCCGCCGACCATCTGCGAGGCGTGCTCGCCGCCCTCGGCGCCGACGTGCTCGTGGACGGGGTCGCGGTCCGGCCGGGCCATCCGCAGGCGCTGGCGCGGCTGCCGCACGGCCCGCTCGTGGCCGGGTTGCCCGGCAACCCGTTCGCCGCCCTCGGCGCGGCACTCACGCTGCTCGTCCCCGCCCTGCGCGGGCTGACCGGGACGCCCGTCACCCGCGAGACCGGCACGCTGGGCGGCCACGTGCGCGCGCACCCCCGCGACACCCGCCTCGTGCCGGTCCGCCGCACGCCGGAAGGCGTGGCTCCGGTGGGCCATGACCGGCCGGGATCCCTCTGGGGTGCCGCCCTGGCGGACGCCCTGGCGGTGGTCTCTCCGGGCTGGGACGGCGAACCGGTGGAGCTGATCGAGTTGCCCTGAGGGGCTGGACAGGCCGATCGGGAGAGAGTAACCATTGCCTTCATACGGTATGCAGTATGCGGAAGACAGCGCTCTCCGAAGGGTGGCAGGGAATGTCGGAAACGATCTCTGGCGGTCATCTCGTGGCCAAGGCGCTCAAGGCCGAGGGCGTGGACGTGATCTACACGCTCTGCGGCGGCCACATCATCGACATCTACGACGGCTGCGTCGATGAGGGCATCGAGGTCATCGACGTACGCCACGAGCAGGTCGCCGCACACGCCGCCGACGGGCACTCCCGCATCACCGGCCGGCCCGGCTGCGCGGTCGTCACCGCCGGCCCCGGCACGACCGACGCGGTGACCGGTGTGGCCAACGCCTTCAGGGCGGAGAGCCCGATGCTGCTCATCGGCGGCCAGGGCGCGCTGAGCCAGCACAAGATGGGCTCACTGCAGGACCTGCCGCACGTGGACATGATGGCCCCGATCACGAAGTTCGCCGCCACGGTGCCGAGCACCGAACGGGTGGCCGACCTCGTGTCGATGGCCTTCCGCGAGTGCTACCACGGCGCTCCGGGGCCGTCGTTCCTGGAGATCCCGCGTGACGTGCTGGACGCGAAGGTGCCCCTGGACAGGGCCCGCATCCCGAAGGCGGGCCACTACCGGGCCTCCACCCGCCAGCAGGGCGACCCGGAGGCCGTCGAGCGGCTGGCCGACCTGCTGGCCCACGCCGAGAAGCCGTGCATCCTGCTCGGCAGCCAGGTCTGGACCTGCCGGGCCACCGACGCGGCCATCGACTTCGTCCGGGCGCTCAACGTGCCGGCCTACATGAACGGCTCCGGCCGCGGCACCCTGCCGCCCGGCGACCCCCACCACTTCCAGCTCAGCCGCCGCTACGCCTTCACCGAGGCCGACCTCATCATCATCGTCGGCACCCCGTTCGACTTCCGGATGGGCTACGGCAAGCGGCTGTCCCCGTCGGCGACCGTCGTCCAGATCGACCTCGACTACCGCACGGTGGGCAAGAACCGCGACATCGACCTCGGCATCGTCGGCGACGCCGGTCTCGTGCTGTCGGCGGCGGCGCAGGCCGCGAGCGGGCGGATCGGCGACGCCGCCGCCAAGCGCAAGGCGTGGATGGACGAGCTGCGCGCGGTCGAGACCGCGGCCTACGAGAAGCGCCTGCCCCGCCAGCACTCCGACGCCCGGCCGATCGACCCGTACCGGCTGGTCCACGAGATCAACGAGTTCCTCACCGAGGACACCATCTACATCGGCGACGGCGGCGACATCGTGACCTTCTCCGGCCAGGTCGTGCAGCCCAAGTCGCCCGGCCACTGGATGGACCCGGGCCCGCTCGGCACGCTCGGCGTCGGCATGGCCTTCGCGATGGCGGCCAAGAAGGCCCGGCCGGACAAGGAGGTGCTGTGCCTGTTCGGCGACGGCGCCTTCAGCCTCACCGGCTGGGACTTCGAGACGATGGTCCGCTTCGACCTGCCGTTCATCGGGATCGTCGGCAACAACTCCTCGATGAACCAGATCAGGTACGGCCAGGCCGCGAAGTACGGCGAGGACCGCGCCCGCGTCGGCAACACCCTCGGCGACATCCGTTACGGCGACTTCGCCAAGCTCCTCGGCGGCCACGGCGAGGAGGTGCGCGACCCGGCCGAGATCCGCCCCGCGCTGGAGCGGGCGCGCGAGTCCGGCAAGCCCGCCCTCATCAACGTCTGGGTCGATCCGGAGGTCTACGCCCCCGGAACCATGAACCAGACCATGTACAAGTGACGGCGCACAAGTGACGGCGCACCCGCGAAGGGCGGTCAGACGATGAAGGCTCTCGAAGGCGTCCGCATCCTCGACATGACGCACGTGCAGTCCGGCCCGTCGTGCACCCAGCTGCTCGCCTGGCTCGGCGCGGACGTGGTCAAGCTGGAGGCCCCCACCGGCGACATCACCCGGCAGCAACTGCGCGACGTGCCCGGCGTCGACAGCCTCTACTTCACGATGCTCAACTGCAACAAGCGCAGCATCACGCTCAACATGAAGAGCGAGCGCGGCAAGCAGCTCTTCACCGAGCTGGTGAAGGACGCCGACGTCCTGGTGGAGAACTTCGGGCCGGGCGCGGTGGACCGCATGGGCTTCCCGTGGGAGCGGCTCCAGGAGCTCAACCCGCGCCTGATCTACGCCTCGATCAAGGGCTTCGGCGCCGGCCGGTACGCGAAGTTCAAGGCGTACGAGGTGATCGCCCAGGCGATGGGCGGCTCGATGAGCACCACCGGCTTCGAGGACGGCCCGCCACTCGCGACCGGCGCCCAGATCGGCGACTCGGGCACCGGCATCCACGCGGTGTCCGGCATCCTGGCCGCCCTCTACCAGCGCGAGCGGACCGGGCGCGGGCAGCGCGTGCAGGTGGCCATGCAGCACGCCGTGCTGAACCTGTGCCGCGTCAAGCTCCGCGACCAGCAGCGCCTCGCGCACGGCCCGCTGCGTGAGTACCCCAACAGGACGTTCGGCGACGAGGTGCCGCGCTCGGGCAACGCGAGCGGCGGCGGCCAGCCGGGCTGGGCGGTGCGCTGCGCGCCCGGCGGCCCGAACGACTACATCTACGTGATCGTCCAGCCGGTGGGCTGGCAGCCGCTCTCGGGCATCATCGGCCGGCCCGAGCTGGCCGACGACCCCGAGTGGGCGACGCCGGAGGCCCGCCTGTCCAAGCTGGACAAGATGTTCCAGCTCATCGAGGAGTGGACGATCCGCCACGACAAGTGGACGGTCCTGGACCGGCTCAACGCCGCGAACATCCCGTGCGGGCCGATCCTGTCCACCCGGGAGCTGGTGGAGGACGAGAGCCTGCGCGAGGAGGGCATCGTCGTCACGGTCCCGCACCCCGAGCGCGGCGACTTCGTCACCGTCGCCAGCCCGTTGCAGCTGTCCGACTCGCCGGTGGAGGTCCGCACCCCGCCCCTGCTCGGCGAGCACAACGAGGAGATCTACGGCCGGCTCGGCGTCGGCACCGAGGAGCTGGCCGAGCTCAAGGCGAACGGAGTCATCTGAATGGATCCCAGGCACGTCATCGAGCGGGCCCGCGCCGAGGGGCGCGCCGCGCTGACCGCTCCCGAGGGCCGGCTGCTGTGCGAGGCGTACGGCATCGCCACCCCCGGCGAGGGGCTGGCCGGCTCGGCGGAGGAGGCGGCGGAGCTCGCGGGGAAGATCGGGCTCCCGGTCGTCCTGAAGATCGTCTCACCGGACATCCTGCACAAGACGGACGCGGGCGGCGTGCTGGTCGGCCTGCGGACCCCCGAGGAGGTACGCCAGGGCTACGACACCATCCTCGCCAACGCCCGCGCGCACGCCCCTGACGCCAGGATCGACGGCGTCCAGGTGCAGCAGCTCGTCGGCGGCGGCCTGGAGGTGATCGTGGGCGCGGTCACCGACCCGACGTTCGGCAAGGTCGTCGCGTTCGGGCTCGGCGGCGTCCTGGTCGAGGTGCTGAAGGACGTGACCTTCCGGCTCGCCCCGGTCTCGGGCGACGACGCGCTCGCGATGCTCGACGACATCCGGGCGGCCGAGGTGCTGCGCGGCGCGCGCGGGGCCGAGCCCGTGGACCGGGCGGCGCTGGCCGCGCTGATCGAGCGCGTCGGCCGGCTGGTCACCGACCATCCCGAGATCGTCGAGGTGGACCTCAACCCGGTCTTCGCCGACGCCAGGGGAGCCGTGGCCGCCGACGTGCGGATCATCGTCGGCGACCGGCCGGAGGAGGTCACCCGGCTGCCCAGGGAAGAGATCCTGCGGCAGATGACGCGGATCTTCCGGCCGCGTTCCGTCGCCGTCATCGGCGCCTCCGCCGAGACCGGCAAGATCGGCAACTCGGTCATGCGCAACCTCATCGACGGCGGCTACCGGGGCCGGATCCTGCCGATCAACCCGAAGGCCGACGAGATCATGGGGCTGCCGGCGTACAAGAGCGTCGCCGACGTGCCCGGCGAGGTGGACGTGGCGGTCTTCGCCATCCCCGCCAAGTTCGTCGCCGCCGCGCTGGAGGAGGTGGGGGAGAAGGGCGTGGCCGGGGCGGTGATGATCCCGTCCGGGTTCGCCGAGACCGGCAACGTCGAGGGGCAGCAGGAGATCGTCGAGATCGCCAGGCGGCACGGCGTGCGCATGCTCGGCCCCAACATCTACGGCTACTACTACACGCCCGAGAACCTCTGCGCGACCTTCTGCACCCCCTACGACGTGCGCGGCAGCGTCGCGCTGACCTCGCAGAGCGGCGGCATCGGGATGGCCATCCTGGGCTTCAGCCGTACGACCAGGATGGGCGTGTCCGCCATCGTCGGCGTCGGCAACAAGGCCGACGTGGACGAGGACGACCTGCTCACCTTCTTCGAGCAGGACGACAACACCAAGGCCGTGGCCATGCACCTGGAGGACCTCAAGGACGGGCGCGGCTTCGTCGACGCGGCCCGCCGCGTGGTCCGGCAGAAGCCGGTCATCGTGCTCAAGGCCGGGCGCACCGCGATGGGCGCGCGGGCCGCGGGCTCGCACACCGGCGCGCTGGCCGGCGACGACAAGGTCTACGACGACATCCTCCGCCAGGCCGGCGTGGTCCGCGCCCCCGGGCTCAACGACATGCTGGAGTACGCCCGCGCGCTGCCCCTCATGCCCGCGCCCCAAGGCGAGAACGTCGTCATCATCACCGGGGCGGGCGGCTCCGGCGTGCTGCTCTCCGACGCCTGCGTGGACGCCGGGCTGACGCTCATGGAGATCCCGCCCGACCTCGACGCCGCCTTCCGCGCCTACATCCCGCCGTTCGGCGCGGCCGGCAACCCCATCGACATCACCGGCGGCGAACCGCCCGCGACCTACGAGAACACGATCCGCCTCGGCCTCGGCGACGACCGCGTCCACGCGCTCGTCCTCGGCTACTGGCACACGATCGTGACGCCGCCGATGGTCTTCGCCGAGCTCGTCGCGCGGGTGGTGGCGGAGGAGAGGGAGAAGGGCAACGTCAAGCCCGTCGTGGCGTCCCTGGCCGGGGACACGGAGGTTGAGGAGGCCAGCGAGTACCTGTTCGAGCACGGCGTGGTCGCGTACCCGTACACGACGGAGAAGCCCGTCGCGGTCCTCGGCGCCAAGTACCGCTGGGCGAGGGCCGCCGGACTGCTGCGCTAGAGCCAGGCGGAGCAGGACGAGGCGAGGGGGCTAGATCGGGGCGCACGAGGAAGGCAACACACCCCCCAGGAGGTCCGTAGGTGGACACATCGAACACACCACCGGCGACGGCCACGCCGCCGGTGGAGGATCAACGAGTATGGAAGGCGGGCCGGCTGGAGCCGATGCCCATCAGGAAGCTCCCCGACGCGCCGCCCTCGGTGCACCTGCTCGGGCCGACGGTCTTCCTGGTCGCGCTCGGCGTCGGCATGGGCGAGTCGTACATGTGGCCCCGGCTGGTGCTGCTGTTCGGGCCGGAGATCAGGTGGCTGTTCCTGATCGGCGTGACCCTGCAGGCCGTGGTCATGCTGGAGATGGCGCGCTACGCCATGGCCACCGGGGAGAGCATCTTCTCCGGCGCGGCCCGGGTGTTCAAGCCGCTGATGTGGTTCTTCTTCGTCGTCGCCGTCGCGGTCTACATCTGGCCGGGGCACCTGTCGGCGGGGGCGGCGGCGTTCGAGGAGATCACCGGCATACCGTGGATGGTGACCGCGATCGCGGGGCTGATCCTCGTCGGCGTGGTCTTCACCCTCGCCAAGGTGATCTACAACCTCCTGGAGAACGTGCTGTCGCTGCTCATCGGCGCGCTCGTGCTCGGCACGGCCGTGGTCGCGGCCATGGTCGGCTCCTGGAGCGACGTGGTCACCACGATCACCGGCATGTTCTCCTTCGGCTACCTGCCGCCGCAGGCGATGTCGGCGGCCTGGTTCCCGGTCATCGTCGGGGCGTGCGCGTTCGCCGGGCCCTCCGGCATGCAGCAGATGTGGTACACGCTGCACCTGCGTGACTCCGGGGCCGGCATGGGCGCGCACCAGCCGCAGATCCGCGGGCTGCGGCACGCCGGCGAGGAGGAGGAGCGGCCCGCCCGCGGGTTCATGTTCGACACCTCCGACCCGGCCGAGATGGCGAAGTGGAAGGGCTGGCGGCGCTGGGTCACCTTCGACGCGCTGCTGTTGTTCTGGGGCATCACCATGCTGGTCACGATCTCCTTCACGGTGATCGCGCAGGCGGCGGTGCGGATCGACCCGGGCGTGCGGCAGGTCATTCAGGGCGACGACCGGGAGGTGGCGCTGACCGCGATGTCGAACGCCGTCTCCTCGGCGGGCAGCTCGGTTCTCGGGGTCGTGTTCCTCGGGTTCATCGCGCTGATCGGCCTGAACGCGACGCTCGGCCTGTTCGACTCGTTCTCGCGCGGCCAGGCGGACATGACCTTCCACTTCATCCCCGGCGCGAAGAAGCTCGGCATGTCCAAGCTGTACGCGATCTTCCTGTGGGGAGTGATCCTCTTCGGGATCCTGATCCTGCTCTTCGGCCCCGCCGACGGGCCGAGCGGGATCCTGGACACGCTGGCGTTCCTGTCGACGTTCGCGATGGGGGCGTACTGCGTGACGCTGCTGCTGGTCAACAACCGCATGCTGCCCAAGCCGATCAGGCCCCGGTGGTGGTCGAACGTGATCATCGGCTTCGGCGCGGTGTTCTACCTCGGCATGCTGTTCTACAGCCTCTTCGCCTACGGCGTGGTCGTGGGCTGATGGAGCGACGGCACAGTTTCGAGCTCGCCCTGCCAGGGGCGTCCATCGGAGCCGTCGCCGGCGCCATGGCCGGTGGGCTGACCCTGTTCGCGGGGGCGCCCACCGGACTGGCCGCGCAGGCGGCCCTGGCGCTGGCCACGCCGCTCGCCCTCTTCGGCGGGCTGTTCGGCGTGCTCGTCGGCCACGGCGTGCTCCGGCCCGGCACCTTCGGGCCGGCCGGCCTGTACTGGATGGCGGCCTTCCCGCTGTCCCGGCTGCTCCAGGAGAGCGTGGCGGGGGTGGGCATGCACGACGGCGTGCTTCCCTTCCTCGCCTACCAGGCCATGGTGGGGCTCGGCTTCGCCATCGGCTTCGTCTGGCTGCACGAGCGGTTCATGCCGTACTGGCTGTCCCACCGCGCGGCCGTCAACCCGCTGGCGGCCGAGTTGCTCGCCGTCTACGTCAGGTACGCCACGACGCTGCGTGCAGGAAAGAAGGGAAGCAGGCGGTGAACCTGCCCTTCTGGATCTGGGCGGCCACCCTCGGGGGCTTCGCCGCGGTCCTCGCGTTCGACTTCTGGATGGTGGCCCGCAACCCGCACGAGCCGTCGATGCGCGAGTGCGTCGGCTGGGTGTCGTTCTACGTCGGACTGGCCGCGGCCTTCGGCGCCGGACTGCTCCTGCTGTCCGGCCCCGCGCACGGCGGCGAGTTCTTCGCGGGATGGATCACCGAGTACTCGCTCAGCGTGGACAACCTCTTCGTGTTCCTGCTGATCATGAGCAGGTTCCGGGTGCCGCGGGAGTACCGGCAGAAGGTGCTGCTCATCGGCATCGTGCTGGCGCTGGTCATGCGCGGGGCGTTCATCGCGGCCGGCGCGGGCGCCGTCCAGCGCTTCGACTGGCTCTTCTACGTGTTCGGCGCCTTCCTCGTCTACACCGCGTGGAAGCTCATCGGACACGAGGAGGAGGCGGAGTTCTCCGAGAACCTCGCGCTGCGGACCGTGCGGCGGGTGCTGCCGACCACGGACACCTACCACGGCGCCCGCCTCACCGTGCACCACGGGCGCAGGCTGGTGACCCCGATGCTGATCGTGATGGTCGCCATCGGGACCACCGACCTGCTGTTCGCGCTCGACTCGATCCCGGCCATCTTCGGGCTCACCAAGGAGCCCTACCTGGTGTTCACCGCGAACGCCTTCGCCCTCATGGGGCTGCGGCAGCTCTTCTTCCTCATCGGCGGGCTGCTCGACCGGCTCGTCTACCTGAGCAAGGGGCTGTCGGTGGTGCTCGCCTTCATCGGGCTGAAGCTCATCATGGAGGCGCTGCACCACGACGGCGTGTCCTGGGCGCCGGAGGTGCCGATCATGGTCTCCCTCGGCGTCATCGTCGGCACCCTCGCGGTGACGACGGTGCTGAGCCTGGTCAAGTCGGCCCGCGACGCCAGGAGAGCTCGCGAGCCGGAGCCGGCGGGCCAGTCCTCGGGCCGGTCATCGGGCCGGTCATCGGGGCAGTCGTAGCGGCGCCGGGCCGCGGCGGGGGCGTGCCGCTTCCGCCGCGGCTCAGTGCCGCGGGCTCTCGTGGACGTCGTGCCCGGACGTCGTGCCCGGCGTGGCCCACAGCCGCAGGTAGCGCTCGGCGTCGTCGGCCGAGCCCTGCCTGCGCAGAGCCGTGCTCAGCCCGAGGCCGATCGCGCGGCCGTCCGACGGCGAGCCCGCGGGTTCCGCGAGGAGAAAGCGGAGGAACGCTCTCATGGTCATGCACCTCCCATCCGTGCCGCCCCATCCTCCGGCGGAGGTGTTTCCGGGCGGGTGTCACGATGTGAACGTCAGGTCAAACGGCATTCAGCCGGCCGTGCGGCGGCGCCGGCGCACGGGCTTGGGAGCGGGCTCGACCGGCTCCTTCTCCCGCTGCTCCATGTAGGACACGCGGGTGTGCTCGGTGTGCTCGCGCATGACCTTCGCCGCGCGGCGCTCGTCGCCGGCCTCGATGGCGTCGATCAGGCTCGTGTGCTCCTCCCAGGAGGCCATGCCGCGCTGGCGGGCCACCGGCGTGTGGTACCACCGCACCCGCCTGGCCACCTGGCTGGTCAGCTCGGCCAGCACCTTGTTGCCGGACAGCGCGGTCACCAGGGCGTGCAGCTCGGAGTTGGTGGCCACGGCGGCGTCCACGTCGTCGGCCCGCACGGCCGCGATGCCGCGCGCGCAGAGGTCGCGCAGCCGCTTCACGCCGTCCTCGCCGGCGTGCTGGGCGGCCAGGCGCGCCGCCTCGGTCTCCAGCAGCGCGCGGACCGCGAGCAGCTGGTCGGCCTCCTCCACGGTGGGCACGTGCACGAACGCGCCCTGGCCGGGGTGCAGGTCCACCCAGCCCTCGCCGCTGAGCTGCTGGAGCGCCTCGCGCACCGGCTGCCTCGAGACGCCGAGGAGGTCGGCCAGCTCGCTCTCGACCAGGTGCTGGCCGGGCTTGAGCTGGCCGGAGACGATGAGCTCCTGGATGGCCTCGATGACGCTCTCCCGCAGCGTGGCGGGGCGCTGGATCTTGGTGGCCGCCGGCTGACCGGCCTGCTCCGACAGCAACATGGTCACCTCTCCAGGGAACTGCGTATCGTACGGGTTCGGGCGTTTCGCTGTTTTTGGTCGACTGCCTACAGCATACCGTTCGCCGCTTGAACGCGGCTCGTGAGCCTCGTCACAGAGTGCCTGCACAGGGGCCCTGTGACTCACGCGGGGAGCGTGGCGGGCAGGCCGGGCAGGCGCAGGCGGGGCGCGGCCAGCGCGGGCAGGGCCGCCAGCGCGGCCGCGGCCAGCAGGGCGGTCGCGGGCGCGCTCAGCGCGGCGGCGGCCAGCGCGACCGCGCCGACCCCCGCCAGGGCCTTGGCGCTGTAGACGACGGCGTGGATCTCGCCGTGCCGCTCGACCCCGAAGAACTCGCGGACGAGGCTGGCCAGCAGCGGATAGAAGGCCCCGCCCCCGAGCCCGGCCGCCACCACCCCCAGCCAGAGCAGCACCCCGTGCCCGGCCCCTGCTGCCAGGCCGGCGGCGAGGAGGAGCTGGCCGAGGGCGAGCGAGCCGAGGACGGCGGCCAGGGTGCGACGCCGCCCGAACCGCTCGGAGCAGCGCATCGCCAGCGCCCGCCCCGCGCCGTTGAGCGCGACCAGCAGCGCCACGGCCGCCCACGCCCCGGTCGCCGCCACCACGATCACGTCGAACACCGACACCGCCCCGGCGCAGGTCAGGATGAGCGCCAGCGCCGGGAGCGCGCGCGTGCGCAGCGCCTGCGGCAGGAGGAACTGGCGGGCGGCGTCGGGGGTGACCCGCAGCCGGGCCGCGTCGAGCGCGTGCGTACGCGGATCCAGGCTCTCCGGCCACCACAGCGCCGGGGCCGGGCGCAGCCCCCGCGCCGCCGCCCCGACGACGACGGCGGCCACGATGGCGGCGGTCACGAAGGCGGCCGGCGTCGCGCCCGGGGCGAGCCCGGCCCACACCAGCAGCGGCACGGCGCCGTACCCGAAGGCCCCGGTGATCAGCCCGACCCGGGCGGCGGCCCGCTCCGGGTACCAGGAGGCGACGACCTCGCAGCACACCCCGTAGACCAGGCCCGCGCCCAGCCCGCCGAGCAGCGCGTACCCGGCGAGCGCGAGCGGCCAGGACGCCCCGGCGAGCCCGGCGGCGGCGAGCCCGGCGGCGCTCAGCGCGGCCCCGGCGGCCAGCGCGGGCCGGACGCCGAGGCGGCCACGCCGTACCAGGTGGAGGGCCGGGAGCGCACCCGCGGCCTGGGCGGCGATCCAGGCGGCGAGCAGGGTCAGGCCGGCGCCCTCGCGGGCGAGGAGCGCGGCGAAGCCGTACTGGAGGGGGCTGATCGCCGCCATGGCGGCCAGGGCGAGCCGGAACATGCGGGTGCGGTCTGCGGGGACGGGTCCGGGAAGGTAGGCACGGCCCCGCCAGTCACGGATTGCATTCTCCATACTGTATGGAATATCCCGCTGATCAGCCTACTGTCGAGCCCTAGACGGAGAATATTCCATACGGTATACCGTACACAAAGGAGGCTCGCATGGACCTGTACGAGTACCAGGCGAAGGAGCTCTTCAGGCGGCACGGCATCCCGGTCCCGCGTGGCGCGGTCGCGGAGACCCCGGCCGAGGCCCGCGCGATCGCGGCCGACCTGAACGCGCCCGTCGTCATCAAGGCCCAGGTCAAGACCGGTGGACGAGGCAAGGCGGGCGGCATCAGGCCGGCGGCGGGGCCGGTCGCGGCCGAGCACGAGGCCGCCCGCGTGCTCGGGATGGACATCAAGGGGCACCGCGCCCGCCGCGTCCTCGTGGAGGCCGCGACCGTGCCGTTCGAGGAGTACTACGCGGCCTTCCTGGTGGACCGCGCCGAGGGCGGTTTCCTGGCGATGGTGTCCGGCCAGGGCGGCGTGGAGATCGAGGAGCTGGCGGCGCGCGACCCCGGCGCGATCGTCCGGCTCCCCGTGGACCCGGTCGAGGGCGTGGACGCCGAGGCCGCCCGGCTGCTCGCGGCCAAGGCGGGCCTGCCCGAGCAGGCCGCCGACGTGCTGGAACGGCTGTGGCGGGTGCTGGTGGCAGAGGACGCGCTGCTGGTCGAGGTCAACCCGCTCATCTGCACCACCGACCAGCGCGTCGTGGCGCTCGACGGCAAGGTCACCCTGGACGACAACGCCGCCTTCCGGCACCGGCGCGAGGCCGAGGAGCCGACCGGCGGCCTGGAGGACCGCGCCCGCGCCAAGGGGCTCAACTACGTGAAGCTGGACGGCACGGTCGGCGTGATCGGCAACGGCGCGGGCCTGGTGATGAGCACGCTGGACGTGGTGGCCGGCGCCGGCGCGGCCCCGGCGAACTTCCTGGACATCGGCGGCGGCGCCTCCGCGCAGGTGATGGCCGACGGGCTGGAGATCATCCTGGCCGACCCTGACGTGCGCTCGGTGCTGGTCAACGTCTTCGGCGGCATCACCGCCTGCGACGCCGTGGCCAACGGCATCGTCACCGCACTGCAACTCCTGGGCGAGCGAGGCCACGGCCGGCCCATCGTCGTACGGCTCGACGGCAACAACGCCGAGCTGGGCCGGCGCATCCTCGACGAGGCCAGGCACCCGGCCGTCCGCCAGGTCTCCACCATGGACGCCGCCGCCGCCACGGCGGCCGGACTCGCGGCAGGGGCGTGAAAGATGGCAATCTTCCTCACCAAGGACAGCCGGGTGCTCGTGCAGGGCATGACCGGCGCGGAGGGCACCCGGCACACGGCCCGCATGCTGGCCGCCGGCACCGACGTCGTGGCCGGGGTGACCCCGGGCAAGGGCGGCCGGTCGGTGGACTTCGGCGAGCGCACGGTGCCGGTGTTCGGCTCGGTGGCCGAGGCGGTGGAGGAGACCGGCGCGGACGTGTCGGTGGTGTTCGTGCCGCCGCGCTTCACCGGCGGGGCCGTCGAGGAGGCCGTGGCCGCCGGGGTGCCGCTGTGCGTGGTGATCACCGAGGGCGTGCCGGTGCACGACACCGTGCGCTTCCGGGCGCTCGCGCGGGGACGTACCCGGATCATCGGCCCCAACTGCCCCGGACTGATCAGCCCCGGGCAGTCGTCGGCCGGCATCATCCCCGCCGACATCACCACCGCCGGCCGCATCGGCCTGGTCTCCAAGTCCGGCACCCTCACCTACCAGCTCATGTACGAGCTGCGCGACCTCGGCTTCTCCACCTGCGTCGGCATCGGCGGCGACCCGGTCGTCGGCACCACGCACATCGACTGCCTGCGGGCGTTCCAGGACGACCCGGGCACCGACGCGATCGTGATGATCGGCGAGATCGGCGGCGACGCCGAGGAACGGGCCGCCGCCCACATCGCCGGGCACGTCACGAAGCCGGTGGTGGCGTACGTGGCCGGGTTCACCGCCCCCGAGGGCAGGACGATGGGCCACGCCGGGGCCATCGTCTCCGGCTCGTCCGGCACCGCCCGCGCCAAGAAGGAGGCGCTGGAGGCCGCCGGCGTCCGCGTCGGAGAGACCCCCTCCGAGACGGCCCGCCTCCTGCGCTCGGTCCTGGCGGGTGCCCGGTGAGGTTCGCCGTCAACCTGTCCATCCTGCTCACCGAGCTGCCGCTGCTGGAGCGGCCCGCCGCGGCGGCCAAGCACGGGTTCGACGCCGTCGAGCTGTGGTGGCCGTTCGACGGGCCGGAGCCGGCGGCAGCGGAGACGGCCGCCCTGCGCCGGGCGATCGAGGCGGCCGGGGTCCGCCTCACCGGGCTGAACTTCGACGCCGGCGACATGGCGGCGGGCGAGCGCGGCCTGCTGGCCCGCCCCGACGGCGCGCAGCGGTTCCTCGCCGGCATCGGGCCGGCCGTCCGGCTGGCCGGGGAGCTCGGCTGCCCGGTGCTGAACGCCCTCTACGGCAACGGCCCCGGCACCGACAGGGAGCTGGCCGTGGCCAACCTGCGCCGGGCGGCGGACGCGGCGGCCGGCGTGGGCGCGACCGTGGTCGTCGAGGCGCTCAACGCCCACGACAACCCGCACTATCCGATCACGTCGTCGGAGGCGGCGTTCGCGCTGATCGACGAGGTGGACAGGGAGAACGTCGCGTTCCTGGCCGACCTCTACCACCTGCACCGGATGGGCGAGGACGTGCTCGCGCTCATCGACCGCCACGCCGCCCGCTTCGGTCACGTGCAGATCGCCGACGACCCCGGCAGGGGACGGCCGGGCAGCGGGGGGATGCCGTACCCGGAGATCCTCGCGCGGCTGGCGGCGGCGGGCTACGAGGGGCACGTCGGCCTGGAGTACCGGCACGAGGGGCCGGGCGCGTTCGACTGGAGGCACGCGTGAACATCGGCTTCATCGGTCTGGGGATCATGGGCGGCCCGATGGCCGCCAACCTCGTCAAGGCGGGGCACACCGTACGCGGCCACGACGTGAGCGCCGCGCCCGTCGAACGGCTGGCCGCGCTCGGCGGCGAGGCCGCCGCCGGCGTGCCCGGCGCGGTCGAGGGCGCGGACGTCGTGATCACCATGCTGCCCGACTCGCCGCAGGTCGAGGAGGTCGCGCCGCTCGTCGTCAGGCACGGCCGCCCCGGCCTGCTCTACCTCGACATGAGCACGATCAGGCCGGAGACATCCCGCAAGGTGGCGCGCGAGGCCGCCGCCGCCGGCGTACGGGCCCTGGACGCCCCGGTGAGCGGCGGCGAGCGCGGCGCGGTCGACGCCACCCTGTCGATCATGGTGGGCGGCGAGCGGGAGGCGTACGAGGCGGCCCGGCCGGTCCTCGGGGCGCTCGGCACGACGATCGTGCACGTGGGCCCCGCCGGGGCCGGGCAGACCGTGAAGGCGGCCAACCAGCTCGTCGTCGGCGGCATCTACGGCCTGGTGGCCGAGGCGATCGTGCTGCTGGAGGCGAGCGGCGTGGACCCCGTCGCCGGGCTGGACGTGCTGGCGGGCGGCCTGGCCGGCTCCCGGATCCTGGAGCTCAAGCGCCACACCATGATCAGGCGCGAGTTCGTCCCGGGCTTCCGCATCGACCTGCACCACAAGGACATGGGCATCGCCGTCGCCGCCGCCCGCGAGGCCGGCGTCGCGCTGCCGCTCACCGGCCAGGTCGCCCAGCTCGTGGCCGCGGCCAGAGCGCAGGGACACGGCTCGCTCGACCACTCCGCCCTGCTCAAGGTCGTCGAAAGGCTGAACACGTGAAGCGCATCCCGTGCATGGAGGCCGTGGTCGCGGTGCTGGAGTCGGAGGGGGTGGACACCGTCTTCGGCATCCCCGGGGCGGCCATCCTGCCGTTCTACGCCGCGCTGCGGGGCAGCTCGATCCGGCACGTGACGGTCCGCCACGAGGAGGGCGGCACGCACGCGGCCGACGGCTGGGCCAGGGTCACCGGCAACGTCGGTGTCTGCGTCGGCACCTCGGGCCCGGCCGGCACCAACATGATCACCGGCCTCTACACCGCGCTCGCCGACTCGATCCCCATCATCTGCGTCACCGGCCAGGCCGAGAGCGCCAAGCTGCACCAGGAGGCGTTCCAGGCGGTCGACATCGTGGAGATCGCCCGGCCGGTCACCAAATGGGCGGTGCAGCTCAAGGAGCCCGCCCAGGCGCCGTGGGTGTTCCGCGAGGCGTTCAGGATCGCCCGCTCCGGGCGGCCGGGGCCCGTGCTCATCGACCTGCCGCTCGACGTGCAGCGCGGCACCTGCCGCTACGACCGCGACCTCGACGCCCCGCTGCCGGTCGAGGTGCCGCGCCCGCTGCCGAAGCCGGTGCGCAGGGCGGTGGACCTGCTGGAGGGCGCCCGGCGGCCGATCATCCTCGCGGGCGGCGGCGTCATCATCGGCGAGGCGGCGGAGGAGCTGCGGGCGCTGGCCGAGTACCTCCAGGTGCCGGTGCAGGTGACGCTCATGGGCAAGGGGGCCTTCCCCGAGGACCACCCGCTGTTCGCCGGGATGGCCGGCATCCAGACGCAGACCCGCTGGGGGAACGCCGCGTTCCTGGAGAGCGACCTCGTGCTCGCGGTCGGGGCCCGCTTCGGCGACCGGCACACCGGTGACCTGGACGTCTACCGGCGCGGCCGCTCCTTCATCCACGTGGACATCGAGCCGACCCAGCTCGGCCGGGTCTTCGAGCCCGACCTCGGGATCGTCGGGCACGCCCGGCCGGCGCTCGCCGCGCTCCTCGACGAGGCCCGCGCCCGCGGCGGCCCCCGCGCGCCGGGCACGTGGGCGCGCAAGGTGGCCGGCCTGCGCCGCACGCTGAACCGGCGCGACGACTTCGACGACGTGCCGATCAAGCCGCCCCGGGTGTTCCGCGAGATCAACGACTTCTTCGGCCGGGACACCACGTTCGTCACCGCGATCGGGCTCTACCAGATCTGGTCCGGGCAGTTCCAGGCGACGTACCTGCCGCGCCGCTACCTGGTGTGCGGGCAGGCCGGGCCGCTGGGGTGGGAGGTGCCGGCCGCGATGGGCGTCAAGTGCGCGCATCCGGAGCGGCAGGTGGTGGCCGTCGTCGGCGACTACTCCTTCCAGTTCCTCATGGAGGAGGTCGCGGTGGCCGCGCAGCACCGGATCCCGTTCGTCATCATCATGATCAACAACGAGTACCTGGGGCTCATCCGGCAGGCCGAGCTCCCGTACGGGATGAACTACGCCGTGGACCTGCACTACGGCGAGGGCGGCATCGACCACGTCAAGGCCATGGAGGCGTTCGGCTGCCCGGCGCGCCGGGTCGAGCTGCCCGGCGACCTCCGTGACGCGCTGGCCTGGGCGAGCGCCGAGTCCGCCCGCGAGCGGCTGCCGGTCCTGGTGGAGGTGATGGTCGAGCGCGAGGCCAACGCCGCCATGGGGCCGGCGCTGGACGCGATCAAGGAGTACGAGCCGCTGCCCGAGCTCATCTCCGCCGACTGGTCCGACTGAGGAAGGATCTGACATGCGGCTCAAACCGGGCACGGCCTGGCACGACGCGTACGACCGCTGCCGGACGGCGGCCCCCGAAGCCTTCCACGACGACCGGGTGCTCAACCACTGGGGCGGCATCTGGCACCGCGACGGCCGCCCCGTGCCCGGCTTCTCGCCCCTCGACGGCACCGCCATCGCCGGCCCGCCGCGCCTCGACCGGGCCGGCGCGGGCCGGGCCGTGGCCGGGGCGGTCGAGGAGCACCGGCGCTGGCGGCACGTCCCGCTCGCCGCCCGCAAGTCCATGGTCGCCGCCGCCGTCGAGTCGATGGCCGCCCACCGCGACCTGCTGGCCCTGCTGCTGGTCTGGGAGATCGGCAAGCCGTGGCGGACCGCCCGCGCCGACGTGGACCGCTGCCTGGACGGCGTGCGCTGGTACATCGACGAGATCGACCGGATGACCGCCGGCCGCACCCCGCTGCCCG
Source organism: Nonomuraea sp. AD125B (assembly GCF_041402765.1). NCBI lineage: Bacteria > Bacillati > Actinomycetota > Actinomycetes > Streptosporangiales > Streptosporangiaceae > Nonomuraea > Nonomuraea sp. AD125B. The sequence continues at coordinate 106,947 of NZ_JBGLOU010000013.1, read as the reverse complement.
GCCCGGTCAGCAACATCGCGAGCTGGAACTACCCGATGAGCGTGCTCATGCACGCCATGCTCGTGCAGGCGCTGGCCGGCAACGCGGTCATCGCCAAAACCCCCACCGACGGCGGGCTGAGCTGCCTCACCCTGGCCTGCGCGCTCGCCGTACGCGAAGGGCTGCCGTTCACCCTCGTCAGCGGGGGAGGGGCGGAGCTGTCGCCGGTGCTGGCCGGCGGGCGGGCACTCGGCTGCGTGTCGTTCGTCGGCGGCAGGGACGCCGGGGCGAAGGTCGCCACCTCACTCGCCGACCTCGGCCGGCGGCACGTGCTGGAGCAGGAGGGGCTCAACTGCTGGGGCGTCTGGCGCTACGGCGACTGGGACGCCCTCACCCGCCAGATCCGCGCCTCCTTCGACTACGGCAAGCAGCGCTGCACCGCCTACCCGCGCTTCGTCGTGCAGCGCGCGCTGTTCCACGACTTCCTGCGGGCCTACCTCGGAGCGGTGGACGCGCTGCGCTTCGGCCACCCCCTCGCCGTCGCCCGCCCGGACGACCCGCTGCCCGAGCTGGACTTCGGCCCGCTCATCAACGCCTCCAAAGCCAAGGAGCTCGCCGACCAGGTGGACGAGGCGGTGGCGCGTGGCGCCGTGCCGCTGCACCGGGCCTCGCCCGCCTCCGGGCACTTCCTGCCGGGCCAGGACACCTCGGCCTATCTCGCCCCGACCGCGCTGCTCGACCCGCCCCGCTCCTCGCCGCTCCACCACGCCGAGCCGTTCGGCCCGGTCGACACGATCGTCCTGGTGGACACCGAGGCCGAGTTGCTGGCCGCCATGAACGCCAGCAACGGCGCGCTCGTCGCCACCCTCTCCTGCGACGAGGAGGAGACCTTCCGCCGCCTCGCCCCCGAGGTGCGGGCCTTCAAGGTCGGGCACAACCGGCCGCGCGCGCGCGGCGACCGCGAGGAGCTGTTCGGCGGGCTCGGCGCGTCCTGGCGCGGCGCGTTCGTCGGCGGCGAACTGCTGGTCAAGGCCGTGACCGAGGGCCCGGACGGCGAACGCCTGCCGGGCAACTTCCCGCACTACACGCTGCTGCCCCCGGCCTAACCGGGGATCAGGCCGAAGCGGGTCGCCGCCACCGCCGCCACGAACAGCACCATGGCGACCCGCAGCACCTTCGCGCCCGGCCCCAGCGACGGCCAGGACAGGAACGCCAGCCAGCCGATGAACGCGAGCACCGCCAGCGCCGCCACCCCGCCGAGCGGGTTCGCCACCGCGAGCGCGGTCAGCAGCAGCACCACCAGCACCACGGGCGGCACCCAGCGGGGCACCTGCGTGAAGAGGTACGCCATCGGCACCGCGCTCCGCCGCTCCACGGCCTTGCGCAGCCCGCTCGCGCCTTCGGTGAAGAACCGCTCGCCCTGCGGGAGCGGGCGCTTGTCGTGAGAGGCCACGCCCAGAGCCTACGGGAGTGGCCGATGCGCCTCTAGGCTGTTCAGGTGCTCGCCGTGATCCGATACACCGTCCCAGAGTCCCAGTCCCAAGACTTCGCCAAGCAAGGGCAGACCATCCTCGACACGTTCGCCGGCCAGCCGGGCTTCCTGCGCGGGCGAGTGGCCCGCTCGGTCGACGAGCCCAACCTGTGGGCCCTGGTCTCGGAGTGGGAGGGCGCCGGGTTCTACCGCCGGGCGCTGTCCGCCGCCCGCATGGTGATGTATCCGCTGATGATCCTCATGGTCAACGAACCCAGCGCGTACGAGGACGTCCACACGCAGGACGGGACGTAGAGCCACTCGCGCCCGGGACCTCCGCCCGTCCCCTAAGCTGGGAGCTCACACTTTCACACTCGCCGACCTCCAGCCGGAAAGAGAACCAACCAAAATGGCACGACGCACCGACGTCATGGACACCATCGTCAGCCTCGCCAAGCGCCGCGGGCTCGTCTACCCGTCGAGCGAGATCTACGGCGGACTTCGCGCGTCGTGGGACTACGGTCCGCTGGGTGTCGAGCTGAAGAACAACGTCAAGCGGCAGTGGTGGCTGTCGATGGTCCAGGCCCGCGAGGACGTCGTGGGCCTCGACTCCTCGGTCGTCCTGGCCCCCGAGGTGTGGCGGGCCAGCGGCCACGTCGAGACCTTCACCGACCCGCTCACCGAGTGCATGTCCTGCCACAAGCGCTTCCGCGCCGACCACCTGGTCGAGGCGTACGAGGAGAAGCACGGCGCCGAGCCCGAGGGCGGCCTGGCCGGCATCACCTGCCCCAACTGCGGCAACAAGGGCACCTTCACCGAGCCCCGCCAGTTCAGCGGCCTGCTCAAGACCTTCCTCGGCCCGGTCGAGGACGAGTCCGGCCTCGCCTGGCTGCGGCCCGAGACGGCCCAGGGCATCTTCATCAACTACCTCAACGTGCAGCAGTCCGCGCGCAGGAAGATCCCGTTCGGCATCGGCCAGATCGGCAAGTCGTTCCGCAACGAGATCACGCCGGGCAACTTCATCTTCCGCACCCGCGAGTTCGAGCAGATGGAGATGGAGTTCTTCGTCAAGCCGGGCACTGACGAGGAGTGGCACCAGTACTGGATCGACGAGCGCTACCGCTGGTACTCCGACCTGGGCATCAACAAGGACAACCTGCGCCTGTACGAGCACCCCAAGGACAAGCTGTCCCACTACTCCAAGCGCACCGTCGACATCGAATACCGCTTCAACTTCACCGGCTCGGAGTGGGGTGAGCTGGAGGGCATCGCCAACCGCACCGACTTCGACCTCACCGCCCACTCCAAGGCGTCGGGCGTCGACCTCAGCTTCTTCGAGCAGGACACCGGGGAGCGCTACGTCCCCTTCGTCATCGAGCCGGCGGCGGGCGTCGACCGGGCCACGCTGACGTTCCTGCTCGACGCCTACAGCGAGGACGAGGCTCCCAACGCCAAGGGCCAGCTGGAGAAGCGCACGGTCATGCGGCTCGACCACCGGCTCGCGCCGGTCAAGGCCGCGGTGCTGCCGCTCTCGCGCAACGCCGACCTGTCGCCGAAGGCCCGCGACCTGGCCGCGCAGCTCCGCCGCCGGTGGAACGTCGAGTTCGACGACGCCGGCGCGATCGGCCGCCGCTACCGCCGCCAGGACGAGATCGGCACGCCGTTCTGCATCACCGTCGACTTCGACACCCTTGAGGACCACGCGGTGACGATTCGCGAGCGCGACAGCATGACGCAGGAGCGCATCGCGATCGACGGCGTCGAGTCCTACCTGCGCCAGCACCTCAACGACTGACCCCGCCTCCGTTTCCTCCTCGCCCGCGACATGGCGCCCGGGCGAGGAGGAAGCCCGCCACCGGCGGCACGACAACCACCTGACAGCCCTTCGCCGACACGTCCGGCATTGCGACGGGCCGCAGCGCAGCGAGCCGGCGTCCCCTGCAGCCCTGCAGCCGCCACGTGCCGACCGCTGAAACGGTCGGCCGCGCCGCGCGCCGTCCGCCGACACGCCCGTCCGGACATAGCCGCGCCTCGTACCGTCCGGACACAGCCGTCCCGACCCGGCCGGCAGCGTTGCGGGCAGGCAGCCGCCGTCGGCCGGCCAGACAGGCCGATCGGGAGCATGCCCTCCCCGACGGACCCCAGTGCGCCGTCCAGCACCCGCAGCACCAGAAGGGCGGCCCCGGGCTGCGCCCTCGCACTGCGCCCTCGCACTGCGCCCTCTCACTGCGCCCCCGCATGGGCCCGCGGTGCGCCTGCCTGTGCCGTGCCTGCCTGTGCCGTGCCTGCCTGTGCCGTGCCTGCCTGTGCCGTGCCTGCCTGTGCCGTGCCTGCCTGTGCCGTGCCTGCCTGTGCCGTGTCCGTCCGTGCCGAGCCCGCCCGTGCCTGCCAGTGCTGCCACCCGCCGGTCGTCGGAGACGGAGGGCCGCTGCTGGCGGCCCCCGCGGTGCGCCTGCCCGCGCAGCGCCCGCGCGGGCCTTCGCGACGCACCCGCCCGGCGACCCCGCGCAGCGAGTACGCGCCGTGCTCCCACGCTGTCCCGGCGAGCAGCGTGACGCACTCTGCGCTTCAGGGTGCTTGGCATGCCTCTGCCGCCAGGCGAAGGCCGGCATGTGCGGCGTCTTCGCCTGGCGCGTCCGCCTGGCGGCGTTGTGCGGCGCCTTCGCCTGGGGACCTTGCGCGGCGGCCCGGCCCAGCGGCCCCGCTTGCCCATGTTCCCAGTGGCCCCTGCCGGGCGGCCTCGCGCGGCGTGTACGCGCCGTGCTTCTTCGGGCACTCGGTATGCCTCTGTCGTCAGGCGAGGACCGGCGCGTGTGGTGCCGCCGCCGGCAGGGCGTGACGAAAAGCCTGAACATCCCATGTCAGGGAAGGCACCCCGAACCAGACGCCGGCAGGCACGTCCAGGTTCAGCGGCACCGGCAGCAGCAGTTCCTGTCCTTTCCCGCTGCCTGACGTAGGCCGCGGCGGATCGCCCGCGCCCGCGGACAGCGGGACGCCGAGCACCCGGCCCGTCTCGCGCGCGCCCCGCGAAAGCGCCGGTGACGAAGACCCGGCACGAACACCGTCGCTCCCACGGGGTGATCCGATTCCGCGTCCGCCCCCTCTTTCCGGCGCAAGAATTGGTTTATACCAATTGGTATAAACCAATTTTCGGCAAACCAGCCTTATAATTGGATTAGACCTCTCATAAGCCGTTTACCTGCATAAACAGTGACTTGAGGAAGGAGTGCAGTTTCACCATCAATTTCGCCGGTAGAGTCCGGATCAGACGCGTGTTGGATTGGAGCTGTGGTGGCCAAGTACGTTTACGACTTCACCGAGGGCAACAGGAATCTCAAGGATCTTCTCGGCGGTAAAGGCGCGAACCTGGCTGAGATGACCAATCTCGGGCTGCCCGTTCCCCCCGGATTCACGATCACCACGGAGGCGTGCCGCCACTACCTGGCGGAGGGCGCCGTCCACGACGGTCTCGACCGGGAGGTCGCCGAGCACCTCAAGGCGCTCGAAGAGCGCATGGGCAGGAAGCTCGGCCAGGCCGACGACCCCCTCCTCGTCAGCGTGCGCTCCGGCGCCAAGTTCTCCATGCCGGGGATGATGGAGACCGTGCTCAACATCGGGCTCAACGACGAGTCCGTGCACGGCCTCGCCAAGCAGGCCGGCGGCAACGAGCGCTTCGCCTGGGACTCCTACCGCCGCCTCATCCAGATGTTCGGCAAGACCGTCCTCGGCATCGACGGCGACCTGTTCGAGGACGCGCTCGACGCCGTCAAGGGCCGCCGCCAGGACACCGACCTCGACGCGGGCGAGCTGCAGCGGCTCGTGGAGACGTACAAGGGCATCGTCCGCGAGCAGACCGGCAAGGACTTCCCCACCGACCCCCGCGAGCAGATGCGCCTCGCCATCAACGCCGTCTTCGACTCCTGGAACGCCCCGCGCGCCATCCTCTACCGCCGCCAGGAGCGCATCCCCGCCGACCTCGGCACCGCCGTCAACGTCATGGCGATGGTCTTCGGCAACTACGGCGACGACTCCGGCACCGGCGTCGCCTTCACCCGCGACCCCGGCACCGGCCGCCAGGGCATCTACGGCGACTACCTCCAGAACGCCCAGGGCGAGGACGTCGTCGCGGGCATCCGCAACACGATCCCCCTCGAAGAGCTCGAACGCCTCGACAAGACCTCCTACGACGAGCTCGTCCGCATCATGGAGGTCCTGGAGACGCACTACAAGGACCTCTGCGACATCGAGTTCACCATCGAGCGCGGCAAGCTGTGGATGTTGCAGACCCGGGTCGGCAAGCGCACGGCCGCGGCCGCGTTCTGCATCGCCACCCAGCTCGTCGACCAGGGCCTCATCACCCTCGACGAGGCGGTCACCCGCGTCACCGGCGACCAGCTCGCCAAGCTCATGTTCCCGCGCTTCGACCACGGCGCCGAGAAGAAGCGGATCGCCAAGGGCATGAACGCCTCCCCGGGCGCGGCCGTCGGCAAGGCCGTCTTCTCCTCGGAGCGGGCCGTCGAGCTGGCCGGGCAGGGCGAGGACGTCATCCTCGTACGCCGCGAGACCAACCCCGACGACCTGGCCGGCATGATCGCGGCCAGGGGCATCCTCACCAGCCGCGGCGGCAAGACCTCCCACGCCGCCGTGGTCGCCCGCGGCATGGGCAAGACGTGCGTGTGCGGCGCCGAGGAGCTGGAGGTCTCGACGGCCGAACGCAGGTTCACCGCGCCCGGCGGCATCGTCGTCGCCGAGGGCGAGGTGATCTCCATCGACGGCACCACCGGCGAGGTGTTCCTCGGCGAGGTGCCGGTCGTGGCCTCGGCCGTGGTCGAGTACTTCGAGGGCGCCGAGCCCGCCGACGAGCTGGTCAAGGCGGTGGACCGGATCATGCGCCACGCCGACGCGAGCCGCCGGCTCGGCGTGCGGGCCAACGCCGACACCCCCGAGGACGCCGCCCGCGCCCGCCGCTTCGGCGCGCAGGGCATCGGCCTGTGCCGCACCGAGCACATGTTCCTCGGGGAGCGCCGGCAGCTCGTGGAGGACCTGGTGCTGGCCTCGACCGACGAGCAGCGCCAGGCGGCGCTGGACGCCCTGGAGCCGCTGCAGAAGTCCGACTTCGTGGGCATCTTCCAGGCGATGGAGGGCGCGCCGGTCACGATCCGCCTGATCGACCCGCCCCTGCACGAGTTCCTGCCCGACATCACCGAGCTGTCGGTCAAGATCGCGACCTCGGAGAACCCCACCGACAAGGACCGCGCGCTGCTCGCCGCCGTCAAGCGCCTGGACGAGCAGAACCCGATGCTGGGCCTGCGCGGCGTCCGGCTCGGGCTGGTGATCCCGGGGCTGTTCGCGATGCAGGTGCGGGCCATCGCCCAGGCCGCCAAGGAGGTGCCCGGCGCGCGCCCGGAGATCATGATCCCGCTGGTGGCGACCGTGCAGGAGCTGGAGTCCGTACGCGAGGAGGCGGTCAGGATCCTCGCGGAGGTCGGCGTCGAGGCGCTCGTCGGCACCATGATCGAGACCCCGAGGGCGGCGCTGACCGCCGGCCAGATCGCCGAGGCGGCCGAGTTCTTCTCCTTCGGCACCAACGACCTCACCCAGATGACCTGGGGCTTCTCCCGGGACGACGTCGAGGCCGCGTTCTTCTCCCGCTACCTGGAGCTCGGCATCTTCGGCGTGTCGCCGTTCGAGACCCTGGACAGGGAGGGCGTCGGGCGGCTGGTCGAGCTCGCCGTCCAGGAGGGCCGGGCCACCCGTCCCGACCTGCACCTCGGCATCTGCGGCGAGCACGGCGGCGACCCCGACTCGGTGCACTTCTGCCACGAGGCAGGGCTGGACTACGTCTCCTGCTCGCCGTTCCGCATCCCGGTGGCGCGGCTGGAGGCGGGCCGGGCGGCGCTGAGCGAGACCGACTCCGACACCCGCTGAGCCGGCGGCGGAGGGGGCCGCACGGTCCCCTTCGCCGGGCCGGTCAGCCCTGTGGGGTGAGAGCGGGCGGCTGCGGCGCGGCGGGCGACTGCTGGACGGCGGGCGGCTGAGGGGCGGCGGAGGACTGCTCGACCGGGACGTAGTCATGCCGCATGCCGTGGTCGCCGAGCCACCGCCGCAGCCCCGCCACCGCCTCCGGGTTAGCCGCGACCTGGGCCGCGTACTCCGACAGCGCCACCTCCTCGCCGTCGTCGTAGAGCAGCCGGGCGGGCCCCGACCACGACAGCGTCCACCGGGCCTGGCCGAGCTGGATCAGCACCGCCTCCAGCGCCTGCCCCAGCACCCCGGCCAGCAGCGTCTCCGACGGGTTCCAGCCCAGCTCCAGCAGCCGCGCCTCCAGCTCGGCCTGCCGGCCCCGCGCGATGGCCTCGAAGGCCGCGTCCAGGTACGGCTGCGGCGACCCCATCACCCGCTGCCCGGCCACCGCGAGGTCGTGCAGCGCCTCGGCGTTGCGGCCCGCGTACATGCCCTGGGCCACCAGCTCCTCCCACCCCACCGGGCGGAGCGCGGACAGCGCCTCGGGCGTCCACATGGAGTTCTCGACCGCCTGCGCGGCCACGTTGGCGTCCATGAGCAGGGCCAGGGCCGGGCGCGGGTCGGGGACGTGCTCGGGCTCGGGCAGGCGCTCGATGGCGGCCAGCCGCTCGGCCAGGGCGGGGTGCGAGTCGTACGGCGAGACCTCCTCGGGCTCGGCCCCCAGCTTCGCGATCTGGGCCTGCCGCTCCGGGTCGCCCATCATCCGCTGGAAGCCGCCGAACACGGCGGTCGGCCGCCCGCCGCCGGCGCCGGCCAGCGACAGGTAGCCGTTGACGTAGATGTCCCAGCCCAGCGCCGTCGCGTGCACCTTGGTCAGCGCCCCCGCCATGGCCTGCCGGCCGCCGATCGCCACCGCGAGCCGGTCGGCCTCCAGCTCCTGCCGGCGCGAGACGGCCTGGGAGATCCGGAGGTAGAGCTTGGCGTACCAGGTGAACAGCTTCTGGATGAACGGGTGTCCGCCCAGCCCCTGCACGGTCGCGATGAGCGCGACCCGGCCCCGGTAGACCGGCGCGCCGAGCCGGGTGTGGGCGCCGCTGTAGTGGCCGAGCTCGTGCCCGAGCACCGCGCGCATCTCGTCCACGGTGAGCTGCTGGAGCAGCGGCAGTCCGATGAACATGCGCCGCCGCGTCGCCCGCAGCCCCAGCCAGCGGGTGTCCTCCGACACCGCCGCGTTGACCTCCGCGACCAGCCTGATCTCGTCCGGCGGGGCGGTGCGCACCCGCCGGGCCAGGTCCTCGACCAGCTGCCAGAGCACCGGCTCGTGCTCGCGGCCCACGGCCACGCCCGGCTGCTCGCCGTCCTTGCGGCGGCTCACCATGACCAGGGCCCGTACGAGCGCGCCCGCGGCCAGGGTGAGCACCACCGCCAGTTTGAGCGTGTTGGCGCCGAAGTCGACGATGAGCAGGACGTCGAAGAACACCGCGGCCGCCAGGACGAGGCCGACCAGGAGGTAGAAGCCGGCGAGCAAGGTGAAGGCCAGCACCGCTCGGAACGCTGTGGTCATGGGGAAGGACTCCCGGGGAAGGGGTTCTCGCGAGGCTTGACACTAGCGGAGACATGAAACTGGATAAAATCGTCGAACCAATGCCGCACTACGATGAGCACGACCAGGAGCGTTGGGTTCCGGAACCTCCCGGCAATCCTGAACGCTCCGCGTTCGAACGCGACCGCGCCCGCGTCCTGCACAGCGCCGCCCTGCGCAGGCTCGCCGCCAAGACCCAGGTGGTCGGCCCCGGCGAGGCGCTCGGCGGCGGCCAGCACATCCCCCGCACCCGGCTGACGCACTCGCTGGAGTGCGCCCAGGTCGGCCGCGAGATGGGCGCCACCCTCGGCGTCGACCCCGACCTGGTGGAGACCGCCTGCCTGGCCCACGACCTCGGCCATCCGCCGTTCGGGCACAACGGCGAGGTGGCGCTCAACCGGCTGGCCGCCACCTGCGGCGGCTTCGAGGGCAACGCCCAGAGCCTGCGCCTGCTCACCCGGCTGGAGGCCAAGGTCCTCACCGAGGACGGCCGCAGCGCCGGGCTCAACCTCACCAGGGCCGCGCTCGACGCCTCCGTCAAGTACCCGTGGACCTGCGACAAGGGCGCCAAGTTCGGCGTGTACGACGACGACCTGCCGGTCTTCAAGTGGATCAGGGAGGGCGCCCCCGAGGGCCGGGTCAGCTTCGAGGCGCAGATCATGGACTGGGCCGACGACGTGGCGTACTCGGTGCACGACCTGGAGGACGCCCTGCACTCGGGCCACGTCGTCCCCGAGGCCCTGCACTCGCCCGCCGAGCGGAGGCTCGTCTGCGAGACCACCCGCACCTGGTACACCCCTGGCGCGGACCTCAACGAGCTGGAGGAGGTCTTCGGCAAGCTCGTCGCCGACCCGCTCTGGCCGCGCCGCTTCACCGGCACCCTGCCCGAGCTGGCCGGGCTGAAGGCGCTCACGAGCGGTCTCATCGGCCGGTTCTGCCGCTCCGCCCAGGCCGCCACCAAGGAGATGCGCAGCGCCCGCCACCGGGCCGACCTGGTCGTCCCGCACGCCACCCGGCTGGAGTGCGCGCTGCTCAAGGGCGTCACCGCCCACTACGTCATGACCACCGAGGACCACAACGCCAACCAGGCCCGCCAGCGCGACCTCATCACCGAGCTCGCCTCCCTGATCACGCTCGGCGCGCCCGGCACGCTGGAGCCCGTCTTCCGGCCGGCGTTCCTGGAAGCGGCCGACGACGCCGCCCGCGTCCGGGTCGTCATCGACCAGATCGCCTCGCTCACCGACACCTCGGCGGTCGCCTGGCACCGGCGGCTCACCCGGTGACCCGATCCGCTTCCCCGAATCCCGCCCGGGGCGGATACTGCGCCCATGGCCACATATGTGATCGTCGGCGGCGGGCTTGCCGGGGCCAAGGCCGCGCAGACGTTGCGGGAAGAGGGCTTCGACGGTGAGATCGTGCTGTTCGCCGCGGAGAGCGAACGGCCCTACGAGCGACCGCCCCTGTCCAAGGACCATCTCCTGGGCAGGAGCGAGCGTGAGGCCGTCTTCGTCCACGCCCCCGAGTGGTACGCCGACAACGCCGTGGATCTCCGTCTCGGCACGCGGGTCACCCGCATCGAGCCCGAGCACCATGTGGTCCGGCTCGGCAACGGCTCGCGCCAGCCGTACGACAAGCTCCTGATCGCCACCGGGGCCACCCCGCGCCGCCTGCCCGGCCCGGCCGCCTACCTCCGCACCCTGGCCGACAGCGAGGCCATCAGGGAGGGCCTGGCGCGGGCCGAGCGCGTCGTCGTCATCGGCGCCTCCTGGATCGGCCTGGAGACGGCCGCGGCGGCCCGCGCGGCCGGCTGCGAGGTCACCGTCGTCGAGCCCGAGCCCACCGCGCTCCACCGGGTGCTCGGCCCCGAGGTGGGCGGCGTGTTCGCCCGCCTGCACGCCCGCAACGGCGTCGACCTGCGCTTCGGCATCTCCGCCGCCGAGGTCACCGCGACCGGCGTGCGGCTCAGCTCGGGCGAGCGGCTCACCGCCGACCTCGTCGTCGTGGGCATCGGCGCCACGCCCGAGGTCGAGCTGGCCCGCGAGGCGGGCCTGGAGGTCGGCCAGGGCGTCCGCACCGACGCCGCCCTGCGCACCTCGCACCCCCACGTGTACGCCGCCGGCGACGTCGCCGAGTCCTTCCACCCGCTGTACGGCCGCCACCTGCGCGTCGAGCACTGGGCCAACGCCCTGCACGGCGGCCCCGCGGCCGCCCGCTCCATGCTCGACCAGGAGGTCGTGCACGACCTGGTCCCGTACTTCTACACCGACCAGTACGACCTCGGCATGGAGTTCTCCGGCCACATCGACGGCTACGACGAGGTCGTCTGGCGGGGCGACGTGGACGGACTGGAGTTCGTCGCGTACTGGCTGCGCGACGGCCGGGTGGTCGCCGGCATGAACGTCAACGTCTGGGACGTCGCGGACGGCATCCAGGAGCTCATCCGCTCCGGAACGGTCGTCGACCCTAAGGAATTGTCGTCGGGTTGAGCGTCTCCTTGTCCGGGATCTCGTCCTTCTTCTCGGCGGTCTTGCGCGGGGTGGGCCGGGGCGTCTTGCTGGGCGTCGGCGGCTGCGCCCGCCCGGCGCACTGGACCGTGCAGGGCGGCGTCTCGCCCAGCTTGGCGCGCAGCTTCAGCGTCTCCTCGCGCGGCGACAGGGTGCGGTTGCCCTTGGCCCAGGCGTCGAGGTAGTCCCACGGCTCGACCATGCCTCGGCGCACCCACCAGTAGGCGGGGCCGGTCTTCCACGAGATCGCGAAGTAGAGGTTGGCGCCGGTGTCGCGGGCGTTGCCCGAGCGGCCCACCTTCCCCAGCACCTGGCCGGCCTTCACCCGCAGGCCCGGCTTGACGCCGGCGTCCACCGAGTCGAGGTGGCCGCCGAGGTAGCGCACGCCGTCGTCGCCGATGACCGTGACGAACCTGCCCTCCCGCGTCCAGCCGTCGTCCCTGGCCGGCGTCCACCCGTTCTGGACGTTGACCTCGTCCACGACGCCGTCCACCGGCGCCACGAACTCGCAGCCCTGCTTGGCCCAGATCGTCGTCTTGGGCAGCACCAGCAGCTTACGCTGGTAGCTCGTCTTGCAGCCCTTGACGGGGAAGGTGTAGGCGTACTTCGACAGCTTGGGAGGCGGCACCCTGACCGGGTCGTCGCCCTGCGGCGGCTGCTCGGCGGCGGCCTGGTGCTGCGCCGACGGCGTGGGGCCGGGGACGGTCGCGGTGGCCGCCGGCGTGCCCGCGGACGGGGCCGTGGTGGGCGACTTGGCGCTCACGCCCGCCAGCCCGGTCGCCTGCGAGCAGGCGCCCGTCAGCAGCACGGCGCCCGCGACGGCCGCCCATCGTCCGAGATGCCCCGATCGCATGATCTCCACCCGTGTCACCGCTTCCACGAACTTTACCTTTGTAGCCGACCGGGGACCCCCGCCGAGCCGCTTTGCCGCGATCCCCCGAGGGATGAGCCCATTCTGGCGGCAGGTGCGGGGAACGTCAGCGGGGCGGCATAGACTCACCGGCGTGGCTGGCCGGATCCGTGACGTCGACATCGCGCTCGTGCGCGAACGCTCTCCCATCGCCGAGGTCATCGGCGAGCACATCCAGTTGCGCAACGCCGGAGGCGGCAACCTCAAGGGGTTGTGCCCGTTCCACGACGAGAAGACGCCGTCGTTCAACGTCACGCCCGAGCGCGGCATGTACTTCTGCTTCGGCTGCTCCGAGGGCGGCGACGTCATCACGTTCGTCGAGAAGATCGAGCACCTGTCGTTCGGCGAGGCGGTCGAGCGGCTGGCGCAGCGGGCCGGCATCCACCTCCAGTACGAACAGGGCGGCTACGTCCCCAAGCGCGACCACGGCGAGCGGGCCCGGCTGATCGAGGCGCACAAGGCGGCGGCCGAGTTCTACGCCGGCAAGCTGTTCGCCCCCGAGGCGGCGGCCGGGCGGCGGTTCCTGTCGGAGCGGGGCTTCGAGCGGGCCGACGCCGAGACCTTCGGGGTGGGCTACGCGCCCAACGAGTGGGAGGCGCTGACCCGGCACCTGCTGGGCCGCGGCTTCTCGGCGGACGAGCTGGTCAAGGGCGGGCTGGCCAAGGAGGGGCGGCGCGGCCCGATCGACCGCTTCCGCGGCCGGCTGATCTGGCCGATCAGGGACGCCACGGGCGACGTGATCGGTTTCGGGGCGCGGAAGTTGCTCGATTCCGACGACGGGCCCAAATACCTGAATACGCCTGACACCCCGCTTTACAAGAAGAGCCAGGTGCTTTATGGGATCGACCTCGCTAAACGGGAGATCTCCAAGCGCAGCCAGGCGGTGATCGTCGAGGGCTACACCGACGTGATGGCCTGCCATCTGGCTGGGGTGCCGACGGCGGTGGCCACCTGCGGCACGTCGTTCGGCGAGGAGCACATCAAGATCCTGCGCCGGTTCCTGCTCGACCAGGCCGAGTTCCGCGGCGAGGTCATCTTCACCTTCGACGGCGACGCGGCCGGGCAGAAGGCGGCGCTGCGCGCGTTCGCCGACGAGCAGAAGTTCGTCACGCAGACCTACGTCGCGGTGCAGCCCGACGGGCTCGACCCGTGCGACCTGCGGGTCAAGCAGGGCGACGCGGCCGTGCGCGACCTCGTCGCGAGCCGCGAGCCGCTGTTCCAGTTCGCGATCAGGAGCACGATCTCCCGCTACGACCTGCGCAGCAACGAAGGCAAGATCGCCGCTCTCGACGCCGCCGCGCCCATCGTGGCCGGCATCAAGGACGCCGGGCTGCGCAAGCGCTACGCGATCGACCTCGACCGCTGGCTCGGCTTCATGGACGAGCGGTTCGTCATGCAGCGCATCGCGGCGGTCGCCGGGGCGCAGCAGGGCCGTCCGCAGCGCGCCCCGCAGGCGGCGCCGGTCGATCCCGGCGTCCGGGTGGAGGCCGAGCTGCTCAAGCTGGCCGTGCAGCGTCCCGCGCTGCTGGGGCCGCGTTTCGACGCCCTCGACCCCCAGGCGTTCACCGCGCCCGACCACGTCGCCCTGCACCGGGTGGTGGCCGCCGCGGGCGGCCTCGCGGCGGCCGGTCACGGCGGCAGGGAGTGGGTCGACCTGCTGCTGGAGCACGCGCACGAGGAGGGCTCGCGGGCGCTGGTGACCCGGTTCGCGGTCGAGCCGATCCAGGCCGACGCGCACGCCGAGGAGCGCTACGCGGGGGCGATGCTGGCGGCCATCGAGGCCATCGCGGTCGACCGGGCCATCGCCCAGGTCAAGTCGCGCATCCAGCGGCTCAACCCGGTGGAGGAGCAGCAGGAGTACAACAAGCTGTTCGGCGAGCTGGTGGCGCTGGAGCAGCAGCGCCGGGTGCTGCGCGAGCGCGCGGCAGGAAGCTGACCCCGGAAGCCGACCCCGGAAGCTGATCGTCCGCGCCGGGCGAAGGTAACGGTTCGGTCGCGGATCCAAGCGGCAAACCCGGCTGGTTGACCCGGGAACCTGGCGCGGTCCAGCATGCGACAAAGCGGGTGGACAACGTGGTCCGGGCAGCGAAAGAGTCGCGTCCGGCCGGAGGGGCCCGCCGGGCGCGAGAATGCTGATCGCGTAATTGGCTTTACTTTCCTGATCAAACTCCGGCCAAACCTAATTCCGATCTCAATTCGGTAAGGACGGAGGTCTTACCTTCGGTGACAAAAATGGGTCTGCCATTTGACGGAACCAATACTGCAGACTGTCTCCCGTGGGTGCATCGGTGCTGCCAAGCGGACCGCCATCGGTAGATCTTCAGGTGGCGGACCTCGTCGCGAAGGGAAGGGAGCGCGGGAGCGTAACCGTCGATGACGTCGCCGCCGCGCTTGACCGATCCGAGCTGCCGTCCGACGCGCTGGAGCGCGTCGTGCGCATGCTCGCCGAGAACGGCGTGGAGGTCCTCGAGCCCCAGGGCGACGAGGAGTCCACCCGCGCCGATGAGGAAGACGTAGGCAAGCGGGCGCCGACCAGCGATCTGGTCCGCATCTATCTGCGGGAGATCGGCCGGGTGCCGCTGCTGACCGCCGAGGAGGAGGTGGAGCTCGCCAAGTCGATCGAAGCCGGCCTGTTCGCCGAGGACAAGCTGGCCGGTGGGGTCTCGCGCCTGGCCTTCCCCGAGTTCAGGGAGCTCGTCTGGCAGGGCACGCGGGCCAAACAACGCCTCATCGAGGCCAACCTCAGGCTCGTGGTGTCGATCGCCAAGCGGTACGTCGGCCGCGGCATGCTGTTCCTGGACCTGATCCAGGAGGGCAACCTCGGCCTCATCAGGGCCGTCGAGAAGTTCGACTACACGAAGGGTTACAAGTTCTCCACGTACGCGACCTGGTGGATCAGGCAGGCGATCACCCGGGCCATCGCCGACCAGGCGCGGACGATCCGCATCCCGGTCCACATGGTGGAGACCATCAACAAGCTCGTCAGGGTCCAGCGCCAGCTCCACCAGGACCTCGGCCGCGAGCCCATCCCCGAGGAGATCGCCAAGGAGATGGACCTCCCGGTCGACCGGGTCGTGGAGATCCAGCGCATCGCCCAGGAGCCCGTGTCGCTGCAGTCGCCGATCGGCGAGGAGGACTCCGACCTCGGTGACTTCATCGAGGACGCCGACGCCGTCGTGCCCATGGAGGCCGCGGCCTTCATCATGCTGCAGGACCAGCTCGACGACATCCTGGCGACGCTGTCCGACCGGGAGCAGCGCATCATCCAGCTCCGCTTCGGGCTGGCCGACGGGCATCCGCGCACGCTGGAGGAGGTGGGCAGGGAGTTCGGGGTCACGCGGGAGCGCATCAGGCAGATCGAGTCGAAGACCCTGGCCAAGCTCCGCCACCCCACGCGGGCGCAGATGCTGCGCGACTACCTCGACTGAGCGGACGACCGGAGGGCGGGAGAGCGGGCCGGGGCTTGACGCCCCGGCCCGCTCGGCTTCCCGCGCGACGTCAGGAGCAGCCCTCGAACTGCGGCACGGCGATCGTGCCGAGGTGCAGCCCCGACTTGCCGAACCACTTGTGCAGCAGCTTCGACGCCGTCCCGTCCTGGTACATGTCGATGATCGCCCGGTTGACCTCCTCGCAGCCGGGGACGTCGCCCTTGCGCAGCCCGACGCCCGTACGCTGCTCGTTGAACTGGGCGTTGGCCAGCCGCAGCCCCGAGCCGTCCCGCATGGCGAGGCCCGCCAGGATGACGTCGTTGGTGGTGACGGCGTCCACCTGCCGGCTCTTCAGCGCCTCCAGGCACTGCGCGTAGTCGTCGAACGGCACGAGCTGCGCCGCGACCTTGCGCTCCTCGGTGACCCGTTCGGCCGCGTTCGACCCCTTGACCTGGCAGATCCGCCGCCCCTTGAGGTCGCGCACGTTCTTGAACGTCTCGTCGGGCCGCATCAGGATGTCCTGGTAGGAGATGTGGTACGGCCCCGCGAACAGCACGTTGGCCTTGCGGTCCTGGTCGATCGTGTACGTCGCCACCACCATGTCGGCCCGCCCGTCGAGCAGCACCTTGTCCCGGTCGGCCGCCAGCGCCGGCAGGAACGTGACGCCCTTGCCCAGCTTGCGGGCGAGGTAGCGGGCCACGTCCACGTCGAAGCCCTCGAACGTCCCGTCGGCCTTGCGGAATCCGACCGACGGCAGGTCAGGCCGCACCGCGATGACGAGGTCGTCCTTGTCGACGATCGACTCGACCTCGCCGCTCGCGCAGCCTCCGGCCGCCAGCGCGGCCACCAGGGCCGCCGTCACCGCCAGCACCCGCTTCACCGGTACTCCTTGAGTCGAGGCCACACCCCGGCGATCAGCAGCAGGCCGATCCCGCCGATCGCGAAGGGCAGCAGCCGCCACAGGTTGTCGAGGGCGTTCTCGCCGCGGCCGATGGCCCGCTCGAAGTCGGCCTCGTGCTGGCCGGCCAGCGCCACCACCGCGCGGTCGTAGGCGTCGAACGCCTGCGTCGCCGTCGTGAGCCGGGCCGCCACCGCGCCGTTGTCCCGCCCGGCCAGCGCCAGCTTGCGCAGGTCGGCGTCGGCGGCCTGGAAGCCGGCGAAGGCGGTGGCGACGTCGCGGCCGCGCGGGCCGATCAGCTCGGGCCCGAGCAGGCCGAGCACCTTCGTCTCGCCCTTGGTCACCTTGGCCTGGTAGGTCTCCAGGTTGCCCGCCGGGACGTAGAAGAGCGACTGCGACTTGTCCAGGAACGTGTGCTCGTAGGTGTCGGCCCGCTCCTTGTCCAGCAGATAGCGGCTCTGGTCGCCCTGCATGCTGTTGCTGATCGCCCGCGTCCTCGCCAGCGTCAGCACCGAGTCGAACGACGACTTCTTGGCCTCGCGCAGCGCGTCCTGGTCCTGGCTCAGCACGTTCGAACCGAACACCAGCGCCAGCGCGGTCGTGACCGTCGCCACCAGCAGCGCGGGGCCGAACACCCGGCGGAAGCGCCGGGCCAGGAAGATCTGCAGCGCCAGCAGGCAGCCCAGCGCGAGCAGCCCGGCCACCACCACCGCGGCCCGCAGCAGCGGCAGCATGAGCTGCTTGTCGTCGTAGGTGCGGCGCACGATGGTGCCGTTCTCCAGCGTCAGGTTGTACGCCTGCGGCAGCAGCACCATCCGCATGAGGTCGGTGGCCTGCCGGTAGGTCGCCACGACCTCCGCAGGCGGCGGGCCCGGCGCGTGCCCGGCGCGCTCGTCGAGCAGCAGGGCCTGCCCGGCCAGCCGCTCGTAGCGGCCGAGCCCGTCCAGCACCGACTGCACGGTCCGCCGCTCGGCCGGGTCGTCGCCGGAGAGCTGGAACGCCTTCAGCAGCGCCTGGTTGGCCTCCGAGCGGCGGCTCTCGTAGCGGGCGAGGGCGTCGGCGCGGCGTTCGGCGTACCCGTTGCCCATCAGCAGGGCGCCCGCGACCTGCGCGTCCATGTCGCTGAGCGCCAGGTAGAGACCCGCGGTGGCGACGACCTGCGGCCCGGCGTCGCGGCCGATGACCTGGAGGCCGTCGCGGGCGCTGGAGCTGCCCACCGCCAGCGCCGTGAACAGCAGCGCGAGCGCGGCGGCGGTGACGCCGGTGAGCGTGCGGACGCGGCCGGGCACGCTGCGCCGCCTCGGCGGGGGCGGCGGCGCGGGCGCCATCATGGGCGGGGCCGGGGGAGGGGCCTGCGTCATCGTCACGGGGTGCCCTCCCTGATCGTGATGACGGTCCACGCGCCCAGGTGGATGCGGTCGCCGGGGCCGATCCTCACCGGCACGTTCACCGTGAGCGGCCTGCCGTTGACCTGGGTGCCGTTCGACGAGCCCGGGTCCACGACCGTCCACGAGCCGTCCGGCTGGGCCAGCAGCACGGCGTGCAGGTGGGACACGCCCGGGTCCTCGGGCGGGCCGGTCAGGTCGATCTCGGGGGCGACGTTCCTGGCCCGGCTGCGCCGTCCGATGCGCACCTGCTCGCCGTGCAGCCCGAAGGAGCGTTCGGGGCAGTACGGCGGGAAGGCCACCCGGTCGGCGTCCGGCCCGCCCTCGGCGATCACCTTCTCGTAGTAGGCGCGGTCGGCGGCGGTGACCGCCTCCCACCGGGCCCCGGTGACCGGGAGCGGGACGGCCGCCCCGTTCCCGCTGTAGTCGTGGCCGCACACCTCGCAGAACTGGCCGGCGCGCGGCGTCTGGCAGATGGGGCAGCTCTCGGCGGTCGCGCTCCCACCGGAGGGCGCGGCGGGCTGGGGGGCGGGGGCGGCGGCCATCTGGGCGCCGCACACGTCGCAGTAGTCGTCGGCGCCCGACGCGTGCCCCTGCGGGCAGGTCGCCATCACGATCCTTCCTTGCGCAGCCGGCTGGTGCGCACCGATCCGGTGTCGAGCTCGATCTCGTCGGCCTTGTCCACGTTCCTGCGCAGCCGCGCGGTGCCGGTGGCCGGGTCCACCTCGACCACCTTCTCCAGCAGGCGGGCGGTGTCCTCGCGGCCCGACTCGACCGCGATCTCGCGGGCCTTGGCCAGCCGGGCGGTCGCGGTGTCCACGTCGCCGGCCGCGCGGGCGCTCAGCCCGTCCTGGATGAGGTCGTGCAGCTCGGCCTGGCCGGTGTAGTGGGCGACCTTGCCGTTGATGCGGGTGGACGCGGCGAGGTCGTCGGTCCACTGGGCGAGCACGTTGCCGCTGGCGAGCACGTCCCCGGTGTCGGGCCGGACGAGCTTGACCCAGCCCGCCCTGATCTCCTGGCCGATCTGGCCGGGCGGCACTTCGACGCACACGTGGTACTCGCGCTCCTCCGCGCCCCACGACCCGGTCGGGTAGTCGCCGGTGAGCGGGTTGACGTCGGTCCGCTTGCCGGTGAGGTCCAGCAGCACGGGGGAGACCTGCTTGACGAACTTCAGCCGCGCGGTCTGCGGCACCCACACCCGCAGCGACAGCTCGGCCACGGTCTTGCTCATCGAGGTCTGCGTGAGCCGGCGGAAGTACTCCGGCAGGTCGCCCTGGTCGCGGACGAAGTCGAACGTGCCGAGCATCGCCTCGGCCACCTTGCGCAGCTCGGCCGGCGCCCAGTCGGCGCCGACGCCGAGGCAGTCCACCACGAACTTGCCGCTCCAGGCGGCGAGCACGGACGCGAAGACGTCGGCGCGCTCGTTGTTCTGGCCGTCGGTCATCAGCAGCGCGTGCCGGATCGCCGACGGGTGCGCGGTCAGCAGGTGACCGGCCAGCTTCAGCCACTCGCCGATCGCGGTGCCGCCGTGCGCGAGCAGCTTGTCGATGGCCCGGTGCGCCTCGGCCCGCGTCCCGGGGGTGGCCTTCACCAGGTGGGGGTTGCCGCGCGGGTAGACCATCGTGGCCCGGTCGGTGCCGGCGATCACCGCGAAGTACGCGCCGTCGCGCAGCGTCTGCACGGCCGTCACGGCCGCCTGCCGCGCCTCGCGGATCTTGCTGCCGCTCATCGAGCCGGAGGTGTCCACGATGATCACTTCGGCGGCCTCCGCGGGCCCGGCCGCCTGCGTGGTGATCCCGCCCGTGGCGCCGACCGTCAGGATGGCGTGCACCTCTCGGCCGTCGAGGGGGAGATATTTGTTCTGGTCGATCGTCAGCGTGAACGTCGGCTGGTCACTCACGGGAGTTCTCCTAGGGGGATCAGGGCGATCGTGATGTTGTCCTGGCCGCCGGAGTCCAGGGCGTGCCGCAGCAGCTCGCGGGCCAGCTCCTGGGGATCGCCGGGGGCGGGGAGCGGGCGGCCGTCCAGGTAGCGCCACAGGCCGTCGCTGCAGACCAGCAGCAGGCCGGGGCCCTGCGGCTCGAACACGCGCACGTGCGGCCGGACGTCGTCGGCGTCCGCGCCGAGCCAGGCGGTGATCTCGCCGGTCTCGATCGCGTCGTCGGTGGTCAGCAGGGCCCCGCCCGGGGGCTCGGCCGGCGTCCCCTCCGGCGGCCCGCTCGGGAGCTCGGTCGACGGCACGGTCGGGAGCTCGTCCGGGAGCCCGCTCGGCGGCCCGGCCGGGGGTTCGGCCGGCAGCCAGTACGCCCGCGTGTCGCCCGCCCAGGCCAGGCTGATCCGGCCGTCCCTGACCACGGCGGCGACGTACGTGCAGGCGGGCGCGTCGTCCACCGACGTCGCGAGCTTGGTGACCGCCCGCCCGGCCAGCTCGAACGCCTCCTCGTGCGCCAGCCCCCTGATGAGCGCCGCGCTCGCCGCCTCGACGGCCACCGCGGACGCCTCGTCGGCCCTGGGGGAGCTGCCGACGCCGTCGCAGACCACGGCCACCGTGGACCGCCCGGCGGCGAGCAGCGCGACCGCGTCCTCGTTCCTGCTGCGCCGCAGGCCCCGGTCCGTGACCGCCGCCGCGCCGCCCTCCAGGACGATCTCGGCGTGGTCGCGCCCGGTCGGCTGGCGCAGCCCGCACCGCTCGCAGTAGCCCTCGGCGTCCACGGCGGCCGCCCCGCAGGACGCGCACGTCGGCGAGCCCAGGGTGTGGCCGCACTTCTCGCAGTAGGCGTAGCCCTCGTACACCGGCGTGCCGCAGACCGGGCACGCCCCCGCCCCGGCGTCCGCCGCGCGGGCCTCCGGGGCCGTCACAGCCACGTCCGGGGACGTACGGCGTTGGCCTGGTCGATGAGGGCGTGCCGCTCCTGGCGGGTGGTGGCGGCCACGGCCAGCCGCCGGTAGATCGACTCCAGCCGCCTGCGCAGCCCCGACTCGGTGAACGCGGCCTCCGCCAGCCGCAGGCCGGGCGGCGGCGCGTTGGACGCCAGCCAGGCCAGGCCGCCGTGCAACAGCTCGGCGGTGAGCAGGTCGCGGCGGCGGCCGTCGAGATCGGTGAGGCGGGCCAGCCGGTCGGCCGCGGTGACCAGCTCGCCGGGGACGATCGCGGCCGGGTCCGGCCGGCGCGCCGCCGACACGGCCAGCGCCACTTGCGCCGCCACCCGGTAGCTCGACGTGGCCGGCACCTCGTCCAGCACGCTCAGCCGGCCCGTACGCGCCAGGCCGAACGCGGCGCTCACGTAGCCGTGGTCGGTGCGCCAGACGGTGTCGTACCAGGGGGCGGCGTGCCGGCCCGCGCACTCCAGCGCGAACGCCAGCGCCAGCTTGGGCGCCGGCTCGCCCGGCAGCAGCGACAGGCACGCGTCGAACATCGACACGGCCGTGTCGAGCCGTCCGGTCGCCATCGCCAGCACGCCGCGGTACCAGGTGACCCGCCAGTCGCCGGGCAGCTCGGCCGCGAGCTGGTCGAGCACCACCGGGGCCTCGGCGGCGCCCTCCTCGGCGAGCAGCCTGGCCCGCATCAGCCGGGTCTCGGGCGTCCGCGGCATCGCGGCGAGCTGGTCCACGAGATCCTTGCCGTCCAGGCCGAGCAGCCCGGCGAGCGCGCCGGCGGCCGGGTCGGCCGGGTCCACCAGCGGCACCGGCAGCTCGGCGGCGACCGCCGCCGGGTCGAGCGGCGCGAGCACCGCCCCGCCGCCCTCGGCCAGCGCCGTGCCCACCGCCCCCCGCTCCGGCCCGAACAGCGTCGAGGGATGCGGGTACGGCACCCCGTCCTCCTGCGCGCACACCTCGCGCAGCACCCCGACGAGCTGCTCCTCCATCTCCCAGGCGCTCTGGAACCGGTCGGCAGGGTCGTCGGCGGTGGCCCGGCGCAGCAGCCGGGTGAACGACGGGTGCCCGCAGTCCTGCGGCAGCGGCGCGCCCTTGCCGTTCTGCACCGGGCTGAACCCGGGGATCGCCAGCACGGCGAGGGTACGCGCCACCGTGTAGAGGTCGGAGGCCACCGACGCCGCGTGGGTCTCCAGCTCGGGCGCGTGGTAGCCGGCCGTGGCCCACGAGGTGCCGGGCGGCGAGCCGATGGGCTGGACCGCGCCGAGGTCGATGAGCTTGAGCTGGCGGCCGACCCTGATCACGTTGGCCGGCTTGAGGTCGCAGTAGACCATGCCGTTCTCGTGCAGGTAGCCGAAGGCGTGCAGGATCTCCCTGCCGTACATGAGGACCTCGCGCAGCGGCAGCGGGCCCTGGCGGC
This sequence comes from Nonomuraea sp. AD125B, assembly GCF_041402765.1. NCBI lineage: Bacteria > Bacillati > Actinomycetota > Actinomycetes > Streptosporangiales > Streptosporangiaceae > Nonomuraea > Nonomuraea sp. AD125B. The sequence goes on along the minus strand of NZ_JBGLOU010000013.1, from coordinate 84,532 downwards.
GCAGCTCGTGCAGCGACTGGCCGCCGACGTACTCCATGACGATGTAGCCGAGCCCGGCCGAGCGCTGGAAGTTGAAGATCTTGACGATGTTGGGGTGGTCGACCGTGGTGAGGAAGCGCCGCTCGGCCTCGGCCGCGGCCAGCGCCTCGGCGTCGTTGGTGTTGAGCAGGCCCTTGAGCACCACCCAGCGGCCGTCGAGGTTCTCGTCCGAGGCCAGGTAGATCCAGCCGAGCCCGCCGTGCGCCAGGCAGCCCAGCACCCGGTACTGGCCCGCCACCAGGTCGTCCTTGCCCAGTTTCGGGGCGAACGAGTACGGCGTGCGGCAGTGCGGGCAGAACCCGTCGGTCAGCCCGGGATGTCCGTTCCTGGACCGGCCGACGGGCTTGCCGCAGTCGGGGTTGGCGCAGTAGCGCTTCTCCTCCGGCACCTCCGGGTTGGCCATGACGGCGGTGGCCGGATCGCGGTACGGCACCGACGGCAGGTCGGCCAGCGTGGCCAGCACCCCCGCCCGCGACCGCCCGCTGCTGGCCGGCCCCGTCATGCGGCTCACCGGGTTGGTGACGGGAGAGGAGGGCTGGGTGGGCGGCGAGAGCGAGACCGAGGAAGGCGCGGACGCCGGGGGCGCGGCGGTCGCCGCGTGGCCGCACAGGTCGCAGTAGCCCTCTTCGATGGTCCCGGTGCAGCCGGGCTGCACGCAGCGGGTCATGCCTCACCTCCATGGATGGCACGCTGGTAGGTCTCGACGGCTGCGGCCGCCGCGGTCAGGTCGCAGGGGGCGCTCCAGAGCAGGGCGCGGGCCCGTTCGAACAGCTCGGCGGCGGCCGGGTCCTCCGCGAGGCCCTTGCGCACCGCCATCACCTGGCAGGCGCCGAGCCGGCCGCGCAGCTCGTCGCGCCGGCCGACCAGGCCGTACAGCGCCCTGGCCGTGGTCTGGGCCTGCCGGGCCGCGGCGTCGGCGTCGTTCTCCAGCCCGGACAGCCGCTTGGCGCGCAGCACCCACGAGTCGGCCGAGACGTCGAGCGCGTCCAGCGCGTCGGCCAGGGCGTCCACGCGGCTGCGCGGCTGGGCCTGCGGCGGCAGCGCGATCTTGACGACGACCGCGCCGTGGGCCAGCCGGGCCTCGCTCTCGGCGGCCCGCACCCGGTCGAGCGCGGCCACCAGGTTCTCGCGGCGGCGGGCGTACTCCTGCTTGACCGTGACGGCCAGCTCCAGCTCGGCGACGGCGGCGGCCAGCAGCCGGGAGACCCGGTCGAGGTCCGGCTCGACGGAGGCGCCGAGCGGGTCCTCGACCACGTCGGCGCGCAGCCGTACGAGGTCGGCGTCCGCCTGGCCCAGCCCCGGCGCGGCCTCGCCGAGGTCCGCCTCCAGCGCGCGGACGCGGCGCAGGGCGGCGTCGGCGGCGTCGAGGCGGGGGAGCAGATCGTTCCAGCGGGCGTCGATGTCGGTGAGGGCCGAGGTGACCTCGCGGAAGGCGGCGTCCATGCGGGTGACGGCCTGGTCGAGGGTCAGCCGCTCGTCCGCCTGCGGCAGCAGCGAGCGCTGCTCGACCGGCTTGGCGGCGGCCTTCAGCACCACCGACGGCCCGGCGAGCAGCGTGGTGAGCTGTTCGAGCTGGTCGGAGCCGAGCCGGCCACGGGAGTCCCTGATCTGCTCCGCGTCGCGTAACACGGCCCGGTAGGCGTCGTTCAGGCCCCAGAGCCTGGCCAGCGCCGCCTGGACGTCCGTCCAGCGGTGGGCGGTCGCCCCCCGTAAGGACGCGCCCTTGAGCAACTGGTAGGTCGTGTGGGATTCGAGGTCGAGCAGGTCACCGGAGATGCGGTCACGTTCGTCGGCGCGGGCGCGCAGCGCGTGCTCGACGCCTTCCCTGCTCATTGGTGGTCCCAGGTTCATCACGCTCCCCGGCGAAACCCCCCGATTACCCCGTTTATACCGGGCACAACGGGTGGTCTGACGGCTTAAGTTCCTTTTGCTGGCAAGGGTCGGGGGGACCCCTGACTTGTCCCTGATTCAACCCTGTCTCGCCTGCAAACGGCTTAACGATCTCTTAGCGTTACGTACATGGGACGCATACTTCTGATCATCGCGGCGGTCGTGGCCGCGCTCGTACTGCTCGGCCCCCTGCTGGGGTTCGCGCTCACGCTGCTCAAGTGGGGGCTCATCATCGGCGCCGTCGCCTTCGGCGTCCTCGTGCTGTCGAAGTGGGCCAAGAGGACATAGCTTCTGGACGCTTCCCCAGTCATAGTTGGGTGATGGAGGCGCGGCCCGCGGTAGACGATGCCGCGCTCGGGCGCGAGGCGATGGCCGTGCTCGAGGCGAACTGGACGGGCTCCGGCACCGTGCCCGCTCCCGGGCTCTATCCCCACCAGTGGAGCTGGGACTCCGCGTTCGTCGTCATCGGTCTGGCCCGGCGCCGGCCGGACCGGGCCCGCGACGAGCTGCTGAGCCTGCTGCGCGGGCAGTGGGCGACCGGCATGGTGCCGCACATCGTCTTCCACACCCGCGAGGCGTACTTCCCCGGGCCGTCGCTCTGGCGCTCCCAGGAACACGCGGCCGCGCCGCCCGTCCTCACCTCGGGGCTCACCGCGCCGCCGCTGCACGGGCTCGCGCTGTGGTGGCTCTACCGGCACACCGGCGACCGCGACTTCGTCAGGAGGGCGTACCCGGCGCTGGTGGCCCAGCACGACTACCTGGCCTCGGCCCGCGACCTCGGCGGCGCCGGGCTCGCCGCCATCGTCCACCCGTGGGAGTCGGGCATGGACGACAGCCCCGCCTGGGACCAGCCGCTGCACAACCTGCCCGCCATCCACTACGGCTACCGCGGCGTCGAGCTCGCCGACCGCCACCCCGACAGCGACCACGAGCGCTACGTCTGGCTCGCCATGCGCTACCGCGACGCCGGCTACAGCGCGGGCTACCTGCGCGACGAGCACCCCTTCGCGGTCGAGGACCCCATGTTCAACGGCATCTGGCTGGCCTCCTGCCAGGCCATGGCCGAGCTCGCCCCGCTCGCGCACGCCGACCCCGCCCCCCACCTCGAACAGGCCGCTCGCATCAGGCGCGCACTGCTGGACCGCCTCTGGGACGGCGGCTTCTACGCCCGCGACCTGCGGGCCGGGGAGCTCATCAGGGTGGCCACGGTGGGCGGGTTCGGGCCGCTGCTCGACCCGGAACTGCCCGCCGAGCAGCTGCGCGCGGCCGTCGAGCTGCTGGAGTCGGCCAGGTTCATGGGCGCGACCGGCTACCCCGTGCCGAGCTGCGAGATCCGCGCCGGTCAGTTCGACCGCACCCGCTACTGGCGCGGCCCCTCCTGGGTCAACACCAACTGGCTGCTGCGCAGGGCCGCGGCCGTGCACTCGCTCGACCACCTCGCCCAGCAGCTCACCAACGGCACCCTCCGGCTGGTCAGGCAGGCCGGCTTCCGCGAGTGCTTCGACCCCTTCGACGGCAGCGGACGCGGCTGCCGCGACTTCTCCTGGAGCGCGGCGCTCACCCTCGACCTGCTCGCCGATACCGTGTGGGCATGAACATCTTCCGCCGGCTGCCCGCCGACGTGCGCAAATCCCTCGACCTGCGGCGAGGGGAGCGGGTCCTCACCTTCGCCGTCTCCGGCTCGGGCCACGTGATCGCCACGAACCTCGCGCTGCTGCTTCCCGACGGGACGCGGGTGCCGTACGAGGAGGTCGACAAGGCCTACTGGGACGAGCAGGGGCTCACCGTCCTCACGATGGCCGGCGTGCGCCACGTCGAGCCGGTGCCCGAGCCGCGCATGCTGCCCGAGACGCTCAGGGAGCGCGTCAACGCCACCATCGTGGTCAACAAGCACGTCGACCTGCCCGGCCGGGGCGGCGTACGGCTCGTCGCCAGGCGTCCGCCGGGCGGCGAGGTGCTCGGCTGGACCCTCGTCTTCGACGACGGCCTCGACCCCCAGGACCCCGGCCTGCGCGCGCAGGCCGAGCAGGCCCTGGAAGGGGTGCGGCGCAGCATGGGTGTGTGATCGTGCGCACACCCATGCCCGCCACCTAGTAGGTGATCCCGCTCTCCCGGGACTTGCGCTCCACGCCCGCCGTGACGTCCTCCTCCTCCGGCCAGCCGGTGGCGCCGTTGTGCCTGTGCGCGTCACCGCCCAGGAAGGGGATCCGATGCTGCAGCGTGTCGCCCACCTTGGTCCTGGCCGCGCCCGCGTACCTGGAGGCCTGGGCGCCGACGACGCCCGCGACCTCCTGCACCCTCGGGTTGTCGGCGACGCGCTGCGCCGCGCGCTTGATCTGCTCGTAGCGCTCGCGACCCGCCCGGCTGCCGAGTACGTAGCCGATGGCCAGTCCCATCGTGAATGTCATTCGATATCGCATGTCACACCTCCGCTGTCACCGGGCCTACCCCGGTAACGATGCGACACGCACTCCAGGAGTGCGCTAATCTATTCATGCGCACGACGGAGGGGCCGCAAAACCCCGCCGAGCAGCGCAAACAGATCGATCCCGCGTAGCTCAACGGCAGAGCAGCCGGCTGTTAACCGGCAGGTTATAGGTTCGAGTCCTATCGCGGGAGCATCTTCAAAGGCTCAGGCCCCCTTCCTCGGATCGAGGACAGGGGGCCTGAGTCGTTTCGGGTGCCGACGCGGGAGCGCTCAGCAGGGCCGCCGTGCGGAGTGGGGCCGGCTGCGGCGGTGAGCGAAGTTCCGTAGCGCGGGGTGTCATCCGGCGCGGAAGATGCGGTCCAGGTGGCGGTCGAGGGCGTCGATCACGGTCTCCTCGGTGTAGTGGCCGATCAGGGTCGGGTTGACCAGTCCCTGGGTGATGGCGAACAGGAGCACCGCCTCCTGTTCGGGCACCAGGTCGGCCGGGGCCTCGCCGTTCTGCTGGGCGCGTCGGATCTGCTCGGCGAAGAAGAGGGCGTGGTAGGGGTAGCCCTCGCGCAGCGTCGCGGCGTACTCGGGAGCCACCGCCGACCGGGCGAGGAAGGCCAGCGCGATGCGGGCCTCGGTGCGTCGTTCGTCGTCCAGGGGCAGCATCTCGATGATCGCGCTGCGGACGAGATCGCGTGGCGAGCGGGGATCGAGGCAGGCGTTGACCCGCTGGTAGATGCGCTCGTGCACGTGGATCAGGGCGAAGATCATCATCTGATCCTTGGTGGCGAAGTAGTGCTGGACGCTGCCCATCGACACTCCGGCCTCCGCCGCCACGTGTCGCAGGCTGACGCCCTCCAGTCCCTCGCGATCGACGATCCGTAGCAGTGCGTCGGCTATCTGCCTGCGCCGAGCCTGATGATCCACCTGTCTGGGCATGCCGTCCCAATTTTTCCCATGCAGTCGCATTGCAAGCGCTGCGTTCCGCTTTTACGATGCAAGTGCATTGTAAACAGCGCGGAGGAGGACCATGCCCATCCGGACGACGCGCAACGACGCGGTGGAGATCGCCTACGAGACGTTCGGGCCGCCCAGCGGCGAGCCGTTGCTGCTGATCATGGGTACGGCCATGCAGATGGTGATGTGGCCCGACGACCTGTGCGCCATGCTGGCCGATCGCGGGTTCGCCGTGGCCAGGTTCGACAACCGCGACGCCGGCCTGTCGACCCACTTCTCCGAGGCCGGGCGGCCGGGCCTGGCCAAGGACTGGTTCAGGGCCGGCAAGGTGGCGGCGTACCGGCTGGAGGACATGTCCGACGACGCCCTCGCGGTGATGGACGCGCTCGGCTGGAGCAGCGCGCATCTCTTCGGGGCGTCGCTGGGCGGCGTCATCGCCCAGCTCACCGCGATCCGCCGCCCCGAACGGGTCCGCACCCTCACCGTCTCCTCCAGCTACGCCGGCTGGAGACGCGGCAGGGTGAACATGTGGACCGTGCTCAGGCTGATGCTCAGCCAGAGCCTCAGGAGATACCCGGCCGGACGGGGAGGGAGCGGTCCGGCGTGTCGTGGACGCGATGCGCATCCTCGGATCGCCCGGTTACCCGCTGGACGAGGCGTGGTGGCGGCATGCCGCAGGGGTGTCCTACGACCGCGACTCCAGCCCAGCGGGCGGCGAGATGCGCCAGTCCGCCGCGGCCGGGGCGACCGGCGACCTGCTGCCTCGGCTGGCCGCGGTGAACCTGCCCACCCTGGTCATCCACGGCGAGGACGACCCGATGATCCGGCCGCGTGCGGCGGAGGAGATCGCCGCCGCCGTCCCCGGCGCCCGGCTCGTCCTGTATCCGGGCATGGGGCACGACCTCCCGCGCGAACTCTGGGCCGGCATCGCCGACGAGCTCTGTGCCCTGGCCGGCCGTATACAGCCGGGCCGGGAGGACGCGATGGGGTGAGCGTCCGAGTCCGGGGCATTTCTCGGTTCTCGGGACAAGGGGGGACTTGGCGGCGAAGATGGGTGGACCGGTCCCCAGGGGCCGGAAGCCGCGGGAACTGCGAAGGTGGCGAGGAGAGGGCGCCGCCGCCAGGACGTGCCGTCGTGACCCGGAAATCCGGCGGGGCGATCCGATGACCGAGAAGTGCTGATTGCCGCGTGCGTACCTGGATCAGGTCCCTCAGTCCCTTCGACATGCCCCGCACCCAGGCCTGGCTGGGGCGCATCGCCGACCTGCGTGAGGCGGAACGTTTCATCAGGCTCTACCACGCCGAGAACCCCGGCGCGGGCGGCCAGGAGGCGCGTCTGCGCGACGTGGCGCGGGAGATCGCCCGTACGGGCACCTACACCCACACCGCCGACGAGCTGGTCTTCGGCGCCCGCGTGGCCTGGCGCAACAGCAGCCGCTGCATCGGCCGCCTCTACTGGCGCTCCCTCCGCGTACGCGACCGCAGGGACGTCTCGACCGCCGAGGGGGTGGCGCTCGAATGCGTCGCCCATCTGCGCGAGGCCACCGGCGGCGGCCGGATCAGGCCCACGGTGACGGTGCTCGCGCCCGACGGCCCGGCCCGTCCGGGGCCGCGGATACTCAACGACCAGCTCATCCGCTACGCCGCCCACCGCTCCCGTGACGGCAGCGTCACCGGCGACCCGCGCAACCTCTGGCTCACCGACCTGGCCAGGACCCTCGGCTGGCGGGGGAGCGCCGGCGGCAGGTTCGACGTGCTGCCGGTGATCATCCAGCCGGGGCTCGGCGACCCGCTGCTCTGCAACCTTCCCGGGGACGCCGTGCTGGAGGTGCCGCTGGAGCATCCCGACTACGGGTGGTTCGCCGAGCTGGAGCTGCGCTGGCACGCGGTGCCCGCCATCTCGGACATGTGCCTGGAGATCGGCGGCGTCTGCTATCCGTGCGCCCCGTTCAACGGCTGGTACATGGGCACCGAGATCGGCGCCCGCAACCTCGCCGACCACGACCGCTACGACCTGCTCGGGACCGTCGCGGAGCGGCTCGGCCTGGACACCTCGACCGAGCGCTCGCTCTGGCGGGACCACGCGCTGGTGGAGCTGAACGTGGCGGTGCTGCACTCGTTCGAGCGGGCGGGGGTGACGATGACCGACCACCACACCGAGTCCCGGCGCTTCCTCACGCACCTGGCGAAGGAGGAGAAGGCCGGGCGGGTCTGCCCGGCCGACTGGTCGTGGATCGTGCCGCCGCTGTCCGGCAGCGCCACCCCCGTCTTCCACCGCTACTACGACACCAGCGTCCTCACGCCGTCCTTCGTCCACCACCGCTAGCGGAGGGCCACTTGCCGTCACGGGATAGAACATGATTCTGTTGGCTTCATGTCGGAACTCGTGCTCTCAGCCGTCGACCAGGGCGTGCTCACGCTCACCTTCAACCGTCCCGAGACGCTCAACGCCTGGACGGACGCCATGGGGCGGCGCTACTTCGACCTGCTGGAGGAGGCCGAGCGGGATCCCGCCGTACGGGCCGTGGTCGTCACCGGGGCGGGCAAGGGCTTCTGCTCGGGGGCGGACTTCAAGACCCTGAGCGCCATCCAGACCGGCGCCTACGACGAGAAGCCGGACCCGCGGCCCAACACCTTCCCCACGAGCATCGCCAAGCCGATCGTCGCGGCCGTGAACGGGGCCTGCGCCGGGCTCGGCATGGTGCACGCGCTCGTCTGCGACCTGGTCTTCACCGCCGAGGACGCCAAATGGACGACCGCGTTCCCGCGCCGCGGGCTGGTCGCCGAGTACGGCCTGTCATGGGTGCTGCCGCGGATCATGGGCCAGCAGCGGGCGATGGACGTGCTGCTGTCGGGGCGGGTGTTCACCGGGCGGGAGGCGTACGAGCTGGGGCTGGTCAACCGGGCGGTGCCCGGGGACGGCGTGGTGGCCGCCGCCCAGGAGTACGCGCGCGAGCTGGCCGCCCACAGCTCGCCCGCCTCGATGTCGGTGATCAAGCGCCAGGTGTGGCGGGACTGGGACGTCACGCTGGAGGAGTCGGCGAAGACGGCGACGCAGGAGATGCTCGCCTCCTTCGGCCGCCCGGACTTCGCCGAGGGCGTGGCGAGCTTCCTCGAACGCCGCCCCCCGAACTTCCCCGCCCTGTGAGAAAGGGTCAGGCCAGGCGGTGGGCGCCGCGTGCCGGGGTGGCCGGCAGGAAGCGCGGCGCCTGGAAGCCGCGTTCGGCGTAGGCGGCCGAGACGGAGTCCTGGACGGACTGCAGCCGGTCGTCGGCGACCAGCGCGACGGCCGAGCCGCCGAAGCCGCCGCCGGTCATCCTGGCGCCCCGCGCGCCGCCCTTGAGCGCGGCCTCCACGGCGAGGTCCAGCTCGGGGGAGGACACCTCGTACTGGTCGCGCAGCGACAGGTGGGAGGCGTTGAGCAGGGCGCCGATCTCGGTGACGGCGCCCGCCCGCAGCAGGCCGATCAGCGCCTCGACGCGGTGGTTCTCGGTGACGACGTGCATGGTGCGCTTGCGCTCGGCCCCGCTCAGCCGCTCCAGGGCGCCGGCCAGGTCGGTGACGTCGCGCAGCGCGGGCACGCCCAGCTTGCGGGCCGCCGACTCGCACTCGGCACGTCGCTTGGCGTACTCGCCGCCGGCGTGCTCGTGGTGGACCTGGGTGTCGATGATGAGGATGCTCAGCCCGTGCGCGGCGAGGTCGAGCGGGATGGTGCGGGAGGCGAGCGAGCGGCAGTCGAGGAACAGGGCGCGCCCCTCCTCGCTCAGCGCCGACGCGGCCTGGTCCATGATGCCGCAGGGCATGCCGACGAAGTCGTTCTCCGCCTTCTGGCCGAGCAGGGCGAGCTCCATGGGCGTCATGCCGAGCTGGTGCAGGTCGTTGAGCGCGGCGGCCACGGAGACCTCCAGGGCGGCGCTGGAGCTGAGCCCCGCGCCCTGCGGCACGTCGCCGTCGATCGCGATGTCGGCGCCCGCCACGCGGTCGCCGAGCATCGCGAGGACGCCGACGACGTAGCGGGTCCAGCCCTTGGCCTCCTCGTGGGTGGCGAGCGTGACCGGCTCGCCGGGCGACTGGAGCGAGAGGAGGCGGACGGTCCGGTCGGCGCGCGGGGTGACGGCGGCGGTCACGCCCCAGGGCACCGCGAACGGCAGCACGAAGCCGTCGTTGTAGTCGGTGTGCTCGCCGATCAGGTTGACCCGGCCCGGCGCGCGCCAGACGGTCTGGGGGTCCGCACCGAAGGCGGCGCGAAAAGCTTCAACAACGCGCATAACCCAACACTCCTCAACAAGGGCCCGACCGTAGACTAGCGCCATGGAGGAGCTCCTGGATCCAGGGCTCGGGCAGGTCCGGGTGTTCCTGATGCGCGACGACAACAAACCGCGCAAGCTCAAGTACAACCTGGGCCACCGCAGGATCCTCGCCTTCGGCGGCGCCTGGTCCAACCTGATCGCGGCGGTGGCCGAGGCGGGGCTCCGGCACGGCATCGAGACGATCGGGGTCATCAGGGGCGAGGAGCACCTGCCGCTCAACCCCGTGCTCGCCCGCGCGCGCGAGTGCGGCATGACCCTCACCTACCTCGACCGGGCCACCTACCGGCGCAAGCACACCGAGGAGGTGCGGGCGGCGCTGCGCGCCCGGTTCGGCGCGGACGTCGCGATCCTGCCCGAGGGCGGCAGCAACGCGGCGGCCGTGCGCGGCTGCGCCGAGCTGCCCGCCGGGATCGGCGTCCCGTACGACGTCGTGTGCTGCCCCGTCGGCACCGGCGGCACGCTGGCCGGCATCGCGGCCGGGCTGCCCGAGGGCAGGCGGGCGCTGGGGTTCGCCGTGCTGAAGGGCGCCGCCTTCCTGGAGGGGGAGGTGGCCAGGCTGCAGCGGGAGGCGTACGGGCGGACCTGGTCCAACTGGTCGATCGACCTCGACCACCACTTCGGCGGCTACGCGCGCACGACGCCCGAGCTGACGGAGTTCGCCGCCCGGCACGGCGTCGAGCGCGTCTACGTGGCCAAGATGCTCCTCGGCGTCGTCGATCTGGCCAGGCGGGGCGTCCTCGCGCCGGGCACCCGCGTCGTCGCCGTGGTCACCAGCCCGCCCGAGCCCCCGGGTGCTCAGCTTTCGACCCCGGTCGCCGCGTGCGCCGCGCCGACCGGCTTCGACTCGGGCGAGCCGCGCTGACGCAGGTAGATCGACAGCACCACCATCGACAGCACGGCCAGCAGCTCCGACTGCCAGTTCTGCAGGCTGCGGTTCCAGAACTCGGGCGAGGTGACGTACGAGCCCCAGGACACCGGGTCGCGCAGGTCCGCCAGCCGCTCGGAGTTGTAGGCGGCCTGCCCGGCGACGGACTGCGCGGCCCACGACAGCGCGAAGATCAGGCCCATCACCAGGCCGAGCGAGTTGCCGAACAGCCACAGCCGCAGCCCGTGCGAGCGCGCCCAGCGCGGCGAGTCGGGAGCGGCGTGCGCGCCGACCTTCTGCTCCTCGTCGGACTCGGCGCCGGCGTCCTCGACGGCCTTCGACTCGGTCGAGCCCTTCTGCACCAGCCAGACGGTGAGCGCGATGTAGAGGAAGAACTGCAGGTACTCCGACTGCCAGTTCTCGGCCACGTCCACGGCGAAGGAGGAGGAGGTGACGTACTGCCACACGGTGAGCGGCTGGTCGCCCATGGCGCGCTGCTGGTCGTTGAGGTCGAGCGTCCCGGCGACCGCCTGGCCGCCGAGGGCCAGCAGGAACATCACCAGGAAGGCCAGGGACAGCGAGTTCTCCTTGATCCACTTCACAGTCTGGACCACCCGATGGCGAAGAACCACGCCAGCCCGGCGACGATCAGGAGCATGGTGATCGTGAACATCACCCGCATCAGTCCTCCACCTCGCAGTCGTACGGCAGGTCGCGCACCGGCTCGCAGCCCGCGGCCCGCACCCGCCAGCCGTCGCCGAAGCGGTGCAGGAAGAGCGTGTCGCCGGCCAGCCGCACCTGGGCGTTGTCGCCCCACACGCGCACGTCGGTGACCGCGCCGCCGGGGCCGAGCCCGAGCTCGCGCAGCGCCTCGGCGCAGGTCTGGCCGCGGTCGGGGAGCCGGTCGGCGGTCTTGGGGGCGAGCAGCGCGCACGCGGCGTCGTCCTGGTGCGCGGCGAGCGCGGCGTGGAAACGCTCGGCCGCCTGAGCCGGAGCCGCGCTGTCAGGGGCGCAGCCGGTCAAAGCCAGCGCCAGCAACACTCCCGACGCCGGCGCCACGAGCGGGATCTTCATAGCACGCTGCTACCCGTCGATCACCCGAACATGCCGCGCAGGCGGGCGAGTCAGCGCCCGAGCTGGTCGAGCACGGGGCTGACCAGCGCGTCGAGCTCACGGGCGAGCACCGTCACCGCGCGGCGGGCGTGCTCCTCGACCTCGTCGTGCGGGCCCTCGGGCTCGGGCGGCAGGTCGCCGAGCGGCAGCGGCGCCTCCACCAGCAGGGAGGCGCGCAGGAACGGGACGCGGGCGAGGTCCTGCTGGGACGGCTCGACGTACTGGCCGAAGGTCTCCTGCCAGCCGAGCCAGCCGCGGTCGCGCCACCAGGCGCGCGAGCGGGTCAGCTCCTCCGGCAGCGGGGAGACGAGCCGGACGCGGGCGTAGAGCGTTCCGTCCCAGGTGTTGCGGTGACAGGTCGCCTCCAGCACGCGGCGGTCCCACCGCACGTAGCCGGGGGTGAGCGAGGGCGGCGTGGCGAGCCGCCACGCGGTGCACGCGAACCTGACGGGGGCGATGTCCCCCCACTCGAACTCGTCCAGGTTCTTGCGCACATGGACGGCGTAGCGCCCGTCGCGGTCCCTGTCGAAGTCCTGGTCGATCCAGAACGCCTTGGCCATGCACCCCACGCTACGGCCAGGACCCGGGAACGGCTTGCTCTTGATTTATTGACCAGATAGTTTCATACAGTCAAACAAATGGGGGGAACCGGATGGCCAAAGCCGGACGACCGCCGCAGGACCCGGCGCGCCAGCTCGAACGCGCGCACCGCATCCTCGACGCCGCCGCCGAGCTGATCCTGCGCTGGGGCTACGACAAGACCACGATCGACGACGTGGCCCGCCGCGCCGGCGTCGCCAAGGGCACGATCTACCTGCACTGGAGGACCCGCGACCAGCTCTTCGCGGCGCTGCTGCGCCGCGAGCGGGTCCACCTGTTCGACGGCATCAGGGCGAGCGCGCCGGCCACGCTGCCCGAGCTGTTCGGCGGCCTGGTCCGCGAGACGCTGAACCGCCCCCTGCTGCGCGCGGTCCTGCTCGGCGACGACGAGGTGCTGGGCAAGCTCACGCGCATGAAGCGGACCAGCCGCACCGGCCTGGAGCTGGGCGGCCCCTTCGACACCTACATCGCCCGGCTGATCGGGCACGGCGCGGTGCGCGCCGAGCCCGGCGACCACCTGACGGTGATCAGCTCCATCGTGTACGGCTTCATCGCCCTGCCGGACCTGCTGCCCGAGAGCGCGCGGCTGCCCGACGAGCGGATCGCCGCATTGGTGACCGACACCGTGGAGCGGGCCATGTCCACCGGCCGCGCCCTGCCGGAGGCGGACCGGCGGGCCGTCGCCGAGGCGACCGCGGACATCCTGGACGCCATGGAGGAGGTCGCCCGCCGCCGGCTCGCGGCCTCGCTCGGGAACGAGGAGTGTGAGTGACGTGAACCTGGTGCTGCCCTTGGACGACCCGGCCGCCGACCTGGCCCTGGCGGGCGGGAAGGGGGCGTCGCTGGCCAGGCTCGCGCGGGCCGGGCTGCCGGTGCCTCGCGGGTTCCACGTGACGACCGCGGCCTACCGCGCGTTCGTGGCGGGCTTCCGCGACGAGATCGACCCGCGTGACCCGGAGGGCACCGCCGCGCTGTTCGCCCGGCACGAGATCCCCGACCAGGTCGCGGCCGCGATCAGGGAGGCGTACGCGGGGCTCGGCGACGACGTCGCCGTGGCGGTGCGCTCCTCGGCGACCGCCGAGGACCTGCCGGAGCTGTCCTTCGCCGGCCAGCAGGACACCTTTCTCAACGTCCGCGGCGACGGACTCCTGCCGGCGGTCCTGCGCTGCTGGGCCTCGCTGTGGAACGCCCGCGCGATCGCCTACCGCGACAGGAACGGCGTCCCGCACGACGACGTGGCGCTCGCCGTGGTGGTGCAGGAGCTCGTGGACGCCGACGCCGCAGGGATCATGTTCACCGCCGACCCGGTGACCGGCGCGCTCGACGAGACCGTGATCAACGCCTCCTGGGGGCTCGGCGAGGCGGTCGTCGGCGGGCAGGTCACCCCGGACACGCTCGTGCTGCGCGGCGGCGCGGTCGTCCGCGAGCAGGTCGGCGACAAGACCGTCATGACCGTGCGCACGCCCGACGGCACCGAGGACCGGCCGGTCCCCGCCGAGCTGCGCCGCGCCCCCGTGCTGAGCGCCGCGCAGGCGGCCGAGCTGGCCGCGCTCGGGACGCGCGTCCAGGACCTGTACGGCGTCCCCATGGACGTCGAGTGGGCCCGCCGCGCCGACGGCACCCTGGCCGTCCTCCAGGCCCGCCCGATCACCGGGCTCAGAGCGCGCCCGGAGGAGTGGAACGACAGCCTCAAGGGCGAATACCTGTGGACCGCGGGCAACCTCGGCGAGGCCATCCCCGACGTGATGACGCCGATCACCTGGTCGTACGTGCGGCTGTTCATCCACGAGGCGATGTCCGCCTCGGCGCTGCCCGGCTTCGACATGGTCGGCAACATCGGCGGCCGGTTCTACATGAACCTCAGCACCGTCCACACGATCGCGGCCGCGATGGGCATGGCCAAGCGGACCTCCGCGACGGAGAACGTCTTCGGCAAGCTGCCGCCGGGACTGGACGTGCCGAAGGTGGCCCTGTCCCGCTGGGAGATCATCAGAAGGGTGCTGCCGATGGCGGTGGGCCTTCAGCGGCGGGTCCGTACGAACCTCAAGGCCATGCCCGCCTTCCTGGCCTCCTCCCGGCGGCGCTGTGAGGAGCTGCGCGCCCGCGTCGCCGCCACCCCCACCGCCCCCGAGCTGGCCGGGCTGTGGGAGCGCGAGATCCGCCCGCACGTGGTCACCGCCTGCCGGATGCTGGAGGCGGCCGGCCGTCAGGGCGGCGGCACCCTCGTCTGGACCCGCGACAAGCTGCGCAAGCTGGCCGGCGAGGGCGACGCCGAGGCCATGCTGTCCGGCGTCGACGCGGGCGGCGGGCTCGCCAGCATGGGTCTGCTCCTCGGCCTGTCCCGGCTGGCCCGCGGCGAGATCACCCGCGAGGAGTTCGCGGCCGCGTACGGGCACCGCGGGCCGCACGAGTTCGAGGTGTCGAAGCCGCGGCCGGGCGAGGACCCGGCGTGGATCGACGCCCAGCTCGCCGGGCTGCGCGACCTGCGCACCGACACCGAGGCGCTGCTCGCCCGGCAGGAGCGGGCCAGGGAGGAGGCGTGGGCGCGCTTCGCCGCCCGCCACCCGGGCCGGGAGGCGCGGATGCGCGAGCGGGTGCGCCGCTGGGGCGCGGTCGTCCGCGACCGGGAGGAGGCGCGCTCGGAGACCATGCGCGCCTTCTGGGTGCTGCGGGCGTTCACGCTGCGCGCGGGGGAGCTGACCGGGCACGGCGACGACGTCTTCTTCCTGTCCCTGGAGGAGCTGCTCGGCCTGCTGCGCGGCGACGCCGCCGGCCTGGAGCGGGTGCCGGCGCGGCGGGCCGCCTACGAACGGTACGCGGCGCTGCCGCCGTACCCGGTGCTGATCGTCGGGCACTTCGACCCGGTGCGCTGGGCGGCCGACCCCGACCGGCGGGCCGACGTGTACGACGCCCGCGGCGGCCTCGCCCCCGTCGGCGACGCCGTGACCGGCTTCCCCGGCGCGCCCGGCGTGGTCGAGGGCGTCGCCCGGGTGCTCGCGGGCCCGGACGAGGGCGACCGGCTGAAGCCCGGCGAGATCCTGGTGACGACGCTCACCAACGTGGGCTGGACGCCGATGTTCCCGCGCGCCGCGGCCGTCGTGACCGACCTCGGCGCGCCGCTGTCGCACGCCTCCATCGTGGCCCGCGAGCTCGGCATCCCGGCCGTGGTCGGCACCGGCAACGCCACCATGCGCCTGCGCGACGGCGACCGCGTCCGCGTGGACGGCGAACGCGGCACCGTCGAGCTTCTCGGCTGAGTTTTAATCGGTTGCCCCCGGGCCGGGCCCTCTGGTCTGCTGGCCGGGAACCCCAGGAAAGGAGCAGAAAATGCGAGCGACTGTCGTGTCCCTCCGTCACAGGACCGCACCCATCGAAGGACATGACGTTCGTTGCACACGCTCAACCTGGGAATTCTCGCGCATGTGGACGCGGGCAAGACGAGCCTGACCGAGCGGCTGCTGCTCGCCGCCGGGGTCATCGACGAGCTCGGCAGCGTCGACGACGGCAGCACCCAGACCGACACGCTCGACCTGGAACGCCGGCGCGGCATCACCATCAGATCGGCCGTGGTCTCGTTCGCCGTCGGCGACACCACGGTCAACCTCATCGACACCCCCGGCCACCCCGACTTCATCGCCGAGGTCGAACGGGTGCTCAACGTGCTCGACGGCGCGGTGCTCGTGGTCTCCGCCGTCGAGGGCGTGCAGGCGCAGACCCGCGTGCTCATGCGGACGCTGCGCAGGCTCGGCATCCCCGCGCTGGTCTTCGTCAACAAGATCGACCGCCGGGGCGCGCGGCCCCGCGCCGTGCTGGAGGAGCTGACCTCCCGGCTGGCGCTGCCGGTCGCCGCCATGGGCGAGGTCGCTGGCGCGGGCACCCCGGAGGCGGCCTTCGTCCCGTACGGCGGGGCGGAGCTGCTCGACGTGGTCACGCTGCACGACGACGCGCTGCTGGCGGCGTACGTGCGGGGCGGGGCCGTGCCGCCCGCCCGGATGCGGGCCGCGCTCGCCGCCCAGACCCGCGAGAGCCTGGTGCACCCGGTGTTCTTCGGCTCGGCCATCACCGGGGCCGGGGTGGACGACCTGGTGGCGGGCGTACGCGAGCTGCTGCCCGCCGCCGGCGGCGATCCCGGCGGGCCGGTCTCGGGGGCGGTGTTCAAGGTCGAGCGCGGCCCGGCGGGCGAGAAGCTCGCCTACGCGCGCCTGTTCTCCGGGACGTTGCGCGTCCGCGACCGCCTCCGCCTGCCGGGCGGCGGCGAGGCCCGCGTGACCGGCATGGACGTCCTCAGCATCCCCGCTTCCCGCGGGTCGGTCGCCGCCGGTCAGATCGCCCGCCTGCGGGGTCTCGACGCGGTACGGGTGGGCGACCCGCTGGGCGAGCCGCCGCCCCGAGCCGGGGAGGGCCACTTCGCGCCGCCCACCCTGGAGACCGTGGTGCGGCCGGCCCGCCCCGCCGACCGGGGCGCGCTGCTGCTCGCCCTGACCCGCCTCGCCGAGCAGGACCCGCTCATCGGCCTGCGCCAGGACGACGCGCGCGGCGAGGTCTCGCTGACCCTCTACGGCGAGGTCCAGAAGGAGGTCATCCAGGCCACCCTGCTGGAGGAGGACGGCCTGGAGGTCTCCTTCATGAAGAGCACCACGATCTGCGTCGAGCGCCCGGTCGGCTCCGGCGCCGCCGTCGAGCTGATCGCCGTGGACCCCAACCCGTTCCTCGCCACGGTCGGCCTGCGGGTCGAGCCGGGTCCGCCGGGCGGCGGGGTGGCGTTCCGGCTGGAGGTGGAGCTGGGCTCGCTGCCGTACGCGTTCATGCGCACCATCGAGGAGACGGTGCACGAGACGCTCCGGCAGGGACTGCGCGGGTGGCAGGTGATCGACTGCGTGGTCACGCTCACCCACTCCGGCTACTGGGCCAGGCAGAGCCATTCGGGCGGCGTGTTCGACAAGAGCATGTCGAGCACGGCCGGCGACTTCCGCGCCCTGACGCCGCTGGTCGTCATGGAGGCGCTGCGGCGGGCCGGGACCGTGGTGTGCGAGCCGGTGCACCGCTTCACGCTGGAGCTGCCCGCCGACACGACCGGCGAGGTGCTGCCGGTGCTGGCCCGGCTCGGCGCGGTCCCCCGCGCGCAGGGGCCGGGCCTGATCGAGGGGGAGATCCCGGCGGCGCGGGTGCACGAGCTGGGGCAGCGCCTGCCCGGCCTGACCCGGGGGGAGGGGGTGCTGGACAGCGCCTTCGAGCGCTACCGCCCCGTACGCGGCCCGGCCCCCGCCCGCCCCCGCCTCGGTCACGACCCGCTCGACCGCAAGGAGTACCTGCTGCGCGTGCGGCGGCGGGTGTGACCGCCAGGCGGGAGGGCGGCCGGGATGGTGAAGCGGTGGGCCCTGCGGTGCGCGGCGTGGGCGGGCGTACGCTCACGCCCGGCGGGGGCCGGGGGCACGCCCCGGTAGAACCAGAGCTTGCCGAGCTCGATGAGCACGAGATAGGCGGCCACCATCAGGGCGAGGACGAGGAAGAACGGCCCGGGCAGCGGCCGGAAGCCCAGGGCGGCGGCGAAGGGCGCGGCGGGGATGAGCGCGCCGACGGCGACGACGCCCAGGGCGGCCAGCAGCAGCGGGACGCTGGGCCGGCTGCGGAGGAAGGGCACCCGCCTGGTGCGGATGGCGAAGATCACCAGGACCTGGGTGGCGAGGGACTCGACGAACCAGCCGGTGCGGAACAGCGGCGGGCCGGCCTGGAAGAGGCCCAGCATGACCGCGAAGGTGGCGAAGTCGAACAGCGAGCTGATCGGGCCGAAGAACAGCATGAACCGCCGGATCAGCCGCACGTCCCAGCGGGAGGGCCGCCGCAGCCGCTCGGGATCCACGGTGTCGGTGGGGATGGCGAGCTGGCTTGCGTCGTAGAGCAGGTTGTTGAGCAGGATCTGGGACGGCAGCATCGGCAGGAAGGGCAGGAACGCCGAGGCCGCGGCGGCGGAGAACATGTTGCCGAAGTTGCTGGAGGTGCCCATCAGGACGTACTTCATGGTGTTGCCGAAGATCCGGCGGCCCTGGAGGACGCCGTCGGCCAGGATGTCGAGGTTCTTCTCCAGCAGCAGCACGTCGGCGGCGTCTTTCGCGACGTCGGTGGCCGTCTCGACGGAGATGCCCACGTCGGCGGCGTGCAGCGCGAGCACGTCGTTGACGCCGTCGCCGAGGAAGGCCACGTCCAGGCCGCCGCGCCGCTGGACGCGCACGATGCGGGCCTTGTGCTCGGGGGTGACGCGGGCGAAGACCGTGCTCTGCCCGATGAGCGTGGCCAGGTGGGCGTCGTCGGCCGCCTCGACGTCCTGGCCGGTCAGCACCCGTCCGCCCGGCAGGCCGAGGTCGGCGCACAGCTTGGCGGCGACCGTGGGGTTGTCGCCGGTGAGGACCTTGACGGTGACGCCGAGGCCGGTGAGGCGGTCCAGCGCCTGTGGCGCGCCGGCCTTGGGCGGGTCGAGGAAGACCAGGAGGCCGCGGAAGGTGAGGTCGTGCTCGTCGGCCGGGGTGAGCGTCGTCCGCCGGGCGTCGGCTCCGTGCAGCGGCCGGGTGGCCACCGCCACCACGCGGTTGCCCGCGGCGAACTCGGCTTCGAGCATGGCCTTCGCCTGGTCGCCGATGGGGGAGCTGCGCTCCAGCACGGCCTCGGGAGCACCCTTGGTGATGATCACGCGGTGGCCGTCGTCGTCCTCGACCAGCACGGACGCGGTACGCCGCTCGTGGTCGAAGGGCACGAGGGCGAGCCGCCGGCAGCGGGCCGCCGACGCTCGCAGGACGCCGGCGGCGGGGGCCTCCCACAGGGCGGCGTCCAGGGGATTCCCGCTCACGACACGGCCCTGCCCGTCGGAGGCGGCGGCCTCGTTGCACAGCAGGCCGAGTACGAGCACGTCGTCGGCGGGGCGTCCGTCCGGGCCGAGCGAGCGCATGAAGCTGATCCGACCCTCGGTGAGGGTTCCGGTCTTGTCGGTGAACAGCACCTCGATGTCACCCAGGTCCTCGATGCAGACCAGGCGTTTGACCAGCACCCGGCTTTGCGCCAGGCGCCGGGTGCCGGCCGCCAGGCTGGTCGAGACGACGGCGGGCAGCAACTGCGGGGAGATGCCGACGGCGATCGCCAGGGAGAACAGCAGCGCGTCCAGGACCGGGCGGTCCAGGACGAGGTTGATGGCGAAGATGGCGGCGGTGAGCGCGGCGGCGACCCGTACCAGCAGCATGGAGAACCTGCGCAGCCCGATCTGGAACTCGGTCTCCGGGTGGCGTTCGCCGAGCCGGAGCGCGATCCGCCCGAACTCGGTCCGTCCCGCCGTCGCGACGACGACGCCGGTCCCGGACCCGGCGTGCACCACGCTGCCCATCAGGGCGGAGCTTCGCAGGTCGGCCAGTGCGGCGCCGGCGCTCACGGCCTCGGAGGTCTTCACGACGGGCATCGACTCGCCGGTCAGCACCGATTCGTCGCACTCCAGCTCCGTCACCGACACCAGCCGCAGATCGGCCGGCACGATGTCGCCCAGCCGCAGCTCCACGAGGTCGCCCGGGACCAGGGAGGTCACGTCGGCGAGCCGGGGCCGGCCGTCGCGCCGTACCAGGCAGCGGTGCCGGATCTGGGAGTGCAGCGCCTCGGCGGCCTTCTCCGCGCGGTATTCGTTGACGAACCCGAGCCCGACCGAGGCCGCCAGGATGACCCCGATGATCAGGGCGTCCGACCGTTCACCGAGGAAGAACGACGCGGCCGCGGTGACGGCGAGCAGGACCAGCAGGGGCGAGCGCAACTGACGGGCCAGCACCGCGGCGCGGCGCGCCCGGTGGGTGCGCAGCGCGTTCGGCCCCACCGTGGTCAGGCGGCGCTCGGCCTCCGCCTGGCTGAGGCCGCCGGTCGTGCCGCCCAGCCGGGCCAGCACCTCGTCCACCGGCAGCGCCGCCGCGGTCCCGACCTCCAGCGCGTCCGCCCCCGTCACGTCACCTGCCGGAGGCGGATCATCGCCGGCCGGCCTGGTCGTCTCTCACCGTCGCCTCCCGTCCGGTCCTCCCGGAGGAGCTTCCCCGGGCCCGCCGGTACGAGTCCCGCTGCGGAGGAAACTCTTGCCCTCCCCTCCTGTCTCGGGTGTCCGATATGAGGGAAACGGGCATGCACAATCCGTGAAGCCACCCTTTTGACGCGTTCCGCGCACTCGCCGATCGGCGCGGACGGCCGGGCGCCCGGCTGCTCGACGCGCTCGCCGCCGCTGCCGCCGAGCACGCGGGACCGCCCGCTAGGTGGGCGCCCGAGGTCGCCCGCAGGTTCGGGCTGCCCGCGGCCGCCGGGCTCGGGCCCGCCACCTACTTCGCCGACCTGGCGACGCCGCACGGACGCCGCCACGTGCGGGTCTGCACCGCTACGGCGTGTTTCGCGGCCCAGGCGGGCCGGCACCTGCCCGCCGTCGAGCGCGCGCTCGGCGTCATTGCCGACGAGCACGCGCTCGGCGTCACCGCCGACGACGACCGCGACCCGGATCCCGGCGTGTCCCTGCGGACCGTCCGCTGTCTCGGTTACTGCTACGGGGGACCGGCCGCGCTGGACGGCGTGACGGTCTGCGCGGGGCCGGACCTCGCCGACCAGCTCGCCGGGCGCGCCCGGCCGCACGCGCCGCCCATCCCGGCGGCCGACGCCACGGGCGACCCGGTGGTGCTCGCGGGCGTCCTGGGCGACGAGGACCCGTGGCTGATCTGGGCGGAGACCGTGAGCCGGCGAAGCCCCGAGGTGGTCCTGTCGGAGGTGGCGGCCTCCGGGCTGCGCGGCCGAGGCGGGGCCGGCTTCCCCGTGGCGGCCAAATGGGCGGCGGCGGGCGGCTCGCCCGGCACCGTGGTGATCGCCAACGGCGACGAGGGAGACCCCGGCTCCTACGCCGACCGGCTGCTCATGGAGGCCGATCCGGCGCGGGTGCTCGCGGGGCTGGCGCTGGCCTGCTTCGCCTGCGGGGCGCGTCGCGGACTCGTGCTGGTCCGCTCGGAGTATCCGCGGGCGCTGGCACTGATGCGGGAGGCGGTGGAGCGGGCCCGCGCGGACGGCCATCTCGGCCGCCGGCCGCACGGCGGCGGCGCCGACCTGGAGATCGAGGTGGTGGCGGGCGCCGGCTCGTACGTCGCCGGCGAGGAGACCGCGCTGATCGCCGAGCTGGAGGGCGGCCGAGGCTGCGCGCGGGCCCGGCCTCCGTACCCCACGGACCGGGGACTGTGGGACGTCCCGACCGTGGTCAACAACGTGGAGACGCTGGCCGCGGTGCCGTGGATCGTCAGCCGCGGCGGCGCCGCCTACGCCCGCCGCGGCACGCCCGGGGAGACCGGCACGAAACTGGTCTGCCTGTCCGAACGGTTCGCCCGTCCCGGCTGCCACGAGGTCGAGCTCGGCACCCCGGTCCGGCGGATCGTCACCGAGCTGGGCGGCGGGCTGCGGGACGGGGCCCAGCTGGCGGTGCTGCAGGTCGGCGGCCCGCTGGGCGGGTTCCTCGCCGAGGGGGAGCTGGACGTCCCGCTCACCGAGCGGGATCTGGCGGGCCTCGGCGCGGCGCTCGGCCACGCCGGGCTGGTCGCCGTGGACGGGCGGATCGAGCCGCTGGACGTGCTCAGGCACGTGTGGGAGTTCGCCGCGGCCGAGAGCTGCGGCGCCTGCTCGCCCTGCCGGGTCGGTTCGCGGCGAGGGCTGGAGCGGGTGCGCTCCGGGGTTCCTCCTGGCGACGCCTACGGCCGCATGCTGCGGGTGATGGGCGAGGCCAGCCTGTGCGCGTTCGGCCGGCGGCTGCCGTACGCGGTGCGCGGCCTGGTCCGCGCGTACGGGGAGCGGCTGCGGGGGTGGGGCGGATGAGGGTGACCGTGGACGGCCGTCCGGTGGACGTCCCCACCGGGGCGTCGCTGCTGTCGGCCGTACGCGCGGCCGGCCTCGGTGTGCCCACGCTCTGCCATGACGACCGGCTCACGCCCGTCGGCTCCTGCCGGGCATGCTCGGTGCGGGTGGACGGGCGCGTCGTGGCGGCCTGCGTCACCCCGGCGGCCGAGGGCGCCGAGGTGACCGTCGAGGGGGAGGAGCTGCGCGGCCTGCGCCGGGACGCCGTGGAGCTGATCGTCTCGGTGCTTCCGCCGTACGCGCTGGACGGCGACGGCGAGCTGGCCAGGACCTGCCGGGAGCTCGGCATCGGCCCGGAGAGCGCCGGAGGCGGCGCGGAAAGGGGCCGGGACGACAGCCATCCGTTCGTCCGGCTCGGCCGGGACCTCTGCATCGCCTGCGGCCGGTGCGTACGCATGTGCGCCGAGGTCCAGGGCACGTTCGCGCTCACGCTGACCGGCAGGGGATCGGAGACCGTGGTCGCGCCGGGCACCGGCGGCCTCTGGGCGGACTCCGACTGCGTCTCCTGCGGGGGCTGCGTGGACACCTGCCCGACCGGCGCGCTCACCGAGCCAGGACTGCCCGCGGGGTCCTGGCTGGGCGCGCTCACCCGTACCCGCACCACCTGCGGGTACTGCGGCGTCGGCTGCGCCCTGGACGTGCTCACCCGCGACGGCGAGGTCGCCGCGGTACGCCCGGCCGGCGACGGTCCGGTGAACCGCGGCCACGCCTGCGTCAAGGGCCGCTTCGCCCACGGGTTCCTGCGCGCCGGCGACCGGCTCACCCGGCCGCTGCTGCGCGGGCGCTCCGGCCGCCTTGAGCCGGTCAGCTGGGAGGAGGCGCTGGCGCACATCGCCCGCGGCATCCGCGACGCCGTCGCCGGGGCGGGGCCGGGCTCGGTGGCGGCGATCTCCTCGGCCCGCTCGACCAACGAGGAGAACTACCTGCTCCAGAAGCTCATGCGCGCGGTCGTCGGCACCAACAACATCGACAACTGCTCCCGCCTGTGCCATTCGCCGTCGGCCGCCGGGCTCACCGCCACGTTCGGCCTGGCGGGCGGCACCGACGCCTTCGAGGACGTGGAGCGGGCCGACTGCCTGCTCGTGGCCGGCGCCAACCCCGCCGAGGCGCACCCGGTGGTCGGCGCGCGGCTGCTCCGTCAGGTGCTGGGCGGCGCGCGGCTGGTCGTCGCGGACCCCGCGCCGTCGGGCTCGCCCGCCACGCCGACGTGCACCTGAGACCCCGGCCCGGAACGAACGTCGCCCTGTTCAACGGGCTCGCGCACGTCCTGCTCGCCGAGGGCCTGATCGACGAGGACTTCCTGCGGCGCCGCGCGGCCGGGCTGCCCGAGCTGGCCGCGGTCCTCGACGATCACCCGCCCGGCCGGGTGGCCGCGATCACCGGGGTGCCCGAGGCGGACCTGGTCGCCGCCGCGCGGCTCTACGGACGGGCCGAGCGCCCCGCGATCCTGTACGGGCTCGGCGTGACCGAGCACCTGCACGGCACCGACGGCGTACGGACGCTGGCGAACCTGGCGATCCTGCGCGGCGCGGTCGGCACCGGGCGCGGGTTCGGCGTGAACCCGCTGCGCGGCCAGAACAACGTCCAGGGCGCCTCCGACATGGGCGCGCTGCCCGACCTGCTGCCCGGTTACGGCAAGGTCCGCGACCCGGTCGCGCGCGGCAGGGCCGAGCAGGTGTGGGGTGTCCGGCTGCCCGGCCACGACGGCCTGCGGATCCCGGAGATGTTCGCGGCGGCCCGCGCGGGAGACCTGCGGGTGCTGTGGATCGTCGGGGAGGACGTGACGACCACCGACCCCGACGCCAACCGGGTCGTCGAGGCGCTGGAGTCCTGCCCGCTCGTCATCAGCCAGGAGCTCTTCCTGTCCGAGACCGCCCGCCGCGCCGACGTGGTCCTGCCGGCGGCCTCCTGGCTGGAGAAGGACGGCACCTTCGTCAACTTCGACCGGCGCTTCCAGCGCGTACGCCCCGCGCTCCCGCCGCCCGGCGAGGCACGCGCCGACTTCGCCATCGTGCACGCGGTCGCCGCGGCGCTCGGGGCGGACCTGGGCTGCCCGACGCCCGCCGCGGCGCTGGCGGAGTGCGGACGGGTGGCTCCCGTCTTCGCCGGGATCTCGCACGAGCGGCTGGACCGGGAGGGAGCCGTGCCCTGGCCGTGTCCCGAGGCCGGCCGGCCCGGGGTGAGCCGGCTCTACCAGGACCGTTTCGCCACCGCCGACGGGCTGGCGCGGCTGGCCGCCCGTCCCTACCTGCCGCCGGGCGAGGCCGCCGACGACGACTACCCGCTGATCCTCGTCACCGGCCGTCGCTGGGCGCACTACAACTCCGGCACCATGACCCGGCGGAGCGGCGCCGTCGAGATCGACCCGACGGACCACCTCGATCTGCACCCCGCCGACGCGGCCCGCGCGGGCCTCCGCGACGGCGATCCGGTGCTCGTGGAGAGCCGGCACGGGCAGGCCACGCTGACGGCGCGGGTCACCGAGGAGGTCCTCCGCGGCCAGGTGTTCTGCGCCTTCCACTTCGCCGCCAGCCGGGTGAACGCGCTGATCTCCAGCCACGCGGACACCGTCACCTCGTGCCCCGAGTACAAGGTCACCGCCGTATGTCTCCGAAAGCCTTTTCGGTGAGATCGAATCGTAACATGACACTCGCTCGCTGATCAGTGGCCATGAGTCCTTGAAGTCGCAGGTAGGGGCGCATGCAAGCCATAGCAGTGACGCATTGACAGCCCGCCGCCGCCGGTTTACGTTCCCGAAAACCTTTTAGGTCTCCTCGGAATGGATGTTAGCGCTAACAGAAAAGGGAGCACACCCCCCATGAGACGACGACGGGCGGCGGCCCTCGCCGCGGCACTCCTGCTCCTCCTCCTCGGCACCGCGCCCCCCGCGCTCGCGGGCGCGCCGATCACCACCGCGATCTACACGGCCGACCCGGCCGCGCTGGTCGTGAACGACACCCTGTACCTCTACACCGGCCACGACGAGGCCCCGACCGGCGGCACCAACTTCGTCATGCGCGACTGGCACGTCTTCACCTCCTCCGACGCCGCCACCTTCACCGACCAGGGCGCCAAGCTGGCCATCTCCAACTTCTCCTGGGCCGGCGCGGACGCCTGGGCCGGCGAGGTCGAGCGCGGCGCGGACGGCAAGTACTACTGGTACGTCCCCGTCAACGGCAACGGCGCCGGCTGGATGGACATCGGCGTCGCGGTCGGCGACACCCCGCTCGGCCCGTTCCGCGACGCCAAGGGCGGCCCGCTGGTCAGCGACAGCACCCCCAACTCCTCGCCGCTCAACATCGACCCCACCGTCTTCACCGACGACGACGGCCAGGTCTACATGTACTGGGGCTCCTACTACGGCCTGCGCGCCGCCCGCCTCACCAGCAACATGACCTCGCTGAGCGGCTCGGTCATCACCCCGAGCGGCGTGACGAACTTCTGGGAGGCCCCCTGGATGTTCAAGCGCAACGGCGTCTACTACCTCGCCTACGCCGCCAACGACTCGGCCTGCTCCGCGCCCGGCTACGCCTGCATCCGCTACGCGACCGCGAGCAACCCGCTCGGCCCGTGGACGCACCGCGGCGTCGTGCTCGACCAGGTCAGCTCGACCACCAACCACCCGGCGATCATCGAGTTCAAGGGCCAGTGGTACATGGTCTACCACAACGCCTCCAGCCCCGGCGGCGGCAACTTCCGCCGCTCGGTGACCATCGACAAGCTGTACTTCAACGCCGACGGCACCATGCAGAAGGTCGTGCAGACCGGCGGGCCGGTCACCCCGGGCAACCTCGCCGCGAGCGCTGCCGCCTCCACCTCGTACGTCTCCCCGTGGGAGACGCTGGCCGCGGTCAACGACGGCTACACCCCGGCGAACTCGGCCGACCACAGCCACGGCGCCTACGGCAACTGGAACCACCAGGGCACCGAGTGGATCGAGTACCGCTGGCCCACCGCCCAGACGGTCTCCCGCTCCGAGGTCTACTGGTTCGACGACGACCAGGGCATCGACCTGCCCGCCTCCTGCCGGGTGCAGTACTGGACCGGCAGCGCCTACGCCGACGTCCCCGGCCAGTCGGGCTGCGGCGTCGCCGCGAACACCTTCAACGCCACCACCTTCCCCTCGATCAGCACCACCAGGCTCCGGCTGAACATCACCTCGCGCACCGGCTACTCGACCGGCGTCCTCGAATGGAGGGCCTTCTCGTGAGACGTGTCCTGACCGCTCTTCTGCTGGTCGCGGGCCTGGTCGTGGCGGGCGCCCCGGCCAACGCCGACCAGACCATCGGCTATCCGACCTTCAGCGGCCCGGCCGTCCCGGCCCCGCCGGGCACGTACACGACCGGCAACGCGATGCGGGCCATCTACGACGCCGAGAGCTCCGGCACCGACTTCTGGATGGACCGGCTGCTCGCCCGGCCCGGCAACGACCCGGCCGGCACCTGGCTGATGACGCGCGGCCGGGCGCTGTTCATGAAGACGCACACGCCCGGCACGCTCGGCTTCGCGGGGCAGGTGGCGTACTGGGAGAGCATCAGCAACGCCAATGCGTTCACCGTGGCCGTCACGCCCGGCACCTTCACCGAGCAGGTGAACTCCCGCTGGCAGGCGCCGAGCTACTGGAAGAGCCGGCACACCTCCGGCTCGGTGACGATCGACCAGACCAAGTTCATCACCGACAACAACGTGGCCGTCGCCAACCTCGCCATCACCAACGGCGGCTCGGCCTCGACCACGCTGCAGCTGCGCGCCACCTCGCCGTACGCGACCACGGGCAGCGGCAGCGAGCTGACCGGCCAGGTCAACGCCTACAACAACCTCACCACGCTCTACCCGAGGCTCACCGGCGACGGCTTCACGGTCTCCAGCGGCGGGCTCAACCGCTCGGTCACCGTCGCCGCCGGCGCCACTGTGACCGTCAAGGTCGTGATGGGCTTCGTCACCAACGAGATCCCGGCCTCGCGCACCGAGTACGACGCCTACGCCGGCTACACGCCCGCCACCGCGTTCGCCACGCACGTGCGCGCGTACAACCGCTGGTGGGCCGACAACGTCCCCTACATCGACGTGCCCGAGCCCGGCATCAAGAAGAACATCTACTACCGCTGGTGGCTGATGCGCTACAACCACCTCGACGCGGACATCCCCGGACAGACCTTCCAGTTCCCGACGTCGATGGAGGGCGTGCTCGGCTACAACAACGCCATCGCGCTGACCCAGCCCATGCACATCGACGACCTGAAATACCTGCGTGACCCGGCCTACGCCTACGGCGACTGGCTCAGCGTCGGCCAGACCTCCAAGAACGGCCGCTTCCTCGACAACCCCGGCGACCCCGAGAACTGGTCCAACAGCTACACCCAGTACATCGCCGAGGCCGCGTGGAAGAGCTACCAGATCCACGGCGGCCAGCCCGGCATCGCCGCCAACCTCGCCCGCTACGCCGAGCAGGACGTCAAGGGCCAGCTCTCCTACTACGACACCGACAACAACAAGCTCATCGAGTACGACTGGGGCGCGCTCACCGGCAACGACGCCGACGCCGTCTCCTTCCACTGGAAGCCCGGCCGCATGGACCGCGCCGAGTCCGCCTACCAGTACAGCGGCGCCCTCGCCGCCGCGCAGGCGTACGAGGCCATCGGCAACACGGCCAAGGCCACCGAGATGCGCAACCTCGCCACCCAGATCCAGAACGCCATCGTCGGCGTGCTGTGGAACCCGAGCCGGCAACTGTTCGAGCACCGGCTGAAGTCCACCAACGAGTGGGTGCCGTGGAAGGAGATCAACAACTACTACCCGTTCGCGGTCGGCGCGATCCCGAACACGGCGACGTACAAGCAGGCGCTGCGCCTGTTCGACGACCCCGCGCAGTACCCGATCTTCCCCTTCTACACCGCGAACCAGGCCGACAAGGCGGCCTCGGGCACCGGCAGCAACAACTTCTCCACGATCAACTCGACCGTGCAGTTCCGGCTGCTCTCCTCGGTGCTGCGCAACTACCCGAACGAGTGGATCGACCCGACCTGGTACAAGAAGCTGCTCTACTGGAACGCCTGGGCCCAGTACGTCGGCGGCAACACCCAGTGGCCCGACGCCAACGAGTTCTGGGCCGACTGGAACGGCTCGTCCATCACCTACCGCTCCTGGATCCACCACAACATCCTGGGCAGCAGCAACTGGACCGTGATCGAGGACGTCGCCGGCCTGCGCCCGCGCAACGACGCCAAGGTGGAGCTGTCGCCGATCAACATCGGCTGGTCCCACTTCACCGTCAACAACCTGCGCTACCGCAACGCCGACCTGACCATCGTCTGGGACGACCCGGCCGACGGCGTCGTCCGCTACCCGGGCGTGCCCCAGGGCTACTCGATCTTCATCAACGGCAGCCGCGTCGCCACCGTGTCGTCGCTGGTGCCGTTCACCTGGGACCCGGCCACCGGGGCCGTCACCACCTCCGGCACCGTCTCCTACAACGTCGCCGTGCCGGGGCTGCAGGCTCCCGCCCAGGTCAGCCAGACCAGCGCGCGCATGGTCGACCTGCTCGCCAAGGCCGGCGTCGACCTGACCGCCGACCTCGCCAACCTGGCCGCCGGCGCCACCGCCACGGCCTCCACCACCGCCTCCGGCAGCACCACGGCCGGCGCGGTGGACGGCTATCCCATCAACGAGCCGTTCTGGGGCGGCACCACCGCGGGCCAGGACTGGTACGAGCTCAACTTCGGCACCGCCCGCACGTTCAACGAGGTGCGGCTCTACTTCAAGGACAGCCGCCCGGCCAGCACGACCTACCGGGCCCCGGCCTCCTACGACATCCAGTACCACAACGGCAGCGCCTGGGTCAGCGTGCCCTCCCAGGCGAAGAACCCGGCCACGCCGCGCGCCAACTACAACGTGGTGCAGTTCCCCGCCGTCACCGCGCAGCGGGTGCGGGTGCTGGCCACGGCCGCCTCCGGCGCGCGGACCGGCCTCACCGAGATCAAGGTGCACAACAGGGGCGGCGTCCAGCCGTCCGCCAACCTCGCGACCTCCGCCACGGCGAGCGCGTCCAACACCTCCTCCTGGGAGAGCGTGGCCGCGGTCAACGACGGGATCGACCCGCCCTCGTCGAACGACACCGTCAACCCGCGCTGGGGCTGCTGGCCGGAGACCGGGCAACAGTGGGTGGACCTGACCTGGTCCTCCTCGCGCACGCTCAACCGGGCTGAGGTGTACTTCTTCGACGACGAGCAGGGCATCGACATGCCGGCGTCGTGGAAGCTCCAGTACTGGAACGGCAGCGCGTACGTGGACGTGCCCGGCGCGTCGGCGTACACGCTGACCAAGAACGCCTACAACAACGTGACCTTCACCGCGACCGGCACCACGCGCCTGCGGGTGCTGCTCACCGGCAACGGCTCCAGCAGCGTCGGGCTCCTGGAGGTGAAGGCGTACGGATCCTGAGTTCCCTTGACTGACGAGGGCCCGCCGACCGGCGGGCCCTCCCGCTCCTACAGCCGCCGTCCCGCGCCCGCGCCGGCCGGCACCAGCGCCTTGAGCGCCCCGGCCGGATGCTTCCGGCCGACCAGGGCGGGCGTCCAGCCGGCGTCGGCGCCGAGCGCGGCCCCGTTGGCCGCGTTGTAGGCCGCCACCAGGTCCGCCGGCCGGCCGTCCACGAGGTTGTCCCGCGCGGTGATCGCCGTGCCGCCGAAGACGGTCAGCACCTTCGCCGCCGGGACGCCGTCGAAGGCGTTGGCCTCGGCGTACACCCGCGAGCCGACGCCCACGCCGATGCTGTAGACGTGGCCGGGCCCGCCGGTGACGTAGTTGTTGTAGACGTGCACCTGCCCGAAGCGCACCCGGGGCGTGCGCTGCCCGAGGCCCTCGAAGTAGTTGTGGTGCAGGGTGACCTTGAGCTTGTCCTCCTCGGCGTAACGCGCCGGGTTGTCGGTGTTGCCGATGAGCATGACCTTGTCGTGGCCGCTGAGGTGGTTCCAGGACAGCGTCACGTAGTTCGAGCCGCGCACGACGTCGAGCAGCCCGTCGTGCACCTGGTACGGCCGCCCGAAGTGCAGCGGCTGGCCCGAGTCGGGGTTGTCGCCGTCGTTCAGCGTGTTGTGGTCCAGCCAGACGTGCGTGGAGCCGGAGACCTCGACGTTGTCGAACGAGGCGTTCCAGTTGCCCTCCGCGCCGTCGGTCGGGTCCCACTGCGGGAAGCAGTCGGAGGTGTCGGTGATGGTGAGGTTGCGGACGATGACGTTGTCGGCGCCGCTGATCCGCAGGCCGAAGCTCTTCAGCGCGGCGTCGCGGCCGAGGCCGACCAGGGTGACGTTGGAGCCGATCGTGACGGTGACGTGCTCGGCCATCTTGGCGTACGACGCCTTGCGCGCCTCCTCCAGCGGCCCGGACGGCACGCTCGTCCTGCCCCACACCGCCGGGTCGTAGGCGGCGAGGTAGGCGTCGAGACTGTAGCCGTCCACGGCGTAGTCGGCGCAGGTCAGCGGGCGGCCGGAGTCGTCGGTGTCGGCGTCGATGGCGCCCTTGACGTAGACGATGCGCGGCGTGTTGTCGGCGGGGTCGCCGAGCGCGGCCTTGAGCTGGGCGCGGGTGGTGACCACGTGCACGTTCTCGGGGCGGGCGGCCGACCCGCCGGTGGTGCCCGTGGTGGCCGCGGCCCAGCCGTCGTCGGCGGGCAGCACCTGGCGGCCGAGCTCGCGGAGCTCGCGCGGGCCGGGGCGCGGCGGCGTGCGGCGCACCGGGTTCCAGCCGTCCGCGCCCGCGAGGTAGCGCTCCGGGGTGAAGGCGGCGGCCTGCGCGGGCGTGAGCGCCGGCCGGTCCGCGCCGGCCGACGCGCCGGGCCCCTCGTTGCGGTACTCCGACAGGCGGGCGTCCCGCCAGCTCAGCCCGGACATGTCGGTCCAAGGGGCGTCCTTGACGTGCTGGCCCAGCCACGACTCGCGCACCAGCACCTGGCCGCGCGCGGTCGCCGAGCCGCCCGCCGGCCACGGGCGGCCGAGGTGCACGCTGCGCGCCGGGGCGTCGCTGACCAGGTGGCTGCGGTAGATGAGGAAGCCGTAGGGGTTGGCGAGCTCGGTGCTGGCGGCGGTGACGTAGCCGTTGTTGTCGGCGCTGCCCCGGTCGAGCGATCTGATCACGCAGTTGTCGAAGACGGCGGTGGCGCGGCCGAAGATGAAGTCGACGTCGCCCTCCACGTGGCAGTCGCGGAAGTACTGGCGGGCGGTCGTGGTGGCGGAGGCCGTGTTGGCGTAGAGGGTGTCCTGGTTGCCGAGGAAACGTACGTTCTCGTAGACCTGGCGGTCGCCGGTGGTGCGGACGGCGACGGCCTGGCTGGGGCCGTTCGCGGCCTCGTCGTAGGCGTTCTCGAAGGTGAGGTTGCGTGCGGTGAAGTCGGGGGCGCTGATCACGTACGACGCGCTGCCCGAGGTGCCGTACGGGCCCGAGCCGTCCGGCTTCGGCGTGGCGGCGGAGACGTCGAAGGTCAGCACCACCTCGCGCGGGTCGCGGGTGTCCCCGACGAGGGAGATGTACGGCTTGTCGGGCGGGATGACCACCTGCTGCCGGTAGGTGCCCTTGCGGACCAGGATCGTGACCGGGCGGCTGTTGCCCGAGGGGACGGCGTCGACCGCGGCCTGCACGGTGGTGTGGTCGCCGGTGCCGTCGGCGGCGACCACGATCGTGGTCCGCCCCTGGGCTTCGGCGGGGGTCGCGGTGAGGGTCAGCAGCAGGGGGAGGAGTAACAGAAGTCGCATGCGCAACCTCGCAGAGGGTGGTGCGGCAATCGGTTGCATGAAACGTTCGCGTAACCCCGCTGACCCGTCAATGGATGCAGTAAAACTGCATGTTTGCTGCAACAAGCGGTTGCAGGAGTGTTGACCGCCCTGCCGTCCGGCTCTACAGTCCGCCTGCCATTTATCGGGAGATTTCTGAAACTTTCAGGAGCGCCGTGCGCACCCTCCTCCGGGCCCTGGTGGCCTTACTCCTGCCCGTCCTGTTCCTCGCGGCCGCCGCGCCCGCGCGGGCCGCCGCCGATCACGTCTACGACTTCGAGGACGGCACCACGCAGGGCTGGAGCCCGCGCGGCGACGGCGTCTCCGTGGCCGCCACGACCGAGGCCGCCCACGGCGGCGCCGCCTCGCTGCTCGTCACCGGCCGCACCGCGAACTGGCACGGGGCCTCGCTCGCCGCGCCGTTCGTCAAGGGCGTCACCTACCGGGTGAGCGCTTACGCCCGGCTCGCCGCCGGGCAGCCGGCCGCGACGATCGCGCTCACCGTGCAGCGCACCCCCGCCGGGGGCGAGACCACGTACGAGCGGGTCGCCGCCGCCACCGTCACCGACGGGGCGTGGGTCCGCCTGGCCGGCGCGTACCTGTTCACCGCCGACTCCACCGACCTGCAGCTCTACGCCGAGAGCGACGACGCCACCGGCCGCTACCACCTCGACGACGTCGTGCTCGCCCCGCAGGGCGACCCCACCCGCGAGCCGATCGCCGCCGACTTCGAGGACGGCACCACCCAGGACTGGTCGCCGCGCGCCTCCGCCGCCCTCGCCGCCACCGCCGAGGCCGCCCACGGCGGCGCCCGGAGCCTCGCCGTCACCGGCCGCTCCGCCTCCTGGGACGGCCCGGCGCTCAACGTCCTCGGCCGCCTCGGCAAGGGCGACAAGTACGACGTGTCGGTGTGGGTCAGGCTCGGCGCCGGCGTGGACTCCGGCCGGCTCGGCCTGTCGATCGAGCGGCGCACCGCGGGCACGCCCAGCTACGAGCAGATCGTGCCGCCCACGGACGTCCCGGCGGGGGAGTGGGTGCGGCTCGCGGGGACGTACACGCTCTCGCGCGACGTCGACTTCCTCAGCCTGTACGTCGAGTCCGACACCGGCACCTTCCCCTTCCACCTCGACGACTTCGCGCTGACCTACGTCGCGCCCAAGCCGATCCAGACCGACATCCCGGCGCTGAAGGACCGCGTGCCCTTCACCCTGGGCTCCGCGCTCACCCGCCCCGACACCTTCGGCGTCCACGGCGAGCTGCTGGCCAGGCACTTCAACGGCATCACCCCCGGCAACGAGCTGAAGTGGGACGCCACCGAGCCCCGCGAGGGCGAGTACGCCTTCGCCGACGCCGACGACCTCGTGGCCTTCGGCGAGCGGCACGGCATGACGATCCGCGGCCACACCCTCGCCTGGCACAGCCAGACCCCGGCCTGGGTGTTCGAGGGGGCCGACAAGCAGACCCTGCTGAACCGCCTGGAGAGCCACGTCCGCACCCTCGTCACCCGCTACAAGGGCAGGATCGCGGCCTGGGACGTCGTCAACGAGGTCGTGGACGAGAACCAGCCCGACGGCCTGCGCCGCTCGCCCTGGTACGAGATCGCCGGCCTCGACTTCATCCGCACCGCCTTCCGTGTCGCCCACGAGGCCGACCCGGCCGCCAAGTTGTTCATCAACGACTACAACACCGAGTTCCCGCGCAAGCGCGAGGCCCTGTACGCGCTGGTCAAGCGGCTCAAGGCCGAGGGCGTGCCGATCCACGGCGTCGGCCACCAGCTCCATCTCAACATCGAGCAGCCGCCCGCCTCCTCCGTCGAGGACACCATCGAGCGCTTCGCCGGCCTCGGCGTCGAGCAGCAGGTCACCGAGCTCGACGTCAGCGTCTACACCGACTTCGTCTCCTCCTACGACCCCATCCCCGGCGAGCTGATCGCCGAGCAGGGCCACCGCTACATGGAGCTGTTCGACGTCTTCCGCCGGCAGGCCGCGCACCTCACCTCCGTCACCGTCTGGGGCGAGTCCGACGACGTGAGCTGGCTCAACACCTGGCCGATCAACCGGCTCAACGCGCCGCTGCTGTTCGACCGCGACCTCCAGGCCAAGCCCGCGTACTGGGGCGTGGCCAACCCGTCGAAGCTGCCGCCCCGGGTGCGCCGCCTGGAGGCCCCGGCCGGCGAGGTCGTCCTCGACGGCAAGCGCGACCAGCAGTGGGACCTGCTGCCCGACGCCCCGATCGCGCGCGTGGGCGAGGTGTCGGCCGGCTTCCAGGCCCGCACCACGGCCGCCGGCATGTACGTGCTCGCCGAGGTCGCCGACCGCAGCGTCTCGGCCGCCGACCGGGTGACGTTCACCGTGGACGGCGTCGCCCGGACCGTCACCCGGTCGGGCGGGCACAAGGCCGCGGCCCGGCCGACCCCCACCGGCTACCGCGTCGAGGCCCTGGTCCCCAAGGGCACGGACGTGGACGTCACCGTACGCGACGGCGGCACCGCCGTCTCCTGGACCGGGAAGGTCACCCCCGCGCCCGCCGTGAAGCTCACCACCGCCACCCACCGCGCGCCCGTCCTCGACGGCGTGGCGGAGCCGGCCTGGCAGGCCGCGCCCGAGATCCGCACCGGCACCTGGATCCAGGGCACGTCAGGGGCGACCGCCACGGTCCGGTCGCTGTGGAACGGCTCCACGCTGTACGTGCTCGCCCAGGTCACCGACCCCGCGCTCAGCGAGGAGTCGCCGAACGCCTGGGAGCAGGACTCCGTCGAGATCTTCGTCGACCCCGGCAACGGCAAGACCAAGGGCTACACCGACGACGACGGGCAGTACCGGGTCAGCTTCTCCGGCCGGCTCACCGTCGGCGGCACCTTCGACGCGGCCGGCGTCAAGGACAACCTCAAGGCCGTGACCCGCACCGTCCCCGGCGGCTACGTCGTCGAGGCCGCCATCGCGGTGCCGACCGCGACGCTGCGGCCCGGCACGCTGCTCGGCTTCGACGTGCAGGTCAACGACGCCACCGGCGCGGCCCGCACCGCCGCCGCCACCTGGAACGACGCCACCGGGCGCAGCTACCTCGACACCAGCCACTGGGGGGTGCTGCGGCTGACCTGAGCCCTAGCCCGTCGCCGGGCAGGGGAGGGCGTAGGGGCGGCCGGGGACGTACTGCGCCCACTCCTCGCGGGTGATCGCGCTGCCCGCGCGCTCGCACACCGTGGCGGCGGCCTGCTCGACGTCGAGACCCCAGAGCTGGACCGCCGCGCCCGACGTGGCGGCCAGCGTGGCGCCGTCCGGCGTCGCCACCACGTCGTCCACCGGCTCGGGACCCGCCAGCACCGCCCACAGGGACGGGCGGGCGCGGTCGGCCACGTTCCACACCCGGAGCGTACGGTCGCGGGAGGCGGTCACCAGCGTCCGGCCGTCCGCCCCGAACGCCGCCGCCGTCACCGGGCCGGTGTGCCCGCGCAGCAGCGCCAGCCGCTTCGGCCGCTCCGGGGCGGCGACGTCCCACAAGGCGGCCGCGCCGTCCGCGCCGGTCGTCGCGAGGGTCCGGCCGTCGGGTGCGAACCGCAGGCCCAGCACGCCGCCCGGCTGCGCGGCCAGGTCGGCGAGCAGGCGCGGCGCGGCCGGCTTCGACACCTCCCACAGGCGTACGGACGCGGTGCCTGACCCGGTCGCCAGCACCTTCCCGTCCGGGCGGAACGCGAGCGCGTCCAGCCTGCCGTCCGCCGCCGCACCGGGCGTCGCGACCCGCCGCGGTGCGGCCGGGGCGGACACGTCCCAGAGCTGCGTCCGGCCGTCGCCGCCGATCGCCGCCACCAGCTTGCCCCCGGGGGCGTACGCCACCGACCGCAGCCCCGACGCCGGTCCCCGCATCGTCGCGACGGCCTTCGGGTTCGCCGGCCGCGCCACCTCCCACAGCCTGGCCGTGCCGTCGAGCGCGGCCGAGACCACGTACCGGTCGTCGGGGCTGAACGCCACCCCGACCACGGCGCCGGTGTGCCCGCGCAGCGTGGAGACGGGCACGGCGGCGGCCGGGTCGCCGATGTCCCACAGCTTCACGGTCTTGTCGTCGGAGACGGTGGCGAGAGTGCCGCCGCCCTTGGTGACGGCCAGGGCGTTCACCCGCGCCGTGTGCCGGCCCAGCCGGGCGCGGGCGGCCACGCGCGCCGGATCGGCCACGTTCCACAGCCGGGCCACGCCGTCGCCGCCGGCCGTCGCGAGCGTCCGGCCGTCCGGGCTGAACGCGACCCCCGTCGCCGTACTCACCGTCGGGGTGAGGACGGCGGCGGGCTGCGGCTCGCCCGGCGTCGCGATGTCCCACAGGCGAACGACCCCGTCGGCGGAGGCCGCGGCGAGAATGTCCCCGTCCGGGCCGAACGCCACGTCCTCCACGGCGACGCCGGCCCCGGCGGCGGTGCCGGTCAGCGTGGCCGCCGCGATGTTCCACAGGTGCAGCGCGCCCGTGGCGGCCCCGGCGACGAGACTCCGCCCGTCGGGGCTGAACGCGACACTGCGCACCGCGCCGCCGTCCGGTGACGTGAACGCGGCCAGGGTCGCCGGCGTGGCGGGCGTCAGCACGTCGAGCAGCGTGAGCCCGGTCGCGGAGGTGACGGCGACCATGCGGCCGTCCGGGCTGAAGGCCACGTCGGCGGGCTCGCCCGGCTGCCTCAGCACGGCGACCGCCTTGGGCGCGGCGGGGGCGGCGACGTCCCACAAGCGCACCGTCCGGTCCGCGCCGGCCGTGGCGAGCAGCCCGCCCTTGGGGGCCGCCGCGACGGACAGCACCGGCCCCACGTGACCCTTGAGCGTCGCCAGCGGCTTCGGCCGCGCGGGGTCGGCGGCGTCCCACAGGCGGGCGGTGCCGTCGGCGGACGCCGTCGCGAGCACCTTCCCCTCCGGGCTGAACGCCGCCGCCGTCAAGCCCGCCGTATGGCCCGTGACGACGCCCGCGCTCTTCGGCCGCAAGGGATCGGCGACGTTCCACAGGCGAGCGGTCCGGTCACCTGAGACCGTGGCGAGCACCTGGCCGTCCGGGCGGTACACCACCCGCTCCACCGGGGCCGCGTGACCGATCAGCCGCGACGGGATCGGCCGCGACAGCGCCCCGAGCAGCGCGCCCCTCGCCTCCGGGGTGGGGGAGAGACGGTAGGCGGCAAGCCCGAGCTGCGCGGCCAGCGCCGCGTCCGGCAGAGCGGCAGCGGAGGCGGCGACCTGCCTGGACAGCGCCTCGTCCCGCTGCGCACCGACCTGCCGCTCCTGCCGCCCAGCCTGCCCCGCCGCCCGCCACTGCAGCACCGCGCCGGTAGCCGCGGCCAGCACGAGAACGGAGAGCGCGACGATCACGACCCGGCCCGCCAGCGCGCGCCGCCGCTGCCGCCGACCGGACGCCGCAAGAAACGCCCGCTCAACCCCCGACAGCCCTTCACCCGCCGCATCCGGGCGGGGGCGCGTAAGTGGGAGACGCCGGGCCGGGCGCCGGCCGGCGGCGACCAGTTTGCCGTGCACCGTCATCGAGCCCACGGCGGGAAGTGCTCCACCGTCGTCCACCCGCCCCTCCGCGGCGTCCGGCGATGCGGGCCCGGGCGGAGCGCCGGTGAGGGCGATGGCGGCGGCGAGGCGGGTGTCGGCGTACAGCTGGGCGGGGTCGCGGCCCTCGCGGTCCCAGCGCCGGGCGTCCTCCGCGAGCCGCCGCCGCACGAGCGTGGCGGCCCGCTCGGCGTCCACCCACCCGCCGAGCCGCGGCCAGGCGCGGATGAGCGCGTCGTGCACCAGCCCCGCCTCCCCGCCGTCCACCGTGACCAGGCGCGAGCGGGCCAGCCCCGCGAGCACCTGCGCCCGTACGGACGCCGCCTCCCCAGCCCCGTCACCGGTCAGCGCGGCGAGGGACACCCGGCGCCCGGCGGCTCCGGCGGCCCCGTCCGTACGCACCATCCGCAGCAGCAGCTCCCGCGCCATCCCCTCGAACTCCGGCCCGAGCGCCCGCAGCGCCTCCTCCGCGCTCCCCGCCACCGCTCCCGCGACCCCGCCGGCCGCCCGGTAGTCGGCCATGGCGAGCACGTCACCGGACCGCCGTTCCCAGGTCGCGAACAGCGCGTGGGACAGCAGCGGCAGCGCGCCTCCCGCCCGTTCCAGCTCCGGCTCGTACGCCCGCAGCTCCTCCAGCACCAGCTCCGCCAGCCCGGCCTCCAGCCGGAGCCCGCACCGCGCCGCCGGCTCCTCGATCATGGCCCGCAGCTCGGCCTCGCCAGGCGGCGGCACGACCTCGGGCCGCCCCAGCGCCGCCACCAGCTCCGGATAGGCCGCGCACGCCCCGAAGTGCTCGCTGCGCACCGAGACCACCACGGCCGCCGCCCGCGCCAGCTCGCCCAGCGCCGCCACGAACCGCCGCCGCCCGGCCGGATCGCCGCACTCGGTGAACACCTCCTCGAACGGGTCCACGACCACCAGCACCCGCCCGGCCGGCAGGGCACGCGCCGCCGCTCCGGGATCGGACTCGATGACCGCGCGCAGCCGTACCGGATCGCCGCCGCCGAGCGCGCCCAGCTCGCGGGCCAGCGCGCCGAGCGGGTCGGCGCCCGGCGCGAACACGACGACACCAGCCGCCTCCCCGCCCGGGGACCGCGACGCCAGGAACGCCGGGACGAGCCCGGCCCGCAACACCGACGACTTCCCGCACCCGGACGGCCCGGTCACCACGACCGGCCCACCGCCCACCCGCTCCATCAGCGACCGGACCAGCGCCTCACGCCCGAAGAACAGCTCCGCGTGCTCCACCCCGTACGCCGCCAGCCCCCGGTACGGGCTCGCCGGCGGACCCCCGGCGGGCACGGGCACCACCGGCCCCGGCCGATGAGCCGGGTTGGGCGCGAGCGGCGCCGGGGACCCCACGCTCCCGGCGATCCGGCGCGGCCGGGAGAAACCGGCGGCGGGCAACGCGCGAGCCAGCCGATGATGAACCTGGTCCAGGGTGAAGGCGGCCGGCCCGTCGGGGTCGCCCTCGGTCAGCAGCCGCAGCAGCGCCCCGCCGAGCGCGGTGTGCCGTACGCCGGGCAGCGCCCACCCGTTCGCGTCCCTGCTCGCCGAGGCCAGCACGTACGCCCGGCCGCCCATCCCCTCGAACACCCGGTCCATCGCCCTGCCGGGCACCGGCCGGCCGCCCCCGGTGAAGCAGCAGTCGAGCACCACGACGGCCAGCTCGGCCGCCGCCCCCGCCAGCACCTGCCGTACGACGCCGAAGGGCAGCGCCTGACGACCGGGCTCGCCCTGCGCGAGGTCGACGGTGGCGCGGGTGGCCAGGTACAGCTCGCCGTCCGGGGCGAATATCCCGTACCCGGAGTAGTGGAACAGCAGCACCGAGGCGGCCTCCCGCGCCGCCCCCTCCAGCGCCTCGCCGAGGACGGCCGGAGTGGCGGGATCGACCAGCACGGTCAGATGGGCGGGCGCGAGCCCGGCCCGCTCGACCAGGCACCGGCCGAGGTCGCCGACCGTGGCGGGAACGGCGGGGGCCACGGGCAGCCGGGAGGCCGGCTGGTGCGCCCCGGTGCCCGCCACCACGGCCCTCGCCCCGTCGGAGGCGAGCAGCAGCGGTGGACCGTTCCAACGGGAACGAACCACACGGGTTCTCTCCGAAATCGCCGAATCGTCCTCTGTCATCGGAGCTCCACGGCGGGCAGTCGGGGGTGGCCACTGAGGGCTGTAACGGTACGGAAGTCTCCGGCCGGCGTCGAGGGGCCCGGAGGACGGACCCCTCTGCCTCCCGGACCGGCTCACCAGTTGGCGGGCAGCCCCGGCGTCGTGGCGGGCAGGGCGTGGCCCGCCGGGTGGATGACGTAGGCGACGCCGCCGCTGCTGGAGCTGCGCAGCCAGACGTTCTCGAAGTCGGCGCGCGGGTAGACGCGCCGCACCGCGGCGTTACTGGACGAGGCCGGGTCGTTGGCGATGACGTCGCCGTCCGCCGTGAAGCCGACGACCACCATGAGATGGCCGTTGGTGCCGTACCCGGCGCCGGGCAGCTCGCTCTTCTTGAACGACTGCGAGGTGATGACCGGCACCCCCGCCTTGATCAGCAGCTCCAGCTCGGTCAGCGAACGCAGCCGGGTGACGAAGCCGTCCAGGCCGTAGCGGCCGGCGT
Organism: Nonomuraea sp. AD125B; assembly: GCF_041402765.1. NCBI lineage: Bacteria > Bacillati > Actinomycetota > Actinomycetes > Streptosporangiales > Streptosporangiaceae > Nonomuraea > Nonomuraea sp. AD125B. The sequence goes on along the minus strand of NZ_JBGLOU010000013.1, from coordinate 44,566 downwards.
AGGCGGTGTTGAACGGCCAGTTGCCGGCGCCCTGGTAGGCGTGGTCGTAGGTGTAGCGGGCCGCGTAGTCGACCTCGGGATCGGGGTCGGACGGGTCCACCCACGCGGTGTCCTGCGCGCTCGGCCACTTGCCCCAGTAGCCGAGCACCATCGTGGTGGAGGTCGGGCTGCACCACGCCTCGCCGCCGCCGTCCCATTCGGGGTAGTGGCCGACGTGGACGTTCTGGGAGCGGCGCGGCACGTCCAGCTCGACGCCCCAGGCGCCGCCGCCGGGGCTGACCGGCACGGTCTTGCGCTGGGGCACGTTGGAGGCCATCGCCCCGGACGTACGCACCCGCGGCGTGAGCGACGAGCCCGGCGTCCGGTAGAGCGTCAGCCGGAGCTGGTAGCCGCTCATCTGCTTGCCCGCCGCCGCGACCAGCGTGTCCACGGCCACGCTGGCGTCGTCGTCGCCCTGGCCGCCCACCGACGTGCGGCGGATGTCGCCCTCGGCGTAGGCCCAGCGGCCGAGGGAGTACCACTTCGTCAGCCCTTCGGCGTTCCTGGCGCGGGCCTCGACCTGGAGCCAGCTCCCCGGCGGCAGGTCGGCGGTCCAGGACGCGATCAGCTCGGTGGCGGGGAAGCCGATCGCCCGCTCGGGCCCGGTCCAGCGGGCGTACTCCCAGGTCCTGGTGCCGAGGGCGTCGGTGTAGGAGGTGGTGCCCGCGGGCGAGACGAACGACAGCCCGTCACCCGCTGCGGTGCCCTCGGCCGTGCCCGCGGTGAAGTCGGCCCGCTGGAAGACGACGTCGGCCAGGCCGGCCGGGGCCGGTTTCGCGGTCGCGGGCGGGGCGAAGGTCGTCACCACGAGGAGGGACGACAGGACCACGGTCAGCGCGCGCATGTGCCCACCTTCTCGCGAGGCGTACATTCGGTACGGTCCGCCCGACCCTAGGCAAGCGCCGCCCGCCGGTCATCCGGAAATCTACGTATCGCCGCGCCCGCCCCGCCTGCCGCATAGGGTCGTGAGCCATGCGGAAGTACGTGATCATGGGCGTGCAGGGGAGCGGCAAGGGCACCCAGAGCGCGCTGCTGGCGGGCGACCTCGACCTGACGCACATCAGCGTCGGCGACATCTTCCGCTGGCACGTCAAGAACCACACCAAGCTCGGCGCCCAGGTCCGCCGCCTGGTCGCGGCCGGCGAGCTGGTGGGCGACGACCTGGTGGAGTCCGTCGTACGCGACCGGCTCCAGCTCCACGACTGGAACTTCGGCTTCGTCATCGACGGCTTCCCCCGCAACCGCCGGCAGGCGGAGTTCTTCCTGGAGAGCTACGACATCGACGGCGTCATCCACCTCGACCTGCCCGACGACGAGGTCCGCCGCCGCGTCCTCGCCCGCCGGCTCTGCTCCCGCTGCGGCATGGACTACAACCTCATCGCCCACCGCCCCGAGGCCGAGGGCCGCTGCGACGTGTGCGGCGGCGAACTGGTCACCAGAGCGGACGACACCCCGGACGCGCTGGCGCGCCGGCTGCGCGACTACCACGACAAGACCGACCCGGTGCTGGAGCTGTTCCGGCGCAAGGAGTACGTCATGACGGTGGACGCCCGCGCCGACAAGACAACCGTCCAACAGGCCATCCGCACCCGCTTCAACCTCCCCCCGTACGAGCCGCCCCCCGTCACGGGCTGACGATCATCTGCCGCTCGCTCACAGGACCCGGAGTTCCGCTCCCACGCCACGCACGCCTCCCGCGCGTCATGATCACGCGCCCGTTCACGGCCACGGCCGCGGCGACCCGCGGCAAGAGTGCTTCCGTCAACGCGGCCGCGCTTGCGCAACTCACGATCGCCAGCACGACGAACTCCGCGAACGCCAGCCGAGGACCCGGACTCGGCACGACCAGATCCACCGCGTTCTTCGACACCACCAGCAACACGACCGCGAGCAGCCCACTGCGGACCGGCCGGGTGATCCTCAGCCACACGGCCAGCAACACCCCGACGGGCACGGCCACCGCGACAGCCACGACCAACAAGGGTGGTCGGTGTACGCATCGATGTCCTCGGCGTAGAGCCGCGACGCCGACTACCCGACCACGGCCGCGACGACCAGCCCGACCCAGCCACCCCGAACCAGATCCCTCGTCATGAGCCCACCATGACGCCCAAGCGTCCCCCATGCCGCGGGAAGCTGTAACGATCAAGGGCTCTCAGGGGAGAGGAACCCGGTCCGCGGTGCCGGGGCCCTTCTTGCCGATGACCACCTCGATCAGGCGCAGCAACAACTCGCCTCCGAGTTGGCGGACCATTTCGCGCTCGGATCGCATGAGCTCCTTCCTGATGTCCAGCGGAGCCCAGTGGGGGTGCTTCCTGGCCTGTTCCAGGATGGCCAGCCGCTCGCGCTCCCAGACCACACCGCGCGTCTCGGTCGGCCGCAACGCTCTGAAGGTGCGTGAGTCGTCGGTGAAGATCATGTAGAACGGCGTGGAGTTACCCCTGTCCATTGAGACCTCCTGGCGTAGGTGGCTTCGACGCTAGGAAGGTCTCGCACCGCAGGTCCATGACCGGTCCTTGGCGGGATCATGGCGACGGGCCGCAGGAGCCTGCCCAATCCGCCCAGCGCTCCTGGGAACCTGGCGATCCTGATATCTAGGCTGAAGCCCGTTTGCATCGGCTGCCCGCAGGCTGCCGCTGTAGTCGTGGAGAAGGGACATCCTGCCACCGGTGGCCGTCCATGTCGCGGTTGTCGACCCTCTGCCTATGTATCGCCAGGGGGTCGATGCGGTCCTGTCCACGGCGGGTCATCTGGTCGAGTCCCCGGCCGACGTGCTGGCATGGGTGCGCCAGGAGCAGCGGGGCGTGATCCTGTTGACCCTCGTACGCGAGCAGGACTGGGAGCTGCTCGGACGGCTGCGCGACGCAGGCGGCGGGCACGGGGTGATCGCACTCATCGCGGAGCAGTCCGTCGTGCTCGGGACGCGAGCGGTGCGGGCCGGCGCCCGGTCCGTGCTGCCGCGCGAGGTGACGGCGGCCGTGCTGCGGCGCACGGTGGAGGCGACGTTCGACGGGCAGGCGGTGCTGCCGGCGGACGTGGTCACCGCGCTCGCCACCGGGACACACCGGGTCGAGACGAGCCCGGAGACGCTCAGCCCACAGCAGCTCTCGTGGCTGAGACAGCTCGCCGAGGGTGTGACGGTGGCTGACCTCGCCGACCGGGCCGGTTACTCGGAACGCGCGATGTTCCGGCTCCTCCAAGCGCTCTATCGGGAGATGGGTGTCGCTACGCGCATCCAGGCGATCGTCCGCGCCCAGGAACGGGGCTGGCTCGCCGCCGTGACCGATTCCCACGAGGACGCCGAGGACGGACTCCGCGGCACCCGGCGCTGAGACGACCCTCCGCCGTGCTCACGCTCCGCTGGTACGCGCCTGCATCACGCAGAGAACGTCGATGACCGGCCGGAGCAACCCCGGCGGGCGGCCGTAGGCGTCCAGTCGTTCGAGCAGCGAGATCCACTGCTCGACCAGGCCAGGGGTCGGCTCTCTGGTCCCGAGCACGTCCCGGGTCGTGGTGCGGGCCGTCAGAAAGGCCGCGATCGCGTCCTTGAGCTCGCCTTCGCCGTACAGGAACAGGCCGCAGCCGGCGAAGCCCTTGAAATCCCAGGCGGCGACGTCGTGCCGGTCCTGCTGTATGCGCTCTTCGGTCTCGGCGAGCAGGAGCCGAAATCGCTCGTCGGCCTGGTCGCCGCCGCTGTCCGGATCAAGACCGGCCGCGACCAGCGCGTGAAGGGCTGGAGGCAGAAGCGAACCGCCGCGGTGCCGGTACGGCATGGCGGCCTCGATCTGCCGTGCAGCGGCGTCGAGATCGTTCTTCTCGAGGTATGCCAGGCAGAGAGTGGTACGTGCCTGCAGCAGGATGACGGGATCGGTGAATTCCCTGGCGAGCTCAACCGCCCGCTGCGCTGTCCGTGTCGCCTCCTCGACGTCGCGGCCCAGCAGCAGGTAGGCGTGCCCGTCCTGATAGACGCTCTCCAGCCAGTCCTGGCCGTGCCCGTTCAGCTCCAGCCGCACGGTTTCGTCGAGGCGCTCGGCGCCCTCCCGGTCGCCGAGCTCGAGATGCCAGCGGGCCAGCTTCATGCCGATGCCGACGCGACTGCGATTGCTGAGGTCCCGCACTTCCGGGGTGCGGGGATATCCCTCCGACTCCGGCACGGAGCGGGCTTTCCTGGCGAACTCGATGGCCTTGGTGTACTCGCCCCAGTGTCGATGGCAGTCCGCCAGCCCCTCGAAGATGTTCATTCGCAGGGGCAGCAGGTCGCGGTAGACCTCCGGGTCGCTGTGGAGCAGCTTGTCGTGATCGTCGCGGGCGAGCTCGTAGTATCCGTACGCGGTCTCGACCTCGAAGTGCCTCCAGTACGCTCCGGCCCAGTTGGCGCGGATCACCGTCTGGCAGGGCAGGCTCTGCAGGAGGTTCGCGTATTCGAGGGCCTGGCCGTAGGCCTGATTGGCGTTGGTGAAGTCGCCTCTGGAGGCGTAGAGCTCACCGAGGGCGTTGTGGTTGGCCATCTCACGCCTCTCACTGCCAAGCTTTCCGCGCAGCTTCTCGCGCGTTTCGAGCAGAAGGGACACGCAGTTACGCTTGCGGAGTTCCGGGTCGAGCTCGTCTTCAACACGGTTGTAGGCGCGGTCCCACAGATCGCCGGCCCGCATCAACGCCCTGAGCTCGGCGAGAGCGACGCGCAGGTCCGCGAGGGAACGTGGCCGGGTGACACGCCGGTCGTGGAGCTCGTAACCGGCACGGCGCAGCAGCTCGTACGACCTGTCGTCCGCGGGTCCGGTCCCGTTCGGCAAGCCGGCCCACTTCCGCTCGGCCTCCGACAGGGACAGGCGGTATTCACCCTGGGCCGTCTTCACGGCCAGGTGCCTTTCCACCAGCTTCGTCAGCGCGTTCTCCACGTCGTCAGAGGGATGCGGCTCGTGGTGCTCCTCGACGACGAGTGCGCATACCGCGTCGAGGCGGACGGAGGTTCCGTACGCGTCCAGAGCCTCGAGCGCACGGCGCTCCAGGGGATTGAGACCGGCGATGAGCCGCTGGATGAGGAAGCCGAGCACACCATCTCTGCTCTTGCGATGGCTGATCTCGGCGGCGAGCTCGTGGGGGGCCTCCCGGGCGAACCGGAAGGCGGCGCACGCCAGTTGTGTGTTGCGGGGGTTGCCCTGAAGCAGGCCGTGGAGCCCGGCCACCGCGTTGCTCACGAGCGTCTCCTCGCCGGCCAGCCGCTTGACGTATTCGAGGAAGTCGCCGGGCCTGAGCCCCTTGACGGCGATTTGCCAGCGCTCCGGCCAGGTGCCCCGCCCGAGGGACTTCGGCGGGTGCCGCATCGTCAGGACCACGCTGACCTGGTGCTGGGTGTTCTTCGTGAGGATCTCGAACGCCTCGTCCAGCTCGGGGTCCCGCAACTGCCTGGTGACGGGATCGAAGAGGCACTCCGCGTGCTTGAGGGCGATCACCACGGGCGTGTCCCGGTGTTTCTCCAGGGCGGCCGTGAGCTGGTCGAGAGGGGAATGCTGGAGGCCGATCGCCTTCCGTAACGCCGCGTCGTCGTCGGACAGGTTCTCGATGTCGGCGACGAGTACGCCGACGTCGATGCCCGCGTCCTGGCCCAGGTCCGGGACAACCTCGTGGCGGACGACCCGCGGCCGCGACGTTAGGGGCGGGCCGGGGACGGCGTGCTCCAGATGCCACAGGACCTCTTCCACGAGCTCCGCCTTCCCGACCCCCGCCGGGCCGGTAACGATCATGACGCCGGACGCGCCCCCCATCAGTCGCTCTCGCAGAACAGAGATCTCTTCGGTGCGATCGACGATGCCGGGGGATCGGCGTGGGATGATCGCGGGCTGAGACGCGGTCTCGTGAGGCTGCTCGCGCTGCGGCTGCTCCTCCGCGCGAGGGGCCTGGATGACGGGCTTCTTGGCGAGGCGGATCTGGTAGAGCCCGATGAAGACGCTGGTCAACAAGCTCAAAATGCCGGCGACCTGATTGAGCGTCCCCAGGTGCGGGTAATTCTTATGCTTGGGGTCAACCAGGATGTTCCACCAGTCCAGGGCATTGCCCCAGGTGATCACTGCCACTATGAGCGCGATGCCGCCCAGCCACCATAATGTTCGCCTGATCCCCACCACGTCATCATCGCGCCACACTTACTGACGGAAAAGCCAGGTTCATGCCACCGTGCGTGCCGCTGCTGCTGATCGACGACGAGCCTGCTGATCTCCGGCGGGGCAGGGGGCGACCGCGCCCGTCGCAGAAGGCGCCCTGTCGAAAGACAGTATGGTGAAGGCATTCGCTCCAAACGCATTTCCTGTCGAATGTGTAGCTTTCCGTGTGTCAACGATGGATGATGGTCGCAAGCATCCCGCAAGCGGCGACCTGTGTTTTGTACGTTGGCTCTCCCCGCGTAACTCCTGCAATGTCGGACCGCTTGTGTGGTGCCCTGGGGGAGAACGAGGAGGATCGGTGGATGATTCGGTCAAAATCGCTCTTTACGGCCCGCCTGGCTCCGGAAAAAGCTCGGCCGCCGGAATCCTGGAAGATTATTGCGGCGCTATTGGCCTGCCCTGTGCCGTGATCAAACTCGCCGACCCGCTCTACGAGGCCCAATCGGCCGTCTATCGTATCGCCGGCGCGAGTCTGGATGATTTCTACCAGAAGGACGGCGAACTGCTGAACTCTCTGGGCAGGCACATGAGAAGAATAAATCCCATGCTGCTCCATGACCGATTCCTGGCGAGACTTCACGACGTCCGACATGCTCTGGGAGACGTGCCCTCATTGATCGTCTGTGACGACATGCGGTTCCCGGACCACGTGTTCATGCGGAGCATCGGCTTCACTCTCGTCCGGGTCTTCGCCCCCGACGAGGTCTGCCTGTCGCGGCGCCGCGGGCGAGGAGACCTGTCCCTGGCGTCGGCGACCCATGTGACGGAGAACAATCTGCACGTGATCGAGCCGGACGGCTCGATCGACAATTCCGGTACCTTCTCGGCACTGAGGCGAAGCGTCATCGAGACGCTCGAGAAGGCGCTGGGCGCCTCGGCGCCTGAGCCGAGATGCCGACGCGGCTGACAGCCTCACGACGAGGTGAGGCTGGGGGCCATGTCACCACCGGCCGCTGGTCTCCCTCGGAGCGAGCCGGAGGACCGGCGGGGCAGGACCCCCGCACGATGCACGGCCTGGTCGAACCGCTCGCTCGCCACGGCGGCCGGCAACTCGCACAGGTTGTCCAGACGGATGGCGGTGACCAGCCTGGATGCCGTCACGGCCTTGCCGAAAAAGCTGCTCGCCTCTTCGGTCGCGTCGATGACGATGATCGGGATGTTCCGGCCGATGGCCGTCCCCACCTCGACGTGCGTCCCGAAGCTCTCGCCCAGGACAGCGACGACGCAGTCACTTCTCAGCACCGCTTCCAGACATTCCGTGGCGATCTGTTCGGGAGGCGCCTCACGCAGCCCCCAGTCGCTCACGTCACGATGCGGAAGAAACACCTGCCATCCCCGATCAACCAGCGCCCGTTCCGTGTCCTCCAACACGTGACGCCACGGAGAGTGGACATCGATGATGCCGGAAGCCGACGCGGCGACGGCCGTGAAGGGGCCGGCGAGATAGACCCTGATCGTCATCGTTCCCCCTATTCCCCCAGCACGTCCAACTGAAGTGTCATGATGTCTTTGAGATCCCGCACCTGTTCGGAGTAGGGCACGGCGATCCGGCCGGCCCTGTCGATGACCTCCACGTTCTCGGTCGACACGCATTTCACTATCTCGACTCCCTTCCTGATGCCGAACTTGTGCACCAGTGTGACCAGGCGATGGAGCGAGGGGTCGACGACCTCGACACATCGAAGAATCGCGGCGACACCCTCATGGGAGAGCAGCAGTCCGGCGTTGTTGAGAGCCTGCGTGGTCAGACAGGCTAGCGTGAACGCGCGGAGATGACTCTGCTTTCGTCGGCACAGCATCGCCTCGACGAGCAGCATCTGGCAGTAGAAAATGGCGTTCGATCGCTGTGTAGCAGCGTTCTTGCCCGTGATGACCAATGCATCGACCTGTTCTGCCTTGGTCGAGACCTCCCAAATGGCCGGCGCGATGGCCAGCCCGATGTGAACCACTTCCTGCTTGTCCCGCAGCGCCGCGCCGTACTCCTGGAGAAGTGACAGGTGCTGGTTCTCAAGCCGCTTGTAGTAGCCGGCGGTGACGCTGTCCGCAGGCCAGGGCGGCGGATCGCTGAGATACGCCAGCACGGCCTCCCTGCCCAAAGCGGAGGCCATCTCATAGGCTTTCTGCCGGTCCGTCAAGGAACTCGCCCCGGAGATTTTCCCGATCGCCTGCTCGAAAAGATAGGCGTGGTTCTTCGGGTCGCCACTTCGAGAGCTTTCCATCAGCAATCTGAGACCCATCAGGGCGGACAATCCGGATTCGTCCTGAGGGTCGGCCCGGTCAGCACGCGCCTTGGCCTCTCGCAACCGGACGAGCGACGCGGCGCCCGCCTCGCGCTTGAGCCGCAGCCGAGCGTGTACGAACCCGGCTCGCGCCAGCGCGAGGTCGTCCAAGCCGTAGCGCTGCGGCTCCGCCAGCATGGCCTCGAGGATGCGGTCGATCGGTTCGCCGGAGTAGAACAGCCCCGACAGTCGTGTCCACAGCATCAGGTCACCGCCCGGCTCCGTGATCAACTCGCGGAGCAGGCCAGTGAGGATGGTCCTGTCGGAGCTCGTCTGCCGGGGATCCGTCGTCACCTGCAGGGTGAAGTTCTGGGCCGCCAAGATTTCCACGAGCCGATCCGTCGGGATCCCGTAGATCCGATTGGCGATGCCTCTCGTGTTGCGGTGTGTGACAAGTCCTATGACCTGCACGCTTCGATCGGCCCGTACGCGCATGACCGGTGCGCCTGAGAGCCCGCGGAGCGCCCGGTAGACCGGGCTGCCTGGAAGCGGGACGAGCGGATCGTGCCCGGCTTCCGGCTCCACGTACGTCAGCGATCTCAGGACGATATCGAGCAGACCCCCCTCGACGCCGGCCAGGCAGGCATCGAACGTGGCCTGGCCGCTGGCCACCCCGTATGGGGCGCCTCGTACGAGCACGTCGCCCTCTGTCCGGTCCGCGACGCAGGGCAGGGGCTCGCCGAGCCGATCGGCGTGGTAGAGAAGCGCGACATCCTCGGCGGCGCAGAAAAGTATGCCGCAATCGCTTTCGGTGCCGTTCGGCGAGCAGATCCGCACATGCTGCGACCGGTCGAACAACGGCCTCACACAGTGCGCGGCGGTGAGCAGGAAGCTGCCAGGGCGTTGCGCGTCGAGCACGGGCACCTGAAAAGCGACACCGAGCACCGCGCCGTCCCCATCGGTCATGAGGTGAGTAGCGCTGCCGAGCATGGGCCCTCACGCCAGGCTCTCGAGCGTTCCGTCGGGACTCCGCCTGATCAACGATGCGGCCTCAAGCCACGCGACCGCCTCGGTGACAGGCTCCTCCCCGAACGCCGCAGCCGTCTCCGCCACAGTCGGGCGCCGCTGTTTGATGTGCATGAGCACAGCCCACCGAAGGCGATCGACCGGCGACCGGCCGAAGACGACTCCGCAGCGCAGCGCATTGATGAAGCACCGGGTGGCTCCGGCCAGCGTCCCGGCGACAGCGCCGTGGACGGGCATCCCGTCCCCGAGTCCTACGATCAGCGACGGGAGCAGGACGTCGACGAAGTCCTTGGTGGCAGTCTCATACGGCGTCGCGGCGACGCGGAACGGTCCAACCTGGAGCGTCGTCAGTGCCTCCTCGTCGCCCTTGACGAGTCCCGCGTCCGCCAGAATTCTCAGGACCGGGGCGAAATCCGCCGGCGCCGCGGACGGATCGTCTCGCAGGTCGTTCCACCTGTCGGCTAACCCGGAGCCGAGATCCCCCTTCATGATCCGGCCACGGGTGCAAGTCGTTTCGACAGGCCGCTCACGGCCTTCTCGACGTCGGTGCAGTGCAGCAGCAGGTCGAAGAGAACGCTTCTGGCCAGCTCGTAGGCGTCGGGCATCATCGCGGCGATGAGCTTGCGATGTGCCACCGCGTACCCCAGCTCAAGGGTGGTGCTGGATCCGACATAGCCGTCAGGATTGACGATGAAGACGACATCGGCCTTGAGTATGCGGTTGAGATGCGCGAAGGTCGCGCCTTTCCAGGCCAGTTCCTTGACCTCGGACGAGCTGTCGCCCGTGAGTTCGTCGATGCGGTGCAACGGAGGCTTGAGGACGATGAATCCCGCTTCCTCCAAGAGCTCGGCGGTCTGATAAATGGCGTCGCGGTGCCTTGCGCTTCCGCAAATGGTTACGGTGGTCACGGCAATCCTAAGACTTGTTGATACCTGGCTTGTATTGGTCGCCGAGCAACGCGATCCGGCGACGTCGCGCCTCCAGGCGCGCCCTGCCTTGCGCATCTATCCCATGCATCAGCAAGCGCTGCAAATGCGCATCGAACCATGGATGGTGAGCGGCTTGCAGCACACGATAGTGGACCATCTCTCGCGGCGTCAGGTAGTTCGCCGTCAAACCGTGTCCACACCCTGGTCCCTCGACGTCGGCCAGCCGGTTCGCCACCATTTCGGCGATCAATATCTCATCGACGAAAAAGAGTGGTCTGACGGCAGTGATACCCGGATTATCTCTGTTCAACGGCTGCCGAGGCGGTTCGTCTGTGTCAACAATGTCCGTGTGGACCAGTTCGGTGATCCTGTCGGTCAGCGCGTGCTCCGCGTCAGGCGGGGCCTCCGCCTCTCTCCTGAGCTGTGCCACCAGCTCACTGAAGTGATCCCGGACGAACACCGGGTGGCCGCGGTCCCATCTGTCGACGTACATGAGCGCCTCTTTGACCAGCGAGGCCATGGCGTCCGTACGGTGATGCTCGAAGGCGACGGTCGATACGTCATGGGCGCGTACGGCGTTCTCCAGCGCGGCGACCTTCACGTTGTAACAGTGCGTACATGGAGTCGCGCCAGGCTGGATGACCTCGAGTGCGCGCAGGCTCCGGCTGATTCGCTGCCGATCTTCTTGCTCCTCGGCGACGATTCCACGCCGTACGTCAATCACCTCGACAGGCAGATGAGATCGCTCGCCCAATGCGGCGACACGGCGTCCCCAATCTGCTTCATAACCCATGTCCACCGCGATGCAGACGATCGGCACGCCAAGTTCCCGAAGGGCAAGGGAAAGAAGCAACGAGTCCTTGCCGCCGGAGAAGGCCACAGCCACCGGCCGATGCTGCGGGATAAGGTGAAAGCGATCACATGCTTGCCGTACCAAATTAAGGACGTCAGTCCAGATATTTTCGGGCATAGATGCTCCCGTGCATCATCGGTGTCTTCAGGTGTAGCACGCTCTGATAAGCGCGTCCATATCGTGCGTGCGCGCGGGATGTCAATGACGTGATCTCAGCGAAGTCTTTGTAGATAGTCATGCTCGAAATGGGTGGGGACAAGCGCTGCTCGGGCGATGTCGCCGATTCTGCTGGGGCTGACGGTGATGTGCTGAAGGGTTCGCCAGCGGCCATTGAACAGGGCGAAGCCGCGTTCGTCGAGGCAGCGGAGGGCTCGGAGGAGCCGGTTGTAGGTGCGGTTGTCCGGGCTGAGGACCTGGCCCTCGTCGGGTTGTCTGATCGGCATGTGGATGCCGATCCCGGCCCCCTCGTAGCCACCGTCGGCCAGGGTGGGCAGTCCTGCTGCGGCCGCGGCGTACAGCGCGCCGATGACGTGGGCGCGGGCGGCGGTCAGATCGTGGACGGAGCCGGGTTCGACGTCGGCGATCCACAACGGCAGTCCGTTGGGGGCTGACAGGGCCCGCAGGTTGCCGGCGTGCCGGCGAGCCTTACCCGGATACCAGGCGTCGATGATCTCGCCCTTGACGCTGAGGCTCTGCTCGGCGGGCAGCGATCGATGGGGATCAGGGTCACGAAGGCCAGCCCTTCGGCGTGGGCACGGTCGAGCGCCTCGTGCAGGTCAGGGACCTGAGCTGCCAGGACGCCCTCGGCGATGTAGCGGTAGGCGGTGGCCCGCGAGATGCGGTGAACGCGGCCGAGCTTGGGGATGTCGTGCTCGCCCCGGAACCAGCGCAGGATCAGCACCGCTTGCCAGAACGGAGTAAGGCGCGGCTGCCCTGCGGGGTGCCGAGACGGCGCCGTTCGTCCCGCAGCGACCCGGCAACGTGGTGTATCAGCGCGCGGGAGACGTCGAGCGTGGCGCGATGAGCAATCACGTGCGGCCTTTCGGCGGTTGTGATGTGATCTCTGTGAGTTGCGGATAGGCAGTCGCTTTGTTTGCTTTGAGCCTGATCCTGTCTTTCGCGACTTCGGCAGTCAGTGGGACGGCGATGAGCTTGCACCTCTGTCCGGCCTGGAGCGGGCGGCAACGAGCCCCTGGAGAACCCCGCTTCCCAGCACTGGGAAGCGGAGTTCGCGCACGTCAGAGGCTACTTGGCCAGATGGCGGCTGATGACGAGCCGCTGGATCTGGTTGGTGCCCTCGAAGATTTGCATGATCTTGGCCTCGCGCATGTACCGCTCGACCCGGAACTCCCGCGTATACCCGTACCCGCCGAACACCTGCACCGCATCCGTCGTCACCTTCATCGCCGCGTCCGTCGCGACCAGCTTGGCGACGCTCGCTTGGCGGCTGTACGGCAGGCCGGCGTCGCGGCGGCGGGCGGCGTCCAGGTACGTGGCGCGCGCGCTGTCCACCGCGGCCGCCATGTCGGCGAGCAGGAAGCCCAGGCCCTGGTGGTCGATGATCTTCTTGCCGAACGTGTGGCGCTCCTTGGCGTAGGCCACCGCCTCGTCCAGGGCGGCCTGGGCGAGGCCGGTCGCGCAGGCGGCGATGCCGAGGCGGCCGCTGTCGAGGGCGCTGAAGGCGATCTGCAGCCCCTGGCCCTCCTCGCCGATCAGCCGGTCGGGCTCCAGGAGGACGCCGTCGTAGTGGGCGGCGGTGGTCGGTACGGCGTGCAGGCCCATCTTCTCCTCGGGCCGGCCGAAGGTCAGGCCGTCGGCGTGGCCGGGCGCGAGGAAGCAGGAGACGCCGCGCGAGCCCGTCCCCGTGCGGGCGAACAGCGCGTAGAAGTCGGCGATGCCGCCGTGCGTGATCCACGCCTTGTTGCCGGTCACCCGGTAGCCGTCCGCGACCCGTTCGGCCTTGCAGGTGAGCGCGCCGGCGTCCGAGCCGGCCTGCGGCTCCGACAGGCTGTAGCCGCCGATGATCCGCCCGGCCAGCATGTCGGGCAGCCAGCGCGCCCGCTGCTCGGCGCTGCCGTACGTGGCCACGGGGAAGCAGGCCAGCGTGTGCACGCTGGTCGCGACCGCGACCGACGCCCAGCGCATCGCCAGCTCCTCGATGACCTGCAGGTACACCTCGTACGGCTGGCCGCCGCCCCCCTGCTCCTCCGGGTACGCCAGCCCGAGCAGCCCCGCCTCGCCCAGCGTGGCGAACAGCCCCTCCGGGTAGGTCTCGGCGCGTTCGTGCTCGTCGACCCGGCGGGCGAGCTCCTTGTCGGCGATCTCGCGGGTCAGCTCGATGAGGTCCTCGGCGTCCTGGTTCGGCAGCAGGCGCTCGACTGTCACACTTCCTCCTGACGAGGGGCGGAATCCTGGCTCGGGACGGGTGCTTCCCGCAGGCGGGCCAGCGCGGCCGCCGCGCGTTCGCGGAACTCGGCGACGCGGGCCAGCTTGATGTCCTCGTACCCGCGGATCAGCTCGGGCAGCCCGGCGACCTCCGTGACCGCGGCGGCGGTGGCGGGGGTGAGCCGGTCGAGGGCGGCGCGCACCAGCTCGCGGTACTCGCCGACCAGCTCGCGCTCGACGCGCCGCACCTTCGCCAGCCCGAACACGTCGAACGCCGTCCCGCGCAGCACCCGCGCCGCCCGCAGCCCGCGGAACAGCACCGGAGCCGTACGGCGCAGCTCGATCTTGCGCTTCATGCCCATCGCGCGCAGCACCGGCGGGTGCAGCAGCACCGACACCTTCGCGTCGGCGCCGTGCTCGCGCTCACGCCTGGCCCGCTCGGCGGGGTCGAGGTGGAGGCGGGCGACCTCGTACTCGTCCTTGTACGCCATCAGCTTGTGCAGGCCGCGCGCGTAGGCGAGGGCGATCGCCGTGCCCGCCTCCTCGCCGGCCCGCTCGGTGGCCCGTTCGGCGATCCTGCGGACCTCGTCGGCGTACGAGCGGGCGTAGGCCGCGTTCTGGTAGCCGGTCAGGTCGGCGGCGCGGACGGCCACCACCTCCTCCAGCTTCTCGACCGGCTCCTCGGCGGGCGGCAGCGCGGCCCGGCGGACGGCCTCGGGGTCGGTGACGGCGGCCCGGCCCCAGCGGAAGGCGGCGAGGTTCTGCTCGACCGCGGCCCGGTTGAGCGTGACGGCCCGCTCGATGGCCTCGGCGGAGACCGGCAGCAGGCCCCGCTGGTACGCGGCCCCGAGCAGCAGCAGGTTCGCCGGCATGTGGTCGCCGAACAGCGCCTCGGCCAGCTCGTGCGCGTCCAGGCAGAAGACCTCGCGGGCCGCCTGCCGCACGCGGGCGACGGCGGCGGCGTGGCCCGGCACCGGCAGCCGGCCGGTCACCATGGCGGCGGTGGGCACGACGGCCGTGTTGAGCACGGCGGCCGTACGGTCGGGGGCGGCCACGGCCAGGTTCGCCTCGGAGGCCGCGCCGAGCACGTCGAAGCCGATGAGCACGTCCGCGAGGCCGCGCGAGGCGCGTACCGAGCCCTCCGCCGGGCGGGCGGAGATGCGTACGTCGCTCACCACCGGCCCGCCCTTCTGCGCCAGGCCCGTCTGCTCCAGCCCGGCCGCGTGCAGCCCGTCGAGGTGGGCGGCCATCTGGAGGATCTGCGAGACGGTGACGACGCCGGTGCCGCCGATGCCCGGCATCCTGATCAGCACATCGCCATGCGGCCGGTCCGGCTCGGGCGGATCGACGGGAAGCGCGGGCAGCTCACGGGCGGCGGGCCCGGCACCCGGCTCCACCAGCAGGAACGACGGGCAGTCGCCCTTCAGGCAGCTCAGGTCGGAGTTGCAGGACGCCTGGTGGATGCGGGTCTTGCGGCCGTACTCGGTCTCGACGGGCTGCACGGACAGGCAGGTGGACGCCTCGCCGCAGTCGCCGCAACCTTCGCAGACCCGCTCGTTCACCACGACCTTGCGGGTGGGCGTGGGCAGTTTGCCGCGCTTGCGCAGCCGCCGCTCCTCGGCGGCGCACCGGTCGTCGTGGATGAGCACCGTCACCCCGTCGAGCGCCGCGAGCTCGCGCTCGGCGGCGGCCAGCTCGTCGCGGTGCCGTACGGAGGCGATCCCCGCCAGCCGCACCCCCTTGTACGTCTCCGGCTCCGGCGTCGTGACCACGATCCGGCGTACGCCCTCGATCGCCAGCTCGTGCGTGAGCGCCGGCACGTCCAGCCGCCCCTCGGCGCGCTGGCCCCCGGTCATGGCGACGGCGTCGTTGTAGAGCAACTTGTACGTCATCGTCACCCCGGCCGCCACGGCGGCCCTGATCGCGAGGGAGCCGGAGTGGTGGAAGGTGCCGTCGCCGAGGTTCTGCACGAAGTGCCGGTCCTCGGTGAACGGCGCCAGCCCGATCCACTGCGCCCCTTCGCCGCCCATCTGGGTGAGGCCGACCTGGGTGCCGCGCCCGTGCCCGTCCAGGGCGATCATCGCGTGGCAGCCGATGCCGACGCCGACCAGCGTGTCGTCGGCGGCGCGGGTGGAGGTGTTGTGGGGGCAGCCCGAGCAGAAGTACGGCGTGCGGGCCGCCACCATCGGCAGCCGCGTCCCGGCGAGGCCCGCCTTCCGGATGGTGACGGCCTGCCGGGGCAGCCGGTCGGGGCCCACGCAGGTCGCGATCGCCTCGGCCACGTCGTCGGCGGTCAGCGTGCCGCGCGCGGTCAGCAGGTCGCGGCCGGAGACCGCCGGGGGGCGTTCGACGTCGTACAGGGCCTGCTTGACCTGCCCCTCCAGGAACGGGACCTTGTCCTCGACCACCAGCACCCGGTCGAGCCCGGCGGTCATGGCCGCCAGGTCGTCGTACGCCAGCGGGAACGGCATCGCCAGCCGGATCAGCCGCAGCCCCAGGTCGTCCCGGGCCCGCTCGTCGAGGCCGAGGTCGGCCAGGGCGCGCAGCACCACCGCGTACGTGGTGCCGGAGGCCACGATGCCGAGCCGGGTCTGGTTCGCGCCCGACATGACCCGGTTGAGCCCGTGCTCGCGGGCGTAGGCGCGGGCCAGGTCGAGGCGGCGGGTGAGCATGTCGTGCTCGGCGTCCAGCGCGGCCGCTCCGAGCAGGAGGGGAGCGGGCTTGGCCGGTACGCGTTCCGGCACCGGGACGCCCGCGCGCAGCGGGCCGAGGTCCACGGTGGCCGAGGCGTCGGCGATGTCGGCGACGATCTTCAGCCCCGTCCACAGGCCCGTGGCGCGGGACATGGCCACCGCGTGCAGCCCGAACTCGACGATCTCCGCGACCGAGCCGGGCGCGAGCAGCGGCAGCGACAGGCTCTGGCACATCGGCTCGCACGAGCTGGGCAGCGTGGAGGACTTGCAGCCGGGGTCGTCGCCGATCCAGGCCACGGCGCCACCGAGCGGGGCGGTGCCGGCCACGTTGGCGTGCCTGAGGGCGTCGGCGGCGCGGTCGAGGCCGGGGTTCTTGCCGTACCAGAAGCCGGTCACGCCCTCGTGGCGGCGGCCCGGCACCTGACCGAGCAACTGGGTGCCGGCCACCGACGTGGCGGCCAGCTCCTCGTTCAGCCCCGGGCGGAAGACCACGCCCGCCTCGTCCAGGAAGCGCGCGGCCCGCCCCATCTCCAGGTCCACGCCCCCCAGCGGCGAGCCCTGGTAGCCGGAGACGAACGCCCGCGTGTCCAGCCCGCGCTCCCGGTCCAGCCACCGCTGCTCCAGGGTCAGGCGGACCAGGGCCTGGACGCCCGAGATGAGCACCCGGCCGTCCCGCGCCGTGTACTTGTCGTCGAGCGACACCGGGGTGGGAGTCACGCTCGCGCCCACGCGCTACCTCCTGGCTTGAACCGTTCTGTTGTGATGCCCAGCTGTGACGCCCAGCACAGCAAGCTGGACTGGTATGCGCAAGTATTAGATGAGAAGGTGCGCCGAAGACGCAAACAATATGAGGGAGACCGCCCGTAGAGCGGGTCATCTTTGCGCCGTAGGGAGGGGATCGGGCGTGCCTGAGGTGGACGAGATCGACCACCACGTGCTGCGGCTGCTCAGGGAGGACGGGCGCAGGACGTTCTCCGAGATGGCCGAGCTGGTCGGGCTGTCCGTGGCCGCCGTCAAGCGGCGCGTCGACCGGCTGCGCGACCTCGGCGTCATCACCGGGTTCACCGTGCAGATCGACTACGCCAAGCTCGGCTGGGGCATCGAGGCGTTCACCGAGCTGCGCTACCCGGGGACGACGCCGGTCAGCGAGATCGTCAGGACCGCGACCGAGGTGCAGGAGGTGGTGCAGGTCTTCACGATCGCCGGCGACCCGGACGCGCTGATCCACGTCCGGGTACGCGACCTCGGCCACCTCCAGCAGGTCATCGACCGGCTGCGCAGGGCCGGGGACGTGACGGGCACCAAGACGCTGCTGGTGCTCGGGTCGTGGACGCGCGACGCCCTCGCGCCGCCGCGTACTCCTCGCTGACGGGCTCAGCGGGCCCTTCCCGCGCGCCCCTGCCTGTCGAGGAAGCGCACCATCAGGCCGATCGCGAGCAGGACCGGGACACCGAGCACCAGCATCCACAACGACACACCCGTCATCGGGAGGCCGGCCGGCACCTCCTCGCCGGCCGGCCCCGGCTCCTCCTCCATCACCACGTGGCCGCCCTTCGCCGCTGCGGGTGCGAAGGGCTCGTCCATCTGCCGTGGCGGCTCGTCGTACGACGCCTCCGCGAGCGGCTCCGGGTGGTCCGGGCGCTCCGGCCGGGCGGGCGGGGGAGCAGGGAGCTCCGCGGGCGCGGGGGCGGGCTCCACCGTGGTGGACGCGCAGGAGCGGTTGTCGGCGCGGTCGCGGTCGCGGCCCGCCGTACGGACCGTGGCGCAGTTCTCGAACGGGACCGTGGGGCCGGGGGCGATGGCGAGCGCGAGCGTGCGCACCTCGCCGGGAGCCAGGTCGCCGAGGTCGCAGGCCACCGTACGGCCGCTGCCGGGGCACTCGGCGGCCGGGCGGTCGGTGACCGTGGCCCCTGGGTCGCGGTTCCGGCTCCGGACCGTGACGTCCGCGGCTTTGGCCGGGCCGTGGTTGGTGACGGTGAGCAGGTAGCCGATGACGTCGCCGGCGTGCACGGCGGGCGGGGCGGCCAGGACGAGCTCCACGTCGGCGAACGACCGTACCGGGGCGGCCAGCAGCGCGACCTCCGCCGTCTCGGGGCCGGCCGCGGCCTCGGCGCGGGCGACGACTTCCACCCCGTCCCGGAGCGACGGGTCCACGGTGATGGGGAGGTCGTAGGTCAGGTTCTGGCCGGGGAGGAGGGTCGTGCCCGGTCCGCCGCAGGTGACGGCCCGGCCGGCGCGGTCGCAGCCGTCGGGGAGGGCGGCGAGGTCCGGGGTGAGGGCGGGGTCCAGGGTGTCGGTGACGGTGACGTCGGCGGCTTCGGCGGGGCCGGTGTTGGTGACGGTCACCCGCAGTGTCGCCCGTTCCCCGGCGAGCAGCGTCGCGGGCATCGCCTCCTGCCGGACGCGCAACCGGACCTCGCGTTCGGTCCCCGGCGCGCCGGCGCCTGACGCGCTCGGCCTTGACCCGCTTGGCCTTGACCCGCTTGGCCCTGATCCGCTTGGCCCTGATCCGCCGGGCTGAGGCCCGCCCGGTTGAGGCCCGCCCGGTTGCGGCCCGGCTGGTTGCGGCCCGGCCGGTTGAGGTCCGCTCGCTCCCGGCTCGCCGGTGAGGTCGTCCATCTCCTCCGGCTCTCCCGCGGCCAGCGGTCCCAGCCGATCAGCCGTCCAGGACCACTCACCGCCGATCCGGCCCGGCCGGGCCGGCCGCTCACCACAGTCGCCGCCCCCGACCCCCAGCACTGCGAGCGCGACGACCGCCGCGATCCCCGGCATGCCCATTCCGTCCCGTCCCCCCGCACGAACGTGGCGTACGTGCCCGACCCGCTGGCGATCCTCCTCCAACCGGCCCCGCCCCCACCCCCGCCGAGACCCGATCGGTGCCCCGCCATGAAGCACTCTTTGCCGAGCGTGAACAACCCTGGCCCGCCCCGCCGGCCGGCGCATACCGTCGTACGCATGTCGCCCCGCCAGGCCGCCCGCTACGACGCCGTCGCCGACTTCTACGCGTCCGGCTGGACGGACGCGATCGACGACCCGGCCTCACTCCGCCTGCTCTCCCTCGCGGAGCCCATCGCCGGCCGCCGGGCCCTCGACCTCGCCTGCGGCCACGGTCGCGTCACCCGCGAGCTCGCCCGCCGCCACGCCACCGTCACCGGCGTGGACGTCTCCGCCGCCCTGCTCGCCGTCGCCCGCGAGGCCGAACGCGAATCCGCCCTGGGCATCACCTACGTACACGCCGACCTCACGGCGCCGGACCAGCCTTGGCTGTCCGCGTCCCCGTACGACGTCGTGACCTGCAACTTCGGCCTCTCCGACATCGACGACCTCGACGCCGCCCTCGACGCGACGGCCCGCGCCCTGCGCCCCGGGGGGACGTTCGTCTGCTCGATCCTGCATCCCTGCTTCCCCGGCGGCCACCACGTCTCGGGGTCCTGGCCGGAAGGGGGCCGCTACCACGACGAGGGCTGGTGGCGGGCGGACGGCGAGCTCTCCTCGCTCCGCCGCCAGGTCGGCGCCAATCACCGGACGCTCTCCACCTACCTCAACACGTTCCGCCGCCACGGACTTCGGCTGGACGTCCTCGCCGAGCCCGAGCCGCCCGAGACCTGGACCGCCGAACGCCGGGACGCCGCCCGGCACCCGGTCTTCCTCGTCGCCAGGTGCGTCAAGGGCGACTGACGGCGGACGGCCGCCCCCGTCGCCGGGAGCGGCCGTCGTCGTTCTTCGGCGGGTCAGCCGTTCGGGCAGGTGTCGCGGTACTCGGAGATGGCGAGGCCGCGCGGGGCCGGGCAGAGGAACGGGTCGTAGCGGGTGTCGTCGTCCACCCAGCGCTTCAGCCAGGCCACCATCGACTTGGCCATGGTGGTGTTCGTGGTCTGCGGGAAGAAGTGGCTGGCGCCGGCCAGCTCCAGGTACGCCTTCTCGGACGAGGACGGGATGCTGGTGTAGAAGGGCTGGGAGTGGGTGGCGACCGGGGCGACGGTGTCCGCCTGACCGCCGATGATCATGGTGGGGACGCGGACGCCGCTCCACGACTTGGTGAGGTTCCACGGCGCGAGCGGTACGGCGGCCTGCAGCGACGGGCGGCTGTTCGCGGCTTCGAGCGTGCCGCCGCCGCCCATCGAGTGCCCGGCGACGGCCAGGCGTGAGCTGTCGATGCGGCTGCGGATCGTGGTCGAGCTGCGCTGCGTCAGGTAGTCGAGCGCGGCGAGGAGCTGACGGCCGCGGCTGGCGGGCTGGTCGTAGATCGTGTTGGTCTCGATGCCGATGACCACGAAGCCGTGCGAGGCGATCCGCGGGCCGAGCCAGGCCAGGCTGGCCCAGGTGGCGGTGTAGCCGGGGGAGATCGCGATCGCGCCGAACGTCCCCTGGCTGGTGTCCGTCGGGTAGTAGATCACGCCGCCGCCGAAGCCGCTGACGCTGAGCGAGGAGACGCTCTGCTGGGCGGTGGCGAACGGGCCGCGGCTCGCCTCCAGCAGGGAGTCCGTGGGGTTGGGGCCGCGCTCGTACGGGCTCGCGGCCTGGGCCGGCGCGGCGGTCGCGACGCCGCCGGCGGCGAGGGCGAGGGCGAGGGCGAGTTTGGTCAACGTTCGCGCGCCGCGGTGGGGGGTGGAGAGCTGCACGTCGTCATACTCCCTGCTCGTCGGGGGGTTACTGCCGTACCTCGTCATTGTTGGGAGCGGCAGTCAGGCGCGCATCGGTGTAATCACCGGTTCACGTTCAGGAAATGAACAGGCGGGTCAGCTCGACCCGCGAGCGTACGCCGAGCCGGCTGAAGATGTTGCGCAGGTGGTGCTCGACGGTGCGGCGGCTCAGGAAGAGCTGCTCGGCGATCTCCTTGTTGGTCGCGCCCCCGGCGACCATCCTGGCGATCTGGAGCTGCTGCGCGGTGAGGGGAGCGGCCGTGCCCGGGGCGGCGGCGGTGGGGTGGGTCGTGTCGCCGGAGGCGCGCAGCTCGGCCCGCGCCTGGCCGGTCCACAGACGGGCGCCGTACCGTTCGAACGTCTCCAGGGCGGCGTGCAGATGGGTGCGGGCCGCGCCGGGGCGGCGCTCGCGGCGCAGCGCGCTCCCGTACAGCAGGCGGGTGCGGGCCGTCTCGAACTCGCACAACCCCTGCCCGTGCAGCTCCAGCGCCTCCAGGAACAGCTCGTCGCCCTCGCCCGCCGGGGCGAGCAGCGCGCGGCAGCGGGCCACGAGAGCGCGCAAATCGGGGCTGCGGGTGCTGCCGACCCAGCGTTCGAGCACGCGCAGCGCGGCGGAGGCCCGCTCGCGGTCGCCGGTACGCGCGCACGCCTCGATCAGGTGCGGCGTCGCCATGACCCGGATGACGACGTGGCTGTTGCGGCGTTCGGCGCGCAGCCGCTGGGCGGCGTCGGCGGGGCGGCCGGCGGCCAGGTCGAGGTAGGCGAGCGCCCAGTTGCCGATCGCGCCCGCGAGGCCGAGGTCGTGGGCGTCGGCGAGGTCGATGGCGGCGTCGGCGCGTACCCGGCAGGCCTCCTGGTCGCCCTCCACGGCCGCGGTGATCGCCAGCCAGGCGAGATGCTGGGCCGCCGTGTTGAGCTGCCCGGTCTCCTGCGCCAGGCGCAGCCCGCGGGCGGCGGTCTCGGCGAGCGAGGCGTAGCGGCCGGTCCAGTAGTCCGGGTAGATCATGTACTCCAGGAGCTGGGGGATCGCGGAGGCGACGCCCCGGACCCGGGCGGACTCGACGGCGCGCGCCGACAGGCGGTGGGCGATGGCGCCCTCGCCGAGCAGCATGCTGGCCACGCACGCCCAGACCAGCACGGACGGGTCCTGTACGGATCCGGCCAGCTCGACCACGCGCCGGAGCGGGCCCGCGGCCTCCTCGTGCGAGCCGCTGAGCGTGGCCGCCATGCCCGCCAGGTACTCGAACATCAGCTCCGTGGGGGCGCTCTCGTCCGGGCGGCGGAGCGCGGCGGCGTGGCGGGCGATCGCGATGAACGCCCTGATGTCGCCCGCGCGGTAGCTGGCGTCGGCGGCCCGGACCAGGGCGCGGACGCCGAGCATGCGCTGCTCGCCGTCCAGCAGCCGGCCGGCGGCGGCCAGCAGCTCCTCGCGGGCGCTGCCCGTCTCGCCGCCGAGCAGTTCGAGGCTGCCGCTCAGGAACTGTACGCGGCCACGCAGCTCGTCGGGCGGGGCGAGGCCGGGGGCGGGCAGGGCACGCAGCCGGGCGAGGAGGGAACGGGCGGCCTGGGGGCGGCCGGAGGTCCAGGCGAGGCGGGCGGCGGCGGCCAGGCGTTCGGCCTTGAGCATGGGGTGCGTGGTGAGGTCGGCGGCGCGTTCCAGCGCCAGGTACGGCTCCGGATGGTCGTCCAGGGGGCGTGCGGCCAGGGCGGCGGCGGCCAGGTCGTCGGCGACGCGCGCGGCGGGGGCGTCCAGCGCCCATGACCGGTGCCAGGCCCGGCGCAGCCGCATGCCGGAGGACGGGTCAGCGGTGTGGAGGGACGGGGGCTCGGTGAGCAGGGTGGCGAGAAGGCGGTGGGCGTGCCGGCGCTCGGACAGGGAGGCGTCCTGGTAGGCCACGGCGCGTACGGCCGGGTCGCGGAAGGCGTACCGGTCGCCGTCAGCGAGCAGGACCCCGGCCTGTTCGGCCGGTTCGAGCGCGGTCAGCGCGCAGGCGGGGCGGGCGGCCCGGAGGAGGGTGGCCACGTCCAGGGCGGGGTCGGCGGCGATCAGGAGCAGCAGGCGGCCGGTCTCGCGGGGGAGCGCGGCGAGCAGCGCGGCGTGCTCGCGCCACAGCAGGCCGCTTCGCGGGAGCGCCGTGGGCGGGGCGGCGACCCCGGCGAGCTGGTCGGGGGTGAGCGAGCCGACGAGCTCCGTGAGCGCGAGCGGGTTGCCGCGGGCGACGGCGTCGAGGGCCGCGACCAGGTCTTCCGGCAGCCGCCGTTCGGGGGTCAGGTCGGAGGCCAGCTCCCGTACGGCGTCCTGCCCGAGCCCTCCGACGGCCCGCGCCGGCACCCCGTCGAGCCCGGACGGGGACCGGGCGGCGAACAGCAGGGCGACGCGCGCCCGGCCCAGGCGGCGGGCCGCGAACGCGAGCGCGTCCCTGCTGGCCGCGTCGAGGCGGTCCACGTCGTCCACGCACGCGAGCACTGGGCTGTTGCCGGCGGCGACCGCCGACAGCAGCCCGAGCACGGCGGCGGGCAGCGCCAGGCCGGGAGCCGTCGTACCGCACTCCAAAGCCTCCCGCAGAGCGCGGACCTGCGCCTCGGGAAGCCCGTCCGCCGCTGCGGCGATCGGGCCGAGCAGGCCGTGCAGCCCCGCGTACGGCAGCCGCGACTCCGCCGTCACACCGGACACCCGCAGCACCAGAAAATCGGGTGTGGCGCGGGCCACGGCCAGGTCGAGCAGCGCCGTCTTGCCGATGCCCGCCACGCCCGTCAGCAGCAGCGCGCCGCCCCGCCCGTCGCGGGCGTCGCCGAGCAGCCGCAGCAGCACGCTCTCCTCGTCGTCGCGCCCGCGCAGCAGGGGCAGGGGCAGGCGCGGATGATCCTGGCCCGATGACACGCCCACCAGTGTTACCCGGACATGTCATCTCTGAAAGGGCCCCCGGTCAGGAGGCTGGTGATTTCCGGATATGCGTCGTCAGCGCAGGTGCCCCATCAGCTCACCTGACGGAGCTCGTGGACGGTGTCGCCGCAGGGGCACGTCCATGCCAGGACTCGTCCGGCCGGGGCGACTGGCGCGGCTGGGCTCAGGCGGTTTTCCGGACGTGCGACGCCTCGGCGGAGAGCGGCGCGCCGTCCTGGTCGAGTGGGTGGAGTTCGGGAAGCTTCCGCCCCCGGCCGTCCACGAGAACGGAGTGCGGCTCGTCCGGGGCGAAGGCGTGGCGCTCGCCCCATTGACGCAGGGCGACGACGGCCGTGAAGAGATCCTGCCCCGCCGCGGTGAGCCGGTAGGTGTGCCGTCTGCCGTCGGCGGTGGCGCTCTTGTCGAGGATGCCGTGCTCGACGAGTTTGCGGAGCCGGTCGGCGAGGATGTTGCGGGCGATCCCCAGCCGCTGATGGAACTCGGTGAAGGTCGTCGCCCCGTCCATCGCGTCGCGGATGATCAGCAGGCTCCATCGGTCACCTATCAGGTCGACGGTCCGCGCGACCGGGCAGGCCGGGTCGGTCCAGGCGCCTCCTGCGGCGAGTGTGACGTCCACTGACCCCTCCGTAGATGAGTTGCAATCTGAAACCATTATGCCCTTATCCTGGATAGGTTGCATTTTGAAACCTATTGGAGGGTGATGTGCCGTCAGGATTGACCGGGAGGCAGCGGATCGTGCTCGCGCTGGTGTGCGCGGTGGCGGTGTCGACCATCTACGGCATCCAGCCGGTCCTCGAGGCCGCGGGCGAGGACCTCGGACTGGGGGAAGGAGCGCTGGGGTGGCTGGTCGCCGCCGGCCAGATGGGCTATCTCGCGGGGCTGGTGCTGCTCGTCCCGCTCGGCGACCTGTTCGACCGCCGCAGGCTCATCACGGTGCACCTGCTGCTCACCGCAGGAGGTGCGGGGGTGGCTGCCGCCGCACCCAGCGGTGGCATCGCGATCGCGGGCCTGGCCCTGGCCGGACTGTTCGCCGTGGTCGTCCAGATCACGGTGGCCTACGTCGCCGCCGTCTCACCGGCCGGCGAGCGGGGCCGCAACATCGGAGCGGTCACCTCGGGCGTGGTCATCGGGATACTCGGCGTACGGGTGGTGGCGGGCACACTGGGCGAGCTGACCGGCTGGCGCACGGTCTACCTCGTGATCGCCGGGTTCTGCGCGATGCTCGCGCTCGCCGCCCGCTTCACCCTGGAGGCCGACATCCGCCGCCCCCGAGCCCGGTACGGGCACCTGCTGTCATCGCTGGGTCGTCTGGTCGTCGGCGACCGGCTCTTCCTCAGCCGGGGACTGGTCGCGTTCTTCCTGTTCGCCTCTTTCGGCACGCTGTGGAGCGGACTGGCGCTCCCGCTCGGTGACGAGCCGTGGCACCTCGGCACCGGCGAGATCGGATTGTTCGGACTCGCCGGTCTGACCGGGGCGCTGGGCGCGGCCCGGGCCGGCCGATGGGCCGACCGGGGCCTGGCGCCCTCGGTTACCGGCTGGTCGCTGGCCCTGCTCACGGTCTCCTGGCTGCTGATCGCTCAAGCGCGGTCATCGCTGTGGCCGCTGATCGCCGGCGTCATCGTCCTGGACTTCGCCGTGCAAGCCGTTCACGTCAGCAGCCAGCACCTGCTCACCACCGCCCGCCCCGACCGGAGCAGCAGCGTCATCGGCGCCTACATGGCCTTCTACTCCCTCGGCTCCGCGCTCGGCGCGATCACCACCACCTGGGCCTACAGCGCCATGGGATGGCCGGCCGCCAGCCTGCTCGGCGCGGCCTACGCCGCACTCGGGCTCCTCGTCGCCATCTCGACCCGACGTCTCACCGCTCTGCCTCCCGCCACGGCGGCAACGTCCAGGTCGTCTCCGCCCCGGACGGGTTCCCGATGTGGATGAGCGATCAGCAGTCCTTGTAGGCGGTGCGGCTGCTGTTGTACGAGCACTTGTGGACGAGCCGGCCTCGGGCGTCGCGGAGGTATCCGGTGTCCTTGACCTGGTTCCAGATGTAGGCGAGGGTGCCGCCGCTCCGGCCCCAGTACAGCGTGGTGGCGGTGTCGCGGCCCCTGCCGGTCCGCAGGGTGACCGTCTTGCCCGCTTTGAGGGTGACATCGCCGAACGTGTAGACGTGGTCCGCTCGGGCCGTCTCGTCGCGGACGGTCCAGCCGCTGAGCTTGACCGCGCTCCGGCCGGTGTTCTCGATCTGCACGTACTCGCCGTTGAGGCTGCTGTTCGCGCCGAAGTCCGGTGAGCCGGGCGAGTCGTACCAGATCCGGGAGATCTTCACCGTGGGGGCGGCGGCCTGAGCGGGAGCCGCCGGCGTGAGAGCGACGGCGGCGGCCACCAGGGCGGCGACAGGGGCGACGAGGCGCACTTGTAATCCTTTGAGGTTTGATGTGCAGTTCGTGTGTATGACGCCTCATGAATGGCTGGCGTTCACGCCTCCCTCGCGGAAGATGCGCACCGCCTGTCGCGCCTGCGTCCCGGTGACCTCAGGGTGACAGGAAAGTCGCCGTTGACCTGCTGGGTTGCTGAGGTCGTGGCAGGGTAAAGGGCTTTAGGCTGGGGAAGTCGCGCCGTTCTCGGACAGGAAGAGCCGCCTGGGCATGAGAAACCGTACGTTGCGCCTTCCCGCCACCGCCGCCGCGGTCCAGGAGGCGGTCGAGCAAGCGGTCGCGGGAGAGGTCGTTCTCCTGGAGGACGGCCGTGAGGTGGTGGCCGCCATGGTTCCCTACGAGGTGGCCGCCGCAGGGATGAGCGCGCTCGCCGCGACCGAGGATGCCGCCGACCGGTTGCTGGGAGTGAGGTTGATCGCGGAGCTCGGCGCGGGGATGGAGACGATGCGGCTCGGTGATCTGCGGCGCGAGATCGCCCTGTGAAGGGTTACTACGAGATCCTGCTCGCCGCGCCCGCCGTGCGGGAGATCCGGGCGATTCACGCCGACGATCCGGTGGCGGCCAAGCACATCGTCGACTCGCTGGAATACCTCTCCACCGATCTGGAGTCCGGCGCGCTGCGGGTCATCGACGAGGGTGCGGGGGTGTTCAAGGCGGCGGTGGGTGACTTCGAGGCGTTGTGCTGGGTTCGGCGCGAGGAGATGGACGTGGTGATACTGACTGTTTCACGGCACCGTCAGCCAGCGTGAGGCGGCGTCCACGTTGACCTGCTCGGCGTAATCGAGGAATTCCTGTCGGCGGCCGATGCTTTCCGGCTCGGCGTAGATGTACGGGCACATGTCCGACGTCGTCATCTTCGATCGCTGATAGAGGGAGAAGTCGCACCACAGGTAGCCGTGGTGCGACAGTTGCCGCACCACTTCCTGTTTGATCCGTTCGCCGTACATCGAGTCGTGCATCTCGATCAGGATCGCCGGCTGATGGCGCCGGATCGTCTCGCTCGCGCCCGCCAGCGTCCTGTCCTCGTGCCCCTCGACATCGATTTTGATCAGCCGGACGGTCTCCTCGGACCGGGACGCGATGAGGTCGATCGGGAGCGCGTCCACGTCGCCCAGGAAGGCGCCGTAACCGTCCGGTCCACAGTGGAGCAAAGATACCTCGCAGTCCGCGGGCACGGTGACCGGCTCGTCGAGGTCCAGGGTGCGGGTGCAGGGGCCGGCGACCACGTCGTAGGGGTCCCAGAGCCGCAGCCGCGCCGTGCGGTCGTGCGCCGCGACGGGCTGGACATCGATGTTGCCGATGCCGTTGAGCCGGAGGTTCGTCCGCAGCGTGGTCAGGGCGGCCGGGTTCGGCTCGATGGCGATGACCTTCGCGAACGTCGCGGCCAGCCGGAGGGCGAAGTGCCCGACGTGCGCCCCGACGTCCACGAACGCCGCCCCGGTGCCACCGAACGACCGGGCGAGCCGCCAGATGTCCTGCTCGTGCGGGCCCGGGCCGACGCGGTCGCCGCTGCCGGCCCTCACGGACCAGGTGAGCCCGTCGCGCTCGAGGAGAGAAGCTGCCGCGGGCATCAGAGCCCCCAGAAGGTGAACGCGGCCCTCATCGGCTCGTGCTCGATCTCATGTCGGAGGAGATCCAGCCTCGGTGCGGAAGGAAGTCCCGCAGCTCGCGCATGCGCGCGGACTCCGTGAAGAACACGAACTCCAGGTTGGCCCGCCGCAGCATGCTGTGCTTCGACTCCTCGCTCACCATCCCGCCGATGAGGGGCACGGCGTTGAAGGCCACTTCGGTGAGCGTGGACAGGCCGGTCGTGGCGAACCGTTCGGCCGCCCTGGCGAGCTTCGGCATCCTTCTGCGCAGGAAGATGCCGATCTTGGAGGGTTTCACCGTCAGGTGCGGGCGCGTCGATCGGATGTGGTCGCAGATGTGCTGCCAGTAGTCGGCCGCGCAGTCGGCCAGGGCGGCGGACAGCGCGTCGTCGGGGTCGCGGGTGTCGGGCAGTTCGAGGTACGACTGGATCTCGAACAGCTCTCTGGCCCGCCCGCGCAGCTCCAGGATCTCCTCGAAGCGCAGCATGGCGAGCAGGTCGGGTGACGGCCCTTCGACCATGCGATAGGCCGCCTCCACGAGTTCTTCCGCCCGCAACCGTGGGGTGGCATCCCTCTGCTCGAACGGCCCATCGCTGAGTACGGCTTCGGCGAGGCCCGTGCCTGGGCCGGAGTCCCAGTCGGACCCCAGCAGCCGGGCGTTGAACGCGTTCGCGTGCGCGATCTCGTCGAAGAGGCCGTGGATCTGGATCAGCTGGTCGTTCACCGGAAGACCGGAATCGTGCAGCAACGCGAAGATCGGCGTGTGCGAGAAACGCGGCCTCGCGAGAATGGCGTCGTACCGTCTGCGCAGCTCGGCGGGCTGCTGGGACAGCAGGCCCGCGAGCACCGAGTCCGGCGAGTTCGCGGCGTCGCGGACCTGCCGCATGAATCCGTCCTTCGTCCGCGCGTAGTCGTAGCGGACGACGACGGAACCGTCGCCGGTGAGAACGCCGTCGAGCTCGGTGATCATCCGGTCGCGTGCCTGCGAGATCGGCGAGATGACCCAGCCCTTGCCGTCCGGGCTGTTCTTCTTCCAGCTCCCCAGCACGTCGGCCAGGGAGTCGCAGGGATCGAGCCGGTCCTCGCGGTAGAGGTAGTTGTGCTCCCGGAGCCCGACCGCGACGACGCCCGCCGCGATGAGCTCCCTGAGGAGCCGGTAGAAGTTGCTCTCCCGCAGGTCGGACCTGCTGAAGTCGCCCACCACGCGGGGGTTGTCGACGAGCTGCGTGTCGTGCACGTAGACGCGCTCGTTGAAGAGCGCTCCGAAGACGAGCAGTGCGCGCAGTTGGATGGTCGAGCTGATGCCGGCCCATATGGGTTCCAAAGCGGCAAATTGCGACGTGGCGCGCAGGGCGTGGATGGAGCGGTCGTCACCGCGCCTCATCGGACCAGCCTCACCTCTCAAGGGAAGCACAAGCGAGCGCCCCAGGGGAAGGATCGGCTCAGCGGGCGGAGGGTGTCCCGGATCTGGACGCCTGAATCAGCTCAAGCCGGCGCCTTGACCGTGTCCCAGCGGCCACGTCGGCGGTGACCTGGTAGTGCGGTATGACGGGAGACGTGGAGTGCCAGGTCAGCGGGTCTGCACGGGGCGTTCCCTGGACAGCAGTCTTCTGATCGCCGGTACGAGGCCGTTCGGCAGGAAGAGGACCACGGCGATCAGGACGAGGGCGTACACCGCGTACGACAGCACGCCCGGCGCGTACGACGGCATCCCCGGCAGGTTCGCGAGCTGGTCCAGCCCCTGGACGAGGAGGGTGATGGCGGCCGCCCCCGCCACCGCCCCCCAGATCGTGCCGAGCCCGCCGACCACGGCCATGACGATGTACTGGATCGAGATCAGCACCGGGAACGACCCTGGCGCCACGTACCCGGTGTAGAAGCAGTAGATGCCCCCGGCGAGACCGGCGAAGGCGGCGGACAGGGCGAGGACGGCGAGCTTGTAGCGGCCCACCGGGATGCCGGACGAGGCGGCGGCGGTCTCGCTGGTGGCCAGGGCGCGCAGGGCGCGGCCGGGGCGGGAGGCGATGACGTTCCGCGTGACCAGCATGACGAGCGCCAGCCCGGCCCACGTCAGATACGCGTACGCGGTCACCCCGCCCGCCTCGAACGACCAGGCGGAGAACGGCGGGATGGCCTGCAGGCCGATGTCCCCGCCGGTGAATTCGAGCTGCCCGGCGAGGGAGAGCAGGATGAGCTGCATGGCGAGCGTGGCGAAGGCCAGGTGGTGGCCGCGCAGGCGCAGCAGCGGCAGGCCGACGACGAGGGCGAACGCGGCGGCCGCCACGGGCGCGGCGAGCAGGCCGAGCAGCGGCGGCAGGCCGTTCAGCGCTAGCAGCGCGGCCGTGTACGCGCCGAGGCCGTAGAAGGCGCCCTGCCCGAGCGAGACCTGCCCGGCGTACCCCATGAGCAGCGACACCCCGACCGTGACCATGGCGGCGAGGCCGAGCAGGACGTAGACGGCGAGTGCGCTGTCGTCGAGCACGGCGGGCAGTGCGAGCGTGACGGCGGCGGCGGCCAGCGGCCCCAGGGCGCGTCGGACGATCATGTCGGCTCCTGGGAGATCGCCGGGCGGCGGCCGGCCTGCACGATCATGACGACGAGCATCAGCCCGAGGGCGATCTCCAGCTGGTGGGAGCCGTAGCCGTAGCCGGCGGCCATGGTCTCGGCCACGCCCAGCAGCAGCGCGCCCCCCAGCGTGATCACCGGCCGGGTCAGCGCGCCGAACACGGCCGCGGCGAAGCCGTTGACGATGAGCGTGACGTCGGTGTCGAACGAGATCGGCCGCATCGGCGTCACCAGCACCCCGGCGAGGCCGCCGAGCAGCCCGCCCAGCGCGAACGCGAGCAGCCCCATCCGGCGCACGTCGATGCCGACGACGCGGGCGGCGTACGGGTTGGAGGCGCAGGCGGTGAGCGCCTTGCCCAGGTACGTCCGGCCGAAGAACAGCGCGAGCGCGACGAAGGCCACCGCCGTCACCGCGATCACCAGCAGGTGCTGGGTCTGGATCCGCGCCCCCGCGACGGTGACGGACCCGGCGAGGCCGGGCGCGGAGCGCGGCTGGTCGCCCCAGAGCACGATCTCCACCGCGTACGCCAGCACGCCCACGCCCAGCGTGACGATGAGCGACGACAGCGGCGTGGTCCCCGGCCGCCCGACGGCGGCGAGACCGGTCAGCAGCCCGGCGACGGCCGCCGCGAGCACGGCGGCCAGCTCGCTCGCGCCGTGCGGGAGGCCGAGCCCGAGCAGCGAGGACGCGCACAACCCCGCCACCACCGCGAAAGTCCCCTGCGCGAAGTTCACCACCCCGGTCACCCGGTGGATGACGACCAGGCCGCTCGCGATGAGCGCGATCGCGCACCCGACCGCGAGCCCGTTCAGCAGGTAGGTGAGGAAGGCGCTCACGTGATCGCCCCGCCCAGGTAGGCGCCCGCCACGCGCGGGTCGCCGGCCAGCGCGGCCGACTCGCCCTCGGTGACCAGCCGGCCGGACTCCAGCACGTACGCCCGCCGGCACAGCTCGAAGGCCAGCCGGGCGTTCTGCTCGATGAGCAGCACCGCGAGGCCGCGCGAGCGGTTGAGCTCGGCCAGGTGCCGGGCGAGGCCGGCGGTCACGTTCGGGGCCAGGCCGAGCGACAGCTCGTCCACGACCAGCACGTCGGGCCGGGACATGAGGGCCCGCCCGAACGCCACCATCTGCTGCTCGCCGCCCGACAGCACGCCGGCCCGCCGGTCCGCCAGCTCGGCCAGCCGGGGGAGCACGTCGTAGACGGCGGACGGGTCGCGGACGCCGGAGCGCCAGCCGCCGAGCGCCAGGTTGTCGGCGACCGACAGGTCGGGGAAGAGCTGGCGTCCCTCGGGGATCAGCGCGAGCCGGCCGCCGACCGTGACCGTGCCGGAGGCGGGGCGCAGCAGCCCGGCGAGGGCGCCCGCGAGGGTGGACTTGCCCGCGCCGTTCGGGCCGAGCAGGGCGACCATCTCGCCCTCGGCGACGTTGAGGGTGACGCGGTCGAGCGCGGTCGCGGCGCCGTACGCGACGACGAGGTCCGTCACCTCGATCATCATGCGCTCTGTCCCAGGTAGGCGGCGAGGACGAGGGGGTCGTTCCTGACCTCGGCGGGCGGGCCGTCGGCGATGACCCGGCCGAGGTCGAGCACCACGATCCGGTCGGCGAGCCGGGTCACGAACGCCACGTCGTGCTCGACCAGCAGGATCGTCAGGCCGTCCGCGCGCAGCTCCTCCACCAGCTCCGCCAGCCGCTCGCGCTCCTGGCCGCGCAGCCCGGAGGCGGGCTCGTCGAGCAGCAGCAGCCGGGGCCGGGCGCACAGCGCGCGGGCGAGCTGGAGCGCCCGCTGCTGCCCGATCGGCAGCCGGTCGGCCGGCCGGTCCGCCCAGTCGGCCAGGCCGACCCGCTCCAGCGCGGCGCCGGCCCGCGCGGCGATCTCGCGCTCGTCGCGCCGGTGGCGGGGCAGCCGCAGTGCCGCCGCGACGAACCCGGCCGAGGTGCCGCCGTGCAGGCCGACCATGACGTTCTCGCGCACGGTCATGCCGCGGAAGACGCGGGCCGCCTGGAAGACGATCGACATGCCGAGCCTGGCCCGCCGGTGCGGGGCCAGCCGGTCCACCCGGCGGCCGAGGAAGGAGATCTCGCCCCGCTCGGCGGCCAGGTGGCCGGTGATGAGGTTGAACAGCGTGGACTTGCCGGCGCCGTTCGGGCCGATGACGGCGTAGACGCCCCCGAAGGAACGCGAGACCCCCTGGACGGCCAGCACCCGCTACCCCAGCGCGCCGACGGTCTTGGCCAGTTGCTCGGCCGCCCACGGGGTCGGGACGAACGCGCCGTTCTTGACCGTGTTGACGGAGATGTACTCGGGGGAGAGCCCGGAGTGGTCGGTGGCGGAGTAGCGGAAGCGGCCGTTCGGCGTGACCAGGTCCATCGACTCCAGCGCCTGCCGCACCTTCTCCTTGTCGGTGCTGTTCGCCTTCCTGATCGCCTCGAACAGCAGCAGGCTCGCGCTGTAGCCGTCCTGGGCGAACTGCGGCGGCGGATAGCCGTGCTTCTGCCGGTACGGCCCCGCCATCTGCTCGATGACCTGCTTCTGCTTGCCGGCCGGGAGGTGCTCGCCGATGACGCCGATCGCGCTCTGCACGGTCATGCCCTCGGCCGCCGCGCCCATCGGCTCCAGCCACAGCTTGCTGGCCTGGGACGCGGTCAGGAACAGCGGCGTCTTGAGCCCGGAGGCGACGTACTGCTTGGCCGCGGTCACGCCGGGCGCGCCGGAGCCCCAGAACACCAGCGCCTCGGCGCGGGAGTCGCGCACGTGCTGGAACAGGGCGCTGAAGTCGGAGTTCGTGGTCTCGTACGGCTCGTCGACGGCGATCGTGACGCCGTACTTGCCGGCGAGCGCGGTCATCGCCTGGTGGCCGGAGACCGAGTACGCGCTCTTGGAGTCCCAGGCGACCGCGATGGTCTTGATGCCCTCGGCCTGGATGTACTGCAGGTAGCGCTCGGCGTACATGCTGGACAGCGCGGGGGTGACGAAGACGTACGACTTGATCGGCTCGACCTGCTCCTGCGCGGGCGCGAGCGACAGGTACGGCATCCTGTCGCGCTGCGCGAGCGGCTCGACCGCGAGCGCCGCGTTGGAGAAGACCGGCCCGATCAGCGCGTCGATGTCGCCCTTGATCTGGTTGTAGGCCACGATGCCCTGGTCGGGGGCGGTCTTGTCGTCGCGGGTGACCAGCTCGACCTTGCGCCCGAGCAGCCCGCCGGCCGCGTTGACCTGCTCGACCGCGAGCTCGACGGCCTTCTTGTCCTCGCTGCCGAGCGGCGTGTAGTTGCCGGTGAGCGAGACGATGAGCCCCACCTTGATCGGATCCCCGCCGCCGCCTCCGGAGCCTGAGCCGCCGGAGCCGCAGGCGGTCACGGCCAGGACCACGCCCATCAGGGCGGGCAGCACCTTGCGCATTCAGGACCTCCTGACTGCGATGAGGCCCTGAATGTAGGCAGGTACATTACGGCTGTCAAGAGAGTGCCCAAGATGTGGGGGAGGGGTCCATGCGGCCTCAGTCGGTGATGCTCACCTTCCTGGGGGATCACGTGTACCGGCGCGGGATCTGCGTCTCCTCACGCAGCTTCATCGAGGCGTTCGCCAAGGTCGGCATCTCGGAGGAGGCCACCCGCTCGACCCTGACCCGCATGGTCCGGCGCGGTCTGCTGCGCCGCCGCCGCTCCGGCCGGCGCATGTACTTCGGGCTCACGCCCACCAGCGACGAGGTGCTGCGGGACGGTGAGCGGCGCATCTGGCACAGCGGGGTCGTCAACGACGCCGCCGAGGACCGCTGGACGCTGATCGGCTTCTCGCTGCCCGAGTCGTGGCAGCGGCAGCGGCACGAGCTGCGCTCCCGGCTCGTCTGGTCCGGCTTCGGCCCGCTGCAGAACGGCCTGTGGATCGCCCCCGGCGAGGTGGACGTGACGGAGGTGATCGACGACCTGCGCGCGGACCTGGGCGCGAACGTCAAGGTGTTCGCCGCCGAGCCGCGCCGCCCCACGGACATGCAGGCGCTGGTGCGGGAGGCGTACGACCTGGAGGGCCTGGGCCGCCGCTACCGGGAGTTCCTGCGCCGCTGGGACCGGCCCGACCCCGCGCCGGAGGCCCCCGACGACCTGGCCCGCTCGCTGACGCTGCTGACCGGCTGGCTGCAGATCATCAGGACCGACCCCCGGCTGCCGCTGCGCCACCTGCCCGGCGACTGGCCGGCCGAGCAGGCCCAGCGGGTCTGCCACGCGCTGCACGAGCGGTTCAGGCCGGAGGCGACGGCGGTCGCGGAGCGGCTGCTCGACACCGTCCCCGACGACTCCCTGGCGGGTCTCGATCGCGGGCGGGACGGTGACAGCGATCACATCGTGGCCTAACTTGAGGTCGAGGAGGCCCGATGCGGAATCAGGGGATTGGCTCGTGGCCGGCGCGCAGGGCGAGGATGACGCCCGATCGGGTCGCGCTGTCGTTCCAGGGACGTGACCGCACCTACGGCGAGCTGCGGGAGCGCGCCTACCGGCTGGCCTCCGCCCTGGCGGGCGAGCTCGGCGTGCGGCGCGGCGACCGGGTCGCCTACCTCGGGCCGAACGAGCCCGCGCTGGTCGAGACGTTCTTCGCGGCGGGCCTGCTCGGGGCGGTGTTCGTGCCGCTCAACACCCGTCTGACCGTCCCCGAGCTGCGCTTCGTCCTGGAGGACGCCGACCCGGCCGCGCTGCTGCTGGGCTCCGGCCGAGACGGCGACGGGCTGCCCGGCCGGCACGTGCCGGCGGCGGCGTACGAAAGCCTGCTCGCCACCGGCTCGGCCGCCCCGATCGACGAGCCGGTGAGCCGCGGCGACGTCTGCCTGATCATGTATACCTCGGGCACCACCGGCCGCCCCAAAGGGGCCATGCTCACCCACGGCAACCTCACCTGGAACGCGGTCAACCTGCTGGTCGACGTGCCGCTCGGGCCCGACGAGGTGACGCTGGTCAGCGCGCCGCTGTTCCACATCGCGGCGCTGGCCCAGACGCTGGTCCCGACCGTGCTCAAGGGCGGCCGGTGCGTCCTGGAGCCGTCGTTCGACGTGGAGCGCACGTTCGAGCTGGTCGAGCGCGAGCGGGTGACGGTGATGTTCGGGGTGCCGTCGATGTTCGGCATGCTCACGCGCTCACCGCGCTGGGCCGGGGCCGACCTGTCGAGCCTGCGCCACCTGCTGTGCGGCGGCGCGCCGGTGCCGCTGCCGCTGATCCGGGCGTACCAGGAGCGCGGGCTGACGTTCCTCCAGGGGTACGGCATGACCGAGACCGCGCCCGGCGCGCTGTTCCTCGGGGCCGAGCGCTCGGTCGAGAAGGCGGGGAGCGCCGGGGTGCCGTGCTTCTTCTCCGACGTCCGCCTCGTCGCGCCCGACGGCTCGCCCGCCGCTCCGGGCGAGCCCGGCGAGGTGTACGTCCAGGGCCCCAACGTCATGCCCGGCTACTGGCGCCGCCCCGAGGAGAGCGCGGAGGTGCTCGACGCGGACGGCTGGTTCCGCTCCGGCGACGTCGGGATCGCCGACGAGGACGGCTACGTGACCATCTCCGACCGCATCAAGGACGTGATCATCTCCGGCGGCGAGAACATCTACCCGGCCGAGGTCGAGAGCGTGCTCTACGGCCATCCCGCGGTCGCCGAGTGCGCGGTGATCGGCGTGGCCGACGAGCGCTGGGGCGAGGTGGGCAAGGCGCTCGTCGTGCCGCGGCCGGGCGCGGCGGCCGAGCCCGGCGACCTGCTGCGGCACCTGGACGGGCGGTTGGCCCGCTACAAGATCCCGAAATATCTGCAGATCGTGCCCGAGCTGCCCAAGAACGCGGCCGGAAAGCTGCTCAAGGCCCCGCTCAGGAAGATGTACGGATAGCAGCGCTCAGAGCGTGACGACCGTGCCGGTGAGGCGGGCCCGCTCGGCCGCCCACACCACCCGGTGCGTCATCAGGCTCTCGGCGCCGTCGGTGCTCAGCAGGGACGGATCGCCCGCGGCGACGGCGGCCAGGAACGCGTCGGCCAGCCCTTCGTCGCCCCCGCCGTGCCCGTCCGCCGCCGACGGGCCCGCCTGGCCGACCGTGTCCACGGTCTCCTCGCCGCCGGTGCGGAAGTCGACCACGCGCAGCGTGCGCCCGTCGCCCTCGATGTAGCCGTGGGTGCCGAACAGCCGGGTGCGGCGGTGCTCCACGGGCGTGAACGCGCTCATCGTGAACGAGCACGTCGCGCCGTCGTCGAACTCCATCGTCACCTCCTGGTGGTCCACGACGTCGTTGTCGCAGGCGTACACGCACCGCCCGTAAGGACCGGTGCGCAGCGCCTCGCGCACCTCCTCCTCGGTCCGGCCGGGCGTGACCGCCGACAGCGGCCAGAACTCCCGGTCGGGGTCCCCGAGGCAACCGAGGTAGAGCCGCGGCGCCGAGTACGGGCAGGACGGCTCCAGAGGGCAGTCCAGGCACCGGTCCGCCGCCCCCTCGGGCCGCTCCTCGGGACGGAAGTGCGACAGCGAGCCGAACGACGACACCCGTGCGGGCGGCCTGCCGAACAGGTGCACCAGCCAGTCCACGTCGTGGCAGGCCTTGGCGAGCAGCATCGGCGCCGAGGTGTCCTGCCGCCGCCAGTGCCCGCGGACGAACGAGTGCGCCTGGTGCCACCACCCGACCGGCTCCAGGTGCTGGGCGCCGATCAGCCGCCCGATCCGCCCCTCGTCCAGCAGTTTCCTGACCGCCCGCGTGTACGGCGTGTAGCGCAGCACGTGGCAGACCGCCAGCATGATGCCGTTGCGGCGGGCGGCCTCGGCGATCTCGGTCGCCTCGGGCTCGCTCGTCGCCATCGGCTTCTCCAGGAGAATGTGATAACCGAGGTCCGCCAGCGCGACCGCGGGCCCGGTGTGCAGCTGGTCCTGGGTGGCCACGACCGCGGCGTCGGCCACCCGCCCGGCCGCCACGAGCTCCGTCCAGTCCGTGTGCGCCTGCCGGGGCTCCAGGCCGAACTCCGCCGCGAACGCGGCGCGCCGCTCCGGGTCGGGCTCGGCCACCGCCACCACGCGCCCCGCGCCCGTGGCGTGCGCGTGGCGCGCGTAGGTAAGCCCTCGCAGGCCGCCGCCCACGACGGCTAGAGTCACCTCAGTCATGGAACCTTCCCCGCTATATTTCATGGAGACCATCATTATTCGGCTCTGGACAGTCGACGGCAAGGGGGGCCGATGGCCGAGGACGTGAGCGGCGGCGACCTGTCGCGGCTCAGGCAGCTCAACGCGCTCGCCGTGATCAGGGCGCTGCAGGGGCGGCCGCCGCTGACGCTCACCGAGCTGGCCAGGCGCACCGGCCTGTCGCGCGCCTCCACCGAGGACGTGGCCCGCGAGCTGCTGCGCAAGGGCTGGCTGGCCGAGGCGGAGCCGGCGCCCGGCGGCGTGGGCCGCCCGGCCCGCCGCTACCGCTTCCGCGCCGAGGCCGGCCGGGTGCTCGGTCTCGACATCGGCGGGCACAACGTCCGCGCCACCCTCGCCGACCTGGACGGCGACGTCGCGTCCGCCGTCCGGGTCGCCGTCACGCCGGAGATGGGCCGCGCCGAGCGGCTGGAGGCGGTGGACCGGGCCGTGCTGGCCTGCCTGGAGCAGGCCGGGCTGACCGGCGCGGACGTGTGGGCGTCCGGCGTGGGCACCACCGGGCTGGTGGACGGCGCGGGCAAGGTCATGCTGTCGGAGGCGCTGCCCGAGTGGACCGGCGTCGACCTGGCCGCGCACGTGCGCCGGCTGGCCCCCGCGCCCGTCCTGGTGGAGAACGACAGCAAGCTCGCGGCGCTCGCCGAGTGCTGGCGCGGCGTGGCCCGCTACGCCAAGGACATGGTGTTCCTGCTGGCCGGCCTGCGCACCGGCGCGGGCCTGGTGATCGACGGCAAGCTGCACCGGGGCTTCGCCGGCGCCTCGGGAGAGATCGGCGCGCTGCCCGCGCTCGGCTGGATCCGCGCCCAGGAGCACCTGGTCAAGGCCGCGGGCGGGGAGGCCGGCGACGTGTTCGCCGCGGCCAGGGCGGGCGAGCGGGCGGCGGTCACCGCCGTGCGCCGCTACGTCAGGGACCTCGCGCTCGGCGCGTCCGCGCTGGTCCTGGCGCTGGACCCGCAGATGGTCGTGGTCGGCGGCGGCTACTCGCGCTCGGCTGACGTGCTCATCGAGC
This sequence comes from Nonomuraea sp. AD125B, assembly GCF_041402765.1. Taxonomy (NCBI): domain Bacteria; kingdom Bacillati; phylum Actinomycetota; class Actinomycetes; order Streptosporangiales; family Streptosporangiaceae; genus Nonomuraea; species Nonomuraea sp. AD125B. The sequence goes on along the minus strand of NZ_JBGLOU010000013.1, from coordinate 5,988 downwards.
CGCTGCGGCGCGAGCTCGACCGCTGGTGCATCCGCACGCCCGAGGTGCGCATGTCGGCGCTCGGCGACGAGGCCGTGGTGCTCGGGGCGGTGCGGCTGGCGCTCGACCACGTCGAGGAGCGCGTGCTCGACGGCCGCACACCGCTCGTGAGCCATCTGTAACAAAGGGCCCCTTGAAGAAAATTATCGTGGACTCCATGATTACTCCCACGTTCGAGGAGAGGACTGGGAGATGTGGAAGTCGGCACGGAGCGTCGTGGCGCTCCTTTGCACGGCGCTGCTCGCCTCCGCCTGCGCGGGTGGTGAGCAGGCCGGCACGGGCGCTCAGGCGCAGGGGAAGGTGACGCTGTCGTACGGCGTCTGGGACGCGACCCAGCAGGACGCGATGCGGGAACTGGCCGCCGAGTTCACCAAGACGCATCCGAACATCACCGTGAACGTCCAGCTCACCCCCTGGGCCGACTACTGGACCAAGCTCAAGGCCGCCGTCAGCGGCGGCGCCGCGCCCGACGTCTTCTGGATGAACGGCCCCAACTTCCAGCTCTACGCCTCCAACGGCGTGATCAAGCCGATCGAGGAGCAGGTCGACTCCTCCGTCTACCCCAAGGCGCTGGTCGACCTCTACACCTACGAGGGCAAGCTGTACGGCCTGCCCAAGGACATGGACACGGTCGGCGTCTGGTACAACAAGGAGCTCTTCGACGCGGCCAAGGTCGCCTATCCCGCCGACGACTGGACCTGGGACGACTTCAAGAAGGCCGCCGCCAAGCTCACCGACCCCGCCAAGGGCGTCCACGCCATCGGCGCGCAGCTCACGAGTTTCCAGGAATACCAGTACAACACCATCTACCAGGCCGGCGGTCACGTCATCTCGCCCGACGGCAAGAAGTCCGGCTACGACGACCCCAAGACCATCGAGGGCCTGCGTTTCTGGACCGACCTCATCGCCGCCGGGCACTCGCCCGACCTCAAGACCATGACCGACACCGCGCCGCTGCAGCTCTTCGAGGCCGGCAAGCTCGCGATGTACTGGGGCGGCTCCTGGGACGTCGCCGAGTTCACCAAGAACGACTACACCAAGGACAAGGTGGACGTCGCCCCGCTGCCCAAGGGCGAGAAGCAGGCCACCATCATCCACGGCGTGGCCAACGTGATGTCCGCCAAGACCGAGCACCCGGCCGAGGCGTGGGAGTTCGTCAAGTTCCTCGGCTCGAAGCAGGCCGCCGACATCCTCGGCAAGAAGGGCCCGATCCCGGCCTACAACGGCACCCAGGACGACTGGGTGGCCGCCCACCCCGAGCTGAAGCTGAAGGTCTTCCTGGACGCGGTCGCGTACGCGGTGCCGTACCCCGTCTCCAAGAACACCGCCGCCTGGCAGGAGCAGGAGCTCACCCACCTGACCAAGGCGTGGACCGGCGAGGTGCCCGTCGAGAAGGCCGCCGCCGACCTCGCGGCCGGGATGAACGACCTGCTGGCCAAGGAGTGACGTGACCACGCGCAAGCCGAGGAGCGAGGCCCTGTGGGGGTACGCGTTCATCGCCCCCACAGGACTCGGGCTCGCGGTCTTCTACCTGTGGCCGGTGCTGCAGACCGCGTACTTCTCCTTCACCGAGTGGGGGGTGTTCGGCGGGCACACGTGGGTCGGGCTGGAGAACTACGCCCGCCTCGCCGCCGACCCCGAGGTGCGCCAGGCGGTGCTCAACACGGTCACCTACACCGTGCTCGGCCTGCTCGGCATCCCGGTCGCCATCGTGTTCGCCGCGCTGATGAACGTGCCGGGGCTGCGCGGCGCCGGGATCTACCGGACGGCGTTCTTCCTGCCCGTGGTGACCATGCCGGTCGCGGTCGCGATGTTGTGGCGCTGGCTCTACAACGGCGACTACGGCCTGGTCAACCAGGTGCTCGCGGTCGTCGGCATCGACGGCCCCAACTGGATCGCCGACCCCGACACCGCGTTGTACGCGCTGGTCGTCGTGGGCGTCTGGACCAGCGTCGGCTACAACCTCATCATCTTCCTCGCCGGGATGCAGGCCATCCCCAAGGAGACGTACGAGGCCGCCGCGCTGGACGGCGCGGGCCGCGTCAGGCAGTTCTTCTCGATCACGCTGCCGCTGCTGTCGCCGACCGCGTTCTTCATCTCCATCGTCTCGGTGATCGGCTCGCTGCAACTGTTCGACCTGGTCTTCGTCATGACCGGGTCGGGGCAGGCGGCGCGGGCCAACCCGGCCTACGGGCGGCTGCAGACCGTCGTGCAGCTCTTCTACGAGCGGGCCTTCGTCACCAACGACCGCGGCTACGCGGCGGCCGTCGTGATCGCGCTGCTCGTGCTCATCGCGGCGCTGACGATCCTGCAGTTCCGGCTCCAGCGCAGGTGGGTGCACTATGTCTAGACGCGGGCCGCTCGGGGTGCACGCGGTGCTCATCGCCTCCTCCCTGGCGATGGTGGCGCCGTTCGCCTGGCAGGTGATCACCTCGCTCAAGACGCTCAGCTCCGCGACCCGGGTGCCGCCGTCGCTGCTGCCCGAGGGGCGCTGGGACAATTACGCGAAGGTGTTCGAGCTGCTGCCGTTCGGCGAGCAGTTCCTCAACACCGCGGTCATGGCCGCGGGGCGGGTGGCCGGGCAGGTGCTGTTCTGCTCCATGGCCGCCTACGCCTTCGCCCGGCTGCGCTTCCCCGGCAAGAACGTGCTGTTCGCGGTGTTCCTGTCGGTGCTCATGGTGCCGCCGCAGCTCTTCGTGATCCCGCAGTACCAGATCATGTCCGGGCTCGGCTGGCTCAACAGCCTCCAGGCGATCATCGTGCCCGGCCTGTTCAGCGCGTTCGGCGTGTTCCTGCTGCGGCAGTTCTTCCTCGCGCTGCCGCGCGAGCTGGAGGAGGCGGCCCGCCTCGACGGGGCGGGGCCGGTGCGGATCTACTGGTCGATCATGCTGCCGCTGGCCCGACCCGGGCTGGTCGCGCTGGCCGTGCTGTGCCTGCTGTGGGCGTGGAACGACCTGTTCTGGCCGCTCGTGGTCAACACCGATCCCGAGAAGATGACGCTGTCGGCGGGGCTCGCCTCGCTCCAGGGGCAGTACCAGACGGACTACCCGGTGCTCATGGCCGGCTCGCTCATCGCGTCGCTGCCGGTGATCGCCGTCTTCGTCTTCCTGCAGCGCCAGTTCATCCAGGGCATCGCCCACACGGGCAGCAAGGGCTGAGTGTTGCGGCGAGGGCCCGGGGGACCCGGGTCCGGGCCCTCGCCGGTCCGTCAGCGGACGACGACCGTGGTCAGCGTCCGCGGCTGCAGGGTCACCGTGCGGCCGGCCACCGGTGACGGGGTGAGGGAGTTGTCGTTGTTCGTGACGTACGCGGTGGCCCGGCCAGGCACGCCCTTCCAGGCGACCGCGGCCGTGCCCGTGTTGAGCACCTCGATCACCCGGGAGCCGTCCGGGTTGCGGAAGGCCGACACCTTGAGCGCCGGGTCGGCCGCCGAGGCGCCGACCCGGACCGCGCCCGGCCTGATGAACCTGCTGTAGGCGGCCAGGGCCCACAGGCGCTTCGACACGCTGTACGTCTTCGCCACGTCGTCGATCTGCAGCAGCGCCCTGGTCGCGCCGCGCGACGCGCCGAGCCAGTAGACGTAGCCGCTGACCTGTCCGAGCGTGAGCGCGTCATGGACGGCCGAGGCGATCGTGAAGCCGTCGAAGCCGCTGCCGTCGTCCCAGGAGGTGTTCCAGCGGTCGCCGTTCGGGTTCCACTCCGACATCCACGTCCTGCGGCCGGTCGGCAGCGGCGCGTCCACGGGGCTGGCGTAGGTGTGGCCGGTGTGGGTCTTCACCCAGCGGCGGGCCTCGGGGTCGGCCTCGATCGCCGCCGTGTACGCCTTGGCCTCGTTCCAGCCGAAGGAGTCGCAGCACGCCACGTCGACGTCGCGCGCGATCGGCCCGAGCACCTTGACGAACTCGGCGGCCTGCTCCGGGGTGAAGCGCATGGAGGCGTACGTGGCCGTCCAGTCGGGCTCGTTGGTGAAGCCCAGGTCGGTGATCCTGATGCCCTCCTTGGCGTAGAACTTCGTGTACGCCACCAGGTAGTTCGCGTAGGCCCGCCGCCACTCGGGCAGCAGGGTGCCGCCGTTCTTGTCGTCGCCGTTGTCCTTCATGTAGCCGGGGGCGCTCCATGCGTCGGCGAAGAAACGCCGCACGCCGTAGCGCTGGGCCTCCTTGGCCACCCAGACCTGGCTGTTGTCGTCGCCGTCCCACACGTATCTCGGCGGGGCGTCCGGGCCGCCGGGGTTCTCCGGCTGGATGGAGACCATGTGGTCGTACGGGCTGCCGGCCGGGGAGGAGCCGATGCCGAGGCGCAGGATGCTCAGCCCGGCGCCCTTCTTGCGGTCGAACCACAGGTCGAGGATCTCCCGCTGCTGCTCGGCAGGCAGGGCCTTGAGCAGCTCGTTGCGGCGGAAGGCCTGCGAGATGCCGAAGCCGTCGATCTGCTGGTGGCGTACGTGCTCGTCCAGGGTGACGGCCGGGGGCGGCGCGGGGTGGACAGGGTGGAGGCCGAGCAGGGCGATCGCGACAATCCCGCGTAACATGGCGACTCCGAAAGTTTCGGACATATGGCGATATGTTTCACCGATCCGCCCGGAACGCTAGATGTCGCAAACACCTCCCGTCAACACCCATCTCATGGTTTTGGGGTCGCGGTCAGATCTGGTCCGGGCGCCACGCCGGAAGGTCGTGCCGCTTCGCGACCGTCCGCCAGGCGTCGGCGAAGCGGGCCTTCGCCTTCCGCGCGTCCTCCGAGCGGGCCAGGCCGCGCCGGTAGTCACGGTCCTCGGCCACCGGGCCCGAGCAGTCGCCGGCGAGGTGGCGGCGCGCCCAGGACAGGAACGCGGCATCGGCGTCGAACGAGGCGTCCAGCGCGGCCACCAGGGACTTCCGCAGGGCGGCCCCGTCCGGGAGCGCGTCCACGGCGAGCGCGCGGGCGGCGGCGAGCTGGTCGCGGCGGCCCGCCGTGATGTCCACGATCCTGTCCAGGCCGCTGCGGCGGCACTGGGAGGTGGCGACGATGGCGTCGGTGAGACCCGAATGGGAGGCGTTGCTACTGGCCAGCACGTCGTTCATGGCCCGCGCCTGCGCGGCGGCGGGCCCGGTGGGTTGGGAGGGCTGAACGGGACCGTCGGATTGGTCAGGTCGGGCGGACTGGGCGGGTTCGGTGGGCTGTGCGGATGGGGCGGCTTCTGCGGACCGGGCGGGCTGGGCCGGCTGTGCGGATTCGGTGGGTTCGTTGGGTTCGTCGGATGCCGTGGGTTCCGCCGGGTCGGCGGATGCCCTGGGCTCGGCCGATGCCGTGGGTGCGGCGGGCGCGGTCGCGCCGGGAGCCGCGGCCCCCTCGCCCGGCTGGGACGCGATGGTGCTGGAGTCCCCAGCACCGATCATCGGCTTCGGGGCGGCCCCTCCCTCGGTGACCACCCACCAGGTGAGCGCCGCCGCGACCAGCGCCGCAGCCAGACTCACCAGCACGGACGCCCGCCGCCACCACCCTCGCTGCCCCTCCACCGGCTCCTCGGCCTCGCGGGGATCGTCCGGAGGCGCGCCCCCATCAGCCTGCCCGAGACCAGGCGCGGCCGGCCGGGCCTCGAACAGCCCGGACCGAGGCGCCCCTTGGAAGGGGTACGGACCCGGCCGAGGCGAGCCGGCCCGCGACGGGCCGAGGCCGCCCGCCAAGGGCCGAGTTCCAGGCGGTGACGGCTCCACCGACGGCGTGCCGGACCGAGGCCCGCCCGCCCCGGAGGCGCGCGGCCCGGACGGGGGCGGCCCGAACCAACGGGGGTCGTCGGGTTCAGGCGGCGGCGGACCGGGCTGACCAGGGCCGGGCTGCGGCAGTGATCCGGGCTGGCGGGGACTGGGGTGGCGAGGGCTGGGCTGCGGCGGTGGTTCGGATAGGCGGAGATCGGGCTGAGGTGGGGAACTGGGCTGGTGAGGGTTGGGCTGAGACGGAGGGCTGGGC